>JAFTIE010000129.1 GCA_017457065.1 Lentisphaeria bacterium
AATGGCAAAGATGCCATTCGCAAAGAGCTGCAAAGGGTAGTTTGAGGTTGCTACCTGTAAGGTAACAGCCGAAAACGCTCCCTTTGTCAGATCGAAGCGAGGGCGCTTTGACAAATTTGAGGAGTTTTGAAATTGCCTCTTACCGACTTAATTCAGAAAGGAGAAAAAAATGAAGTCTTGTATTGTAAAATCTTTACTGGCAGTGTTCCTTTGCAGCGGAGCCATTGCTCTTCAAGGAGCCTGGCAGCCTGCCGGGGGAGCGGTGATCCATCCCCGACCGGTATCCAAATCCATGTGGATCTGGGCGGCGGACAAGCCCATCAAAAAAGGTTCAGAAGCTTTGTTCCGTTTCAATTTCAATTTGCCGACACAAGTCAAAGCTGCCGTTGTCAAGGTCAATTATGATGATGGCGGCAGACTGTGGATCAACGGGAAATACAATGCCGGACGCAGTACCCACAGCGGCACCCGTGTCTATGATCTTGCCGGATTTATGAAACAGGGCAAAAACTGTCTTGCCGTCAAAGTCGTCAACGGCGAAGGCATCGCCGGAATGCTGCTTTACGGCGAGATCAAACTGGTCAACGGGAAAAGTATTTTTCTCCACTCAACAGCAGACACAAAATCCATTTCCGGTCCCCGGCAGGACAAGTGGTATATGCCGCAGTTCGATGACAGCAAGTGGCAGAAAAGTCTTGTTCACGGTGATATCCTCAGCGCGCCCTGGAGCAGATACAGGGATCTGACTTGTGACTTCTTCACCCCCGTTGAAAGCAAAAATTACAATGACCGGGAAAGAAAATCCCTGGAACTGCCGGCTTCACTTGCAAAAGAAAAATTCCAGCCCTCATCCGTTGTGATGAAAGACGGGATGCCCCACTTCAAGATCGGCGATCAATACCTTTGGCCTATCTACGACCTTGTTCCGGGCGGAAATATTTATCACGACAGCTGGATCATCCGTCACGGGGCTCTGGGGATGAAAATATTTCAGGTGGGACAGTCCGAAGAAACCTTTCTCAAGCCTGACGGCACACTCACTTTTGAACGCACTGATAAAAGCGTAAGAAGAGTTCTCAATCTTGTTCCCGATGCAAAGATATTGCTGTATTTCAAAGTCGCTTATATGCAGGATTTCTGCAAAAAAAATCCTGAAGAAGCCATGATCTTCGGCACAGGCAAACTTGACTATAAAGGGGAGCTTTACGGACGGCCTTTGCGTCCGTCTCCGGCGTCTGTGAAAATGCGCGCAGTCATTGAGGAGTGGATGACCAAATTGGCAGCCTTTGTCCACAAACAGCCCTGGGCAAAACGGGTCATGGGTGTCCGGGTTTGTTACGGAACCTACGGTGAGTGGCACAGTTACGGTATGTTTCAGGCTCCCGACCTGAGCAAGCCTATGCAGAAGGCATTCCGCAAATACCTGAAAAACAAATATAAAACCGTTGCAGCTTTGCGCAAAGCATGGCGTGATCCCAAAGTCACCTTTGACACAGCCTCTGTCCCCACAGTCAAAGAACGCTGGGGGAAAGACCGTTTCTTCCGCTGTCTGAAACTGGATGCCAAAGAACTGGATTTTTACGACTGTTATGCTCATACACATGCAGATCTGCTTCTTTTCATGGCAGAACTTTCCAAAAAACTTTTCCCCGGCAGACTCTGCGGTGCCTATTACGGCTATCCTCTGTGCAACCATCCCCCGGAAGGTGCCACCGTCCTGCTGGATAAAGTTGCCTCATCCCCTTATATCGACTATCTTTCCTGTCCTCCGCCCTATACTCCCGTTGCCCGTCTGGCGGGGGGAGACAATCTTTCCCGCGGTATTTCCAACACTCTTTTGCGCTATGGTAAAGTACAGATCATTGAAGATGACAGCCGTTTTCACCATATCCCCAAATACAGTGAAAAGAACATTTCGACCCGTTCGGCTCTTGAATCCCGTCAGATTTTGCGGCGTAACATGTTCAATATGCTCTTTGAACGCTGCGGGACTCAGTTCTGCGATCCCATCAACGGCAAAGAGACCCGCCCGTGCTCCTTTGATGATCCGGCAATGGATCTTGCTATCAAAGAAAGTCTCCCCGCCATGAAAAAGGCTCTGCCCCTTGCCGGAGATTCGGGCAATGAAATCGCTGTTGTCTATAATTACATGGAGCGGCTCCGTCATCATGCTCCAAATTTTTATTCAAGGCAGATCCTGGGGCATTTTGTCAACAGCATGACACTGCCTCAGCTTTACCGTTCCGGATTTGCATTTGATCTTCTGAGCCACACAGACTTTTTCGCATCAAAGAAAAAATACAAAGTCTACATCTTCCTCAACGTCTTTACCAATACGGCTGCCGAACGCAAAGCCATCAAAGCGAAGATCCGCAGGAAGGGGGTTACAGCCATTTTCTTAAATGCAGCAGGTTATGTGACGCCTGAAGGTTTTTCCACCGCAGCCATGGAAGATCTGACCGGCATGAAGATCGCCGTGGATAAAAAAGGCAAAAACAGCGATCTTGTCTTTGACAATAAAAGCGGAATCTCCGGAACCTGGAACCGGGGACCGGAACAGCGTTTCCATGTCAGCGATCCTGGTGCCTGTGCTTTCGGCAGATATGCTGCAGACAGAAAGATCGGTGCGGCGGTAAAAAAACTCTCTGATGGATCCAAAGTGATCTATTCGGGCAATTACCCGCTGAAGGCAGCGCAATGGCATAAGATCCTTCTCAAAACCGGTCTCAAGCCTGCCGCCTCACCGGGAAGTTACTTCCGCCGTCATGGAAATCTGGTTATGTTCCATACGGGCATCAAGGGAAATCACACAATTGCTCTGCCCCGGGGATATAAAGGTGCTTTTGAGCTTTTTACCGGGAAAAAGTATACAGACTCCACCATTTCCGTCACCTCTTCAGCTGGTCCTGCCACCTGGGTTTTCAAGTGTTTCTGAAACCTTGATACCAGTTGTTTCCCGGGGAGGGCTGCTGCAGAACAACGCCTGTGTCCGCAGAGTGCTGACTTTCTGCAGCAGCCCCCGGTTACGATTTTTTCCCGCCTTTTCCGGTGAAGGCTGTGACCTCGATGTGGTTCTTGGGGGTGACGCCGTAGTGTGTCCGGAAAACTTTGATGAAGTAACTGCTGGAACTGAATCCGCAGCGGCTGGCGATCTCGGCGATCTGAAGCCGGGTGGTCAGGAGCAAATGGCGCGCCGACTCCAGACGGCGGGCGGTCAGGTAGGCGTTGAAACTGACTCCGAACTCGTGGTGGAAGAGCCTTGAAAGATAGGATGGACTCAAACCGGCAAACTCAGCGGCATCTTTCAAAGTGATCTGTGAGTTGCAGTTCTGATCCAGAAAATGTTTGACCCGCTGCATGACCTCTGCGGCTGAAGGGACCGGAACTTTGGGAGCGGCTTCTTCACCGGCAAAGTAAAAGAGACTCAATATACTGTAAAGCTGGAGCGATGCACTGAAGATCCCCTCAGCGCCGGGAGTCCAGTGGGCGCGAATGAACTCCAATCGCCGCCTTGCTTCACTGCGGACGTCACTTGGCAGATTGAAAAGGGTGCGGCAGTTGACGTATTTAAAATACTCCTCAGCATCCCATTTGAAGATGATGAGGTGGATCCGCAGCCCCTTGAGGACGGCGAACTCATCCCGGTGGGGCGTCCCGGCGGGGATGATGAGAAAATCCCCGGGACCGGCACGGTACTCCAGATTTTCCCCCAGGTGGAGCGTCATGCGCCCTTCAAGAACATAAAGGAGTTCGTGGGCTCCTGAATAATGGGTATGACTGGAGTAGACATTGTCATACTCAATGATCTTGAAAGAGGTGATCCGGGGATGACTCTCAGGAAATGTTGTCAGTTTTTCTGTCATTGTGTTCCTCCAATCACCTACTTTACCACAAATTTACGTTTTTTCAAGCTCCCTTCCGTCAGGGAGAGCCTTTTTTTCTCCTTTTCAATTGCTTGAGTGCTCAGATGCCCTTCGCCTGCGAAATGGCAAAGGACGATCAGGAGTTTGAGATCACCATCTGATTTTCAGGCGGGAGTTTTGTGATCGGCTCACCGGATCGGTTTGCAATTTTTCATACCAGAGGTTATATTAACAGTATAAGCTTTCTTAAAAATATGGAGGAATATATGGCTGAAACTGTCAATCTCGGCATGATCGGGCTGGGCGCCCGTGCTGAAACACTGCTGGCGACCTTGTATGAGCTGCGGCAGAAAAATATTGAAGTCACTGCGATTTGCGACACCAACCCGGCACGGATACAGCGGATCAATGAGATCTTTGAGGAAAGAAAACTGCCTTTGCCCGCAGCTTACACCGATTACCGGGAGCTCATCAAATCCGATGCTGTGGATGCAGTTCTGATCCCGACATCGTGGAACTCCCATCTGAAGATCGCCGAAGAAGCCATGGCAAACGGCAAGTACGCCGGTATCGAGGTGGGCGGCGCTTCAAGTGTGGATGAGTTGTGGCATCTGGTCCACGCCGCCGAATCCACAGGAGTTTCCTGTATGATGCTGGAAAATGTCTGCTACGGACGTAACGAACTGATGGCTCTCAATCTGGTCAGAAAAGGTCTTTTCGGTGAATTGATCCACTGCTGCTGCGGATATGAACATGATCTGAGCGAAATGGCGCGCTTGGATAACCGTCGGGAGCGGGAAATGCACAACTATAAACGGTGCGGCGACCTTTACCCCACTCACGGGATCGGTCCCATTGCCAAGATTTTACGGATCAACCGGGGCAACCGTTTCGTTTCTCTGACCAGTACCGCCAGCAAGGGCAGGGGATTCATGCTTGAAGCTGAACGCAGCGGCAGAGGACAGGTCTTTTACAATCAGGGAGACATCGTCACAACCGTCATCAAATGCGCCAACGGCGAGACCATCACCATGACCCACGGCGTTTCCCTGCCCCGTCCCTACTCCCGTGACTGCCGGGTGCAGGGAACACTGGGCATCTGGGTCGAGGATACCAAAGGCGTCTACATCGAAGGCATCAGCCCCAAATACGAAAAACTGGATGTGGCGGGGAATCCCTATACCGTCCACGAGTGGACCCCCATCGATGAACTGTATGAAAAGTACGACCACCCCATCTGGAAAAAGTTCCGCCAAGAGATCATCGGCGGACACGGGGGCATGGACGCTCTGGTGCTTCAAGCCTTCTGTGATGCGGTCCGCACCCGCACAGCGCCCCCTATCGACGTCTACGACTGCGCCGCATGGATGGCTTTGACCTGTCTTTCAGAGCAATCCATCGCCTGCGGCAGTATGCCCATTCCTATTCCTGACTTCACCAATGGAAAGTGGATCGAAGAAAGACCCCTGTGTACCGGAGTGTGGTCTCTCGACGAAGTCTGCGACTGATTTTCGTAAAAAATCAAAAGGGGCTGTTGCAAAACCTCAAAAAAGGTAAGCAATAGCCTTTTTTATTGTGTAAGCAGAAAAAGAATGGTATGCTCAACTCCCCAAGGTGAATGGCTATACACTTTTTTACTTTGCTCAAACATTTTGGTTGAGGAGAATACTTGAGGCGGATTTTATTTCATTGCGCCCGGGGAGTTTGGGGGCAAGAGGCGTCAACGCCTCTCTCCCCCAAGCCCCCTCTCTTGCAGCGCTCCCGGCGCAC
>JAFTIE010000130.1 GCA_017457065.1 Lentisphaeria bacterium
GAGGTAATTTCAAAAGTCATTCAAAAAATGGCAAAGATGCCATTCGCAAAGAGCTGTAAAGGGTAGTTTGAGGTTGCTACCTGTAAGGTAACAGCCGAAAACGCTCCCTTTAACAGATCGAAGCGAGGGCGCTTTGACAATTTTGAGGAGTTTTGAAATTGCCTCAGATATTCTCAAGTAATATATCCCTGCTTTTCTGTTTTACAAGCGTTGCAAAAAGTTTTTCTGACTTTTTTTCAAACTTTTTTCTCTGCAGCTTCATCACCATAGGAATCCGGGGCTGTTTTGCCATTGACAAAAACAGATATTGGGACTATATTATCAATGCAGGTATAATCAAAGGAGAAAGATCTTATGGAGTATCATCCCGCACGCTGGTGGAGCCCCGGAGAAAATCAAAGTGTCCGCTGCCACCTTTGTCCCCGCCGCTGTCTCATCGCCCCCGGGAAGCGGGGCTATTGCGGCGTCCGGCAAAATAAAGCGGGAAAGCTTTTTTCTCTGGTCTACGGAACTCCTGCTGCCATGCACAATGATCCCATTGAAAAAAAGCCCCTTTACCACTTTCTGCCCGGGACACAAGTTTTTTCTGTAGGGACCTTAGGCTGCAATCTGGGATGTCTTTTCTGCCAGAATGACACATTGTCAAACACAGAGCCCCGGGAGGAGATGGATTTCCGTTATTTCACGCCTCAAGATCTGGTTGAACTGGCTTTGAAGTACAAAAGCCGTTCCATCGCTTACACCTACAACGAACCCACGGTCTTTGCCGAATATGCTGTTGAAACAGCCCGTCTGGCACATGAAGCGGGATTGAAAAACATCTTCGTCACCAACGGATTTATCACCATTGAAGCCGCCAAAGAGATCTATCCATTGATAGATGCCGCAAACTTTGATATGAAGGGTTTTTCTGAGGAATTCTACAGTTCCATGTGTCAGGGAAAACTTGCTTCAGTTCTGGAGTCCATCAAATATTTCCACTCTCTCGGGAAACATCTGGAGCTCACCAATCTGGTGATCCCCGGGAAAAACGACTCTCCGGAACTCATTGACGCATATCTTGATTGGGTGGCAAAAAATCTGGGAGCTGCTGTACCCTTGCACTTTTCAGCCTATCATCCGGCATTCCGTTTCAGAAGCGCCCCTCCCACCCCCCCTGCCCTGCTGCGGCAAATCGCCATGCGGGTAGTTGAAAGGGGATTCCACCACGTCCATCTGGGGAACATTTGATTTCAAAGGCAATTTTATAAAAGCCGCTTCAAACTGGTACGCTCTGCCAATACTCCCGGCAGAGCAATACTTTCAACGTTCAAGGTCCCTGATTCATAGATCTTCTGCAGCATGAGCACCGATTCCTCCCCGATACGGTAAACATCTTCACGGATGGAGCTCAATCCCTGACGGCGGGCGGCAGGCCATGAAATATCATCATAGCTGATGATCCCCACATCATCAGGGATCTTCAAGCCGTATTGGGCGCAGGATTCGTAAAGCCTTCCTGCACGGTAGTCTCTGAGGGTGAAAAAAACTTCCGGGCGCTGACCTGCAGGAGCTTTGAGCAGAGCAGAGAGCTTTTCCTGCAAAAGCTCATCTTTCCCGCACAGGATCCGGGAGCCGTCGAGCTCTATCCCCGCCTCATCCATGATCTCCCGGAACCCGGCAAGAAGTTCCTTGTAGATAAACCGCTCCAGACTGCCGCCGCAGACTGCTATATTCCGGTATCCCCGGTCCAGCAGCTCTTTCCCTGCCATGGCGCCGATGGCATGGTAATCCATGCGGACACAGGGCAGCTGCAGATTTTCCTCAAGATTGGCGACAACGCAGGGGATCCCGCTGTCAAGCAGCTGACGGATCGACACATCAGAGGCGGCTTCAAGAAAAATGATCCCCTGAATGTCACCTGCGTTATAGCGCTCCAAAAGTTCCTTTTTATCAAGTTCCATGGGGGGGGATGAGAGAATCACCTCGGCATAGATGTCATTTGCTCCGGAACAGATCCCTGCCACAAGTCCCATGCCTTCGTATCCTTCGGCATTCATGCGGGAAGAGAGGCGCAAAAGGATCCTTTTCAGTCTGCGTGCCTCTCTTTTGAGAAGGCGCCATCCTCTATGTGGGACCTTGTAAATGATCTTTTCATCCTCCAGAGTCCGCAGCGCTCCGCGAATGATCGCCCTGCCTACTTGAAATTCTTCGGCAAGCTGCCGCTCAGGAGGAAGAAAAGTGGTCTTTTCAAAGGCTCCTGAGAGGATTTTTTTACGCAGCTTCTCTGCGACAGCAGTGTTGGCAGGGCGGGACATGAAAAGAACGCCTTAAATCACAAGCCGAGAAGTTTGGAAATATTTTCTCCGGCGACTTTCCGGAAAATTTCTTCTGAGATCTTCTTTTCATCCCGGAGCTTGATAAGGAAATAAGCAAGCTTTGCATTTGCATCCGTCGGCTCAAGACACACATCCATACCGAAACAGAGTCTGTCCTGAAACTCCGTCAGAAACTTCACGGCGTACTCCTCGTCCCGCATGAGAGCGTTTGCACCTGATCCGGCAGAGAGGTCCCCGTAAAGATTGGGAAAACGGCGCATCAGTTTGGGAACAGTACCTTCCTTGACTTTCCCTTCGGGATACCCCGCACGGTCATAGACCATATCCAGTTCTCCGATTTCCGCCCAAAAGGTCTGGCTGTGTCCCAGCATCTTCAAGTTGGGGAATTTTTGCAGCGTTTCCGCCAATCCGGGGAGTCCCGGTTCATCGTAAACGCCGTAACATCCCCCCAGACGGTGTGCCAGGTGAAATGTCAGGGGAAGACCGCATTTTTCCACAGCACGGAAAAAATTCTGCATGTGAGGGTCGAAAAAGGGCAGATTGAAGGTCACTTCCCCCACACCTTTGAATCCCATCTCTTTATACTGTTCAAAGAGCAGCTCCAAAGGAGCGCCGGGGTCATAGCTCATGGCGTAAGGATGAACATTGCAAAAAGGGATGAATCTGCCGGGGAACCGTTCCGCCGCTTCAAGGATATCTTCATTGGGCTGAGGGGGATAAAATTCAGGGCCCAGCAGAGGCATAAGCACCCCTTTTTCGATCCCGTGCCGGTCATAGAACTCCAGCAACATTTCCGGCGTCACCCATTTACGTCCCCCCTTGGGACCGTAGACAGGACTTTTCCGGTAGGCATGGGCATGGACATCAATAAACATAATTGCAATTCCTTCTTTTTCCGGAGTTATCACCCGGTGGACTTTTTAACAGATTTTAGAGGTAATTTCAAAAGTCATTCAAAAAATGGCAAAGATGCCATTCGCAAAGAGCTGCAAAGGGTAGTTTGAGGTTGCTACCTGTAAGGTAACAGCCGAAAACGCTCCCTTTGTCAGATCGAAGCGAGGGCGCTTTGACA
>JAFTIE010000131.1 GCA_017457065.1 Lentisphaeria bacterium
CTCGCTGCGTTCAACGCTTGCGTTAGTGGACCCCAAAAGGCGGTTGAGTACAGGGATCTTGTTGATGATGGGCAGAGAGTCAAGGGTATCATTGGTCCTTTCCTGGATCAATCCGCCGATGATCATGGTCTGTCCGTTGGCGATCGTCATAGTGGATTCCACTTTCCGGGTGGAGATCGAAGGAGACTGGATGGGGTCAGTGGAGGAAGGATCGACTTTGGCAGAAATTTCCTGAGATACATTGAGAGCGATCAGATCCGTACTGGTGATCTGGGGGGTCACTTCAAGGATCACACCCACATCTTTGTACTGGTAATTCTGGGTCACGTTGGTGTTGGATTCGCTGTTTGAGATCCCCTGCGTCAGAATGGGGATGGAACTGCCTACCTGCATGTTGGCTTTGTTATGGCTGGTCACAAGAAGCTGAGGACTTGAAATGACCTTGACCTTGCCGTTGCCCGCAAGAGCACGGATGTATCCGAAACGCTTCTGGGGATTGTCAGGGTCGGCGATGACAAAGGTTCCGCCTGTCTGACGGTCGTTGCCGGTACGCAAACTGGCGGCGGCGGCGTTGGCTGCACCGGCAGCGGCGTTGGCGGCAGCGTTGGCGATGAAGGGATTGAGCCCGGTCCCGGAACCGGAATAGTGATTGCCGAAAAGGGTCGTTGCATCACCGTGGGAGGTATATCCGGAAAACTCAAGACCGAACTGTGTGGATTCGGTCAGCGTTACCTCAACCACCATGACCTGAAGCAGCACCTGTGCAGGAACCACGTCCAATTTGTCAAGGAGCGCCTTGATGGCAGCGTAAGTTCTGGGCACAGTACGGAACACCAGACGGTTCAAAACGCCGTCAGAGTGGACACGCACCTGCTGGTCAAAGATATTGGAGCTCGTATCGCTCAGGGTATTGGCAATGGTATTGGCTCTTGACATCACCTGATTGCGCTGGGCGTTGTTGGCGGTGTTCCGGTTGACACTGCTGGAGTTGATATTCTGAGTACGGATATTGCCGGTGTTGGTATCCATGGAAAGGTTGACACCGGTGGTGTTGAAGATGACCGAAAGAGCGTATGCCAGCTGTTCGGCACGGTTGTGACGCACCTTGTAGACGAAGATCCGCTCCTGATCGTTTTTGTCGGAACTGTCAAGGAGCGTGACCCACTCTTTGATCAAATCGATCGCCTCCTGAGTCGCAGCAGAGGCGACCACCACATCCAGACGGTCAACGGCGGACATTCTGACGGAGCCGGGGAGTTCGTTGCGGTCATTGGTTTTGAAGACATTGAAACCGAGGACGGGGAGGATCTCCTGCATTTCCATAACGACCTTGCTGGGCAGCACATTGTGGCAGGGAATGACCACCCGGGGCCAGGTCCTTCTGCCGTTGCGGTCGATAAGATCGAGAAGCTGTTTGGCTTTGGCGATACTGGGACGCAGATCACAGACCATAACGGCGTTGGGACGGGTCAGATCGACGATGGAGGCATCACGGCTCATAAAGGGTTTGAGCTGATTGACCGCCTCACGGCCCGTGGCAGTGGTCAGAGGATAGTAAAGGATCTCGCTTTCAGCGGAAGTGCCGATCTTGTGGTCGGCTTCTTTGGCGAATTTTCCGGAGCCTACGATGCGCAAAATGGAGTCCTCGACCTTGATACCGGCGCTTGAAAGATGGACCATGCGTTCAAAAGTGTTCCACAACTCCCGGCGGGTCATATTGGAGTTCAAATTCAAAGTGACCACGCCGCGCAGATCGTTGTCGGCAATGAAGTTGAAGTTCAACACATCGGCAAACGCAGAAAGCACATCGAGAAGCGGTGCACTGTTGAAGACCAGAGAGACAGGGATCTCTTCGTCACCGTTGAGGGCGATGAAATCATCGTAGAATCTGGGGGCATTGGCAGTTGAGCCGCCGGGAATGATCTTGGCCTTGGGAATGGGCTTCATTTCCAGTTTCCTGACCTTGTCAGGACTCACAGGATGAGGATAAGGAGCTTTGGTATCCACCTGTTCTTCAAGCATCTGCTCTTTTTTGTCCACATGAGGAACGATATCTTCCCGCCGCAGGAATTGGAAACGATCCTCTTCAGGAGCGTTTTCATCAAATTCATCATCATTTCCTGATTGACATCCGAAAGACAGGATCAGCATCAAAACGGTGCTTCCCCACAAGATTTTTTCAACAACTTTTCTCATTGTTTTCTGTTTCCCACTTTATATTATTGATATTTGAAAAAACTTATCGTCTGCCGCCGCCCCGTCCGCCGTTGCCGCCGCCACTGTTGATACTGCGGTTAAGGTTGTACATGGCACGGTTCATGCCCCAGGACATGCGCTGCATCATCTGCATCATCTGGCGCTGGGTGTTAAGGGAGTTCTGCATAAAGCGCTGTCCGGCGCTCATGCGGCGGGAGTAACTGCGTCTGATCTGATTTTTGGAGGGATCTTCAAGAAGCAGTTCGGTCTTGGTTCCGCCGCGGCTGAGGATCACTTTGAAACGCTGTACCTCAACGAGAGTGTGTCCGCTGGCAAGGGTCTCCCCCACCTTGACATACTGCTTGGTTCCGGTAGTTGCTGAATCCACATCCTCCTCCTCGCCGGACATCTGGCGGAACATGGAGGTAAAACGCATACGGTTGTCATTGCCTGACATCATGCCGCCCCTGCCCTCGGAACGTCCGGAGTTGATCCGGGGACCGGCAGCATTGCCGTTGTTATTCTGAGCGTTGGGGGCTCCGGGAGCTGCCATACCGGGCATACCGGGCATACCGGGCATACCGAACATGCCGCCGCCCATCTGCATGAAGCGGTTCTGGGCGACTGCGCCGCGGACACGGATAATGGCACCTTCACTTTTGCCGATCTTGAAGGTCCCCACAAGGGAAAGCTGTACCCGGCGGTTGCGCCCCCTGGCGCCGGTGTTGGGACTGCGGTCGGGATTAAGGATATTGGCTGTAAGAATATTCTGCACCTGCTGTTCAGGGGTCAGAGGCGGCGCTGCGGGCTCAGCATTGGATCTCTCCTGAGGTCCCGCTTTGCGCACCCGTTTTACAGGGACGACCTGTTCTTCTTTGGAAAGATTTCTGATATTGCTTACAAAAGCAAAGCAAACGCCTGCTGCCAGAAGACAGTTGAGAAGTATCAGGGGACTTTTCATTTCTGTGCGTTTCCTTTCTTTTGGGGAGCCTTTGTCCCTTTCTTCTGCAAAGCTGCCACATTGACAGGACCATCATATCCGATGACCCGTATCACGCCGTTGAACATGACATTGACAGCGTTCTGATCCTGAACGGCCTGAGCACGGGCGGCGGCGAGATTGGTATTGTTGGCACGGGCGAAACGGCGGCGGAAATCAGGACGCAGATCCAGACGTCTCCAGCTGAGTTTGGGTTTGCACTCCGCCACGGCGGCAATAAATTTGATCACCTCTTCGTAAGTACCGTTCATAGTGATGTCTATTTCAGCGAAATAGAAATCCTCATTGATGCGGTTGGTCCTGACGGTTCCCAGACTGTTGGGTCGAAGCTCCAGTTTTGTGGCTGTATCTGAAACGATACGGCGGAGCCGGGTTTCCACCAGACCATGTTCGCTTTCGCGCCATGCGGTACGGATCTTGTCGTTGTATTTCTCTCTGAGCTTGAGATACTCCCGCTCTTCGCTCTGGGCTTTTTCAAGGAGCTTCTGCTGTTTCTTGAGCTCTCTTTTGGAGTCGCTCAAACTGTCGGCGCTGGGGAGACTGTTGATAAATTCACCGCCGAAATAGAGCAGCAGTATAAGCCAGACAAGACCGAGAGCGGAAATGGAACCGATCAACTGTCCTTTCGGGGTGGACAAAAATTTCTTCACATCAAGACTCATCTTCTGCCTCCCCTTCCGGAGTTATACTGTCTGCGGCGCATGGTGCCGCCTTTTTTCTTATCTTTCTCCTTGCCGTCGTCTACGTTGGGAACGAGGCGCAGATTGATGGATGTCACATCACTGCCCCACATCTGGCGCTGCTGCAGATTGCCTATTTTCCAGAAAGTGAGGGGTTTGAGAAGTTCAGGCAGATTGATATTGGCATTTTCAGATTGAAGCTGCAGATCCACGCCTGAGTCGCTCCAGCGCATACTTGACACCAGTACATTTTCGGGAAGAAGTTTGGAAAATGTGGCAAGTTTGCCGATGATATCACTTTCACCGGCGGTGATCTCCACCACTCTTGCCATATCTCTTGAAGCCTTCTGATTGCGTTTGAGGCGGGAGTTGATAGAAGTGATTTTACGGCGGCATGAGTCGATGGCAGCTGTCACATCACGGGCTTCTCTGTATTCGCCGCCGTAATTGAGATATGCCGCCCAAAGCAGATTGGCGATAAGCAGCACAAGCAATATGACCATAAACTGTATCTGAGTCCTGTAGCGCAAAGGGCGGGACTGGTCAGGAAGGACTTTAAGAGAAATGCGCTCTTTTATGGATTTTTCGGAGCACTCAAGGCGGGCCACAAGGAGCACACTCAGGAATCGTGCCACATCAAAGTCGGCAGGCAGCACAAAAAATTCATTCATGACCTTCTTCCACGATTCAGCGGCATCAGCGAGAAGTTTTTCTCTGCCGGCGCATTTTTTCCAGACGCCGTTGTGGAAGAAAAAGTCACTGTTGATCACATCAAAGTGTGCCGGAGCATCACCGGAAACAAGACAGATCATGGGGGAAACAAGTTCATCCGCCTTGCAGTTGGCACGATTGAGCATAGCGGCGACCTGATCCAGAGAAGAAGCGGGGAAAGCGCAGACTCTGACGGTGACGCTGCCCTCTTCGTTCACGGGGGATTCTGTGAACTGAAAAACGGGATCGTCCATATTTCCGGGCAGAGAAGCGGCAAGTTCCATTTCCACTGCGTTGTGCTGTTCTTTGGGAGGCAGGGGGAAAGACTCCCAATTAAAACAGAAACTGTCAGAGAGTTCTCCTGTGAGGAAAAGCTCTGTATCGCTGGAATAGCCTATCTCTTTGAGAAGAGCCTTGAGACGGTCGCCGGGGAGCTCCGGACCTGAGGAGACCTCTCCCCAGCGTGTCAGAGTCCATTTGGCGTTGCGTTTAGCAAAAACCGCTCCCCGGAATATTTCCTGAGAGCAGAAAACAACTGTAAATTTATTTTTTCCCAAAAGTGCCATTAAAATTCATTCCCCCCTGCAGATCAAAGGCTTACAGCTTATTTTTTCGCTGATGCCTTGGAAGCATCGACACGGCGCATCAGCTCCCGGATCATTTCTTCAGCTTCCCGTTTTTTGCCTTCACGCTGAAGTTTTCTCACCTGCTCCCACTCCTTCGGGAACTTTTCCCGGACGGCACGGATCCTGGCAGCTTCATTACGGCGCATCTGGGGACGCTGACTGCTCTGCTGCATTTCACCGCTGCCGCGGCGCATTCCCATACCGAAACCGAAAGCCAATTTAAGATTGTGCTTTTCGGCAAGAGCACGGAGTTTTTCAAAACCTTCCCGCATGGTTTCCCGTTCTTTGAGTTTGGATTCGATTTCGGCAAACTCGGCAGGAGCTTTGGCTTTGAGCTGACGGTAGACATTGTTGTTGTCAACAGGCAGTTCGACTTTAGCTTTTTTCGCCAGTTCCTGAAGTTTGTTTTCGGCGTCCATGAGCTGTTTGGCGATCTCAGCGTATTCCTTGGGAAACTTCTGCTGGATATCGGATTCTTTGGAGATCCTGCCCAAAATCATGCCGCCGAAACCCATACCGCCCCGGCGCTGACCGCCTCCCCAACGCTGACCGCCCATACCGCCCCGGGGACCTCCCCAGCGCTGACCGCCGCCCATGCCGCCGCGTCTGCCGCCCCAGCGCTGACCGCGCTGACCGCCGTTTCCGGGCACAGCAGAGCCGCCTTCGGTGGTATCAGCGAAAGCACTTGCTGAAAAACCGATCAAGGCGGCACACAAAACTGTTGAAAAAAGACTCCTTTTCATAAATTACTCACTTCTCCTCTCCGTTCGTTTGGATCTATACCCCATTTCCTCAAGGGGATTCGACCATATAACGCAGGAAAGGAGAAGTTTATTGTCAGTGGAAGTTAAATTTTCCTGAAAAAATCACTCCCACTCGATTGTCGCCGGGGGCTTCTGGGTGATATCGTAGACCACACGGTTGACCCCTTTGACCTCAGAGACGATACGTTTGGACATGGTAAAGAGGAGATCCCAGGGGAGCTCCACCACTTCAGCGGTAACGGCATCCACACTGTTGATGGAGCGGATGGCAATAACGTTGTCATAGCTTCTGCCGCCGTCACGGATACCGGTGGTTTTGACGGGGACGAAGATAGCGAAGGTCTGCCAAGTCTTGGCGTACCAGCCGGATTTGAGCAGTTCTTCAGTGACGATGTTGTCTGCTTCACGCAAGACAGCGAGGGTATCCCGTGAAATGGCTCCCACATGGCGGACCCCCAGAGAGGGACCGGGGAAAGGATGACGGTCAAGCATGATCGAAGGCAATCCCAGGAGTCTGCCCACCTGACGGACTTCATCTTTGAAAAGGCGTTCAACGGGCTCCACCAGTTTGAATTTGAGGTCGGGGGGGAGACCGCCAACGTTGTGATGGCTCTTGATAGCGGGTTTACCATCAAAGGAGATACTTTCAAGGATGTCCGGATAAATAGTGCCCTGACCGAGGAAGGGGGCATTGACTTCTCTTGCGGCATCGGCGAAAACTTCGATAAACTCTTTACCGATGATCTTGCGTTTGCGTTCGGGTTCATCGACACCTGCGAGCTTATCGAGGAAGCGGTCGGTTGCGTCGATGTAGACCAGATTCATATCGAAGGTTTCGGTGAAGATCTTCTGAACATTTTCGGGTTCATTTTTGCGCAGGAGTCCATGGTTGACAAAAACGCAGGTCAGCTGTTTACCGATGGCTTTGTGGATGAGAGCCGCCACGACGCTGGAGTCAACGCCGCCGGAGAGTCCCAGGACCACGGTCTGGTCGCCCACCTGAGCGCGGATATCCGCCACAGCTTCTTCGATAAAGTTTTCCATGGTCCACTTGCCGGTGCAGCCGCACTGGTCGAAGCAGAATTTGACCAGAGGTTCCACAGCGGTGGCATTTTCCAACTGCACAGCGGGGATACCGGGGAACATGGATGCGGCGCCATTGACAGCGATCTTTGGCAGATCAAGGGCGGCGATACCGGCAGCCTTGGCGGCGAGTTCGGGATCATTGTTATCAGCGCAGAAGATGATACCCACAGGTTTTTCCGCCTGGAGCCGTTCCAAAGGAACGGAACAGGGCATAACCATAGTATAGACCTTTGCACTGCGAACAGCGCGTGCGATTTTCTGGATCTCATTGCAATTGCAATCCACCAGAACCACTGTTTCCGGAGTAACTTTCATTCCAACCTCACTTCCATGTAAGTTACCTTAAAAAAAGCATCCGGGCCGTTGCCCGGAGCTTCAAAAATCTCCTGAACCGACCAAACCTCAATCCAGATACTCGATCTGCTTCACCCGCAGCCGCGCCCGGGGCGTATTGCCTTCCATATAATGGATCTTTTCCACCGTCACCAGCATCCGGCTTTCGCCGAGTATCTCATCATAATAGATACTGTTATCAACAGAGGAACCGATATTGGCATCAAACCGACCTGTCATTGCGGTAAAAGTTTGAGGCACACGATTGGAATCCAACCGTACAACACTTCCGGTAAAATCACGAATATTCTGAACTACTACAACGATCCTGAACACATTTGGTAAAGAATTGCTTTCGGCTTCAATAAGGTTAACGACCTTTCCAATGCGTTCTTCCTGTGCGGCATCATTATCTCCGCTGACAAACAAAGTTGTCATATTGCCGTTGTTAAATATCTTTGATCTCAACTTTTCTGCCGGAATATTATTCATCGGAAAAGTGTCTGCCACCGGATTAGTACCTATTTTTGCTCCATACCATTCGGGGTTGGCTACTCCCGGTGCAGGGGGAGCCGGAGCTGTCTCAAATTCAGCAGATTCGATCAGAAAACGCCACGGCGCCTGAATTCTCATATTTTCAAAGAGGGATTTGAAGATATTTCTGTTGAGTGTGTCGATTGGCTCAACCGTTTCCCCACTTCCGGCAGATATCCACCAATCCGGATTTGTTGTTACAAGGAGCGACCTCATATCGATCTTGCCATAAGATTTATTGAATTCAGTCATCTTGATCTGATCAAGAATGCCTGCATCGCCATACTCATATCTGGTTCCGCGTCCTTCAATCCAGTTCGCAAAATTAGCGGCATCGTGAGCCACATCATCCAAAGCAGTTCCTCCATCAATTCCCCCCGCCTTTTTCAAGTTGATGGTCTGGAAAGGAATTCCGCGATGTATAAAGCCAAGTTCCCAAGGGCTCCGCATGGGAGCATTGCGTATCACAGCGGTAGAAATATGCTGATTGGCAGCATCACCTTGCCATGCGGGATACTCAACTGTTTCCTTGTCTTTATCAGAAGCA
>JAFTIE010000132.1 GCA_017457065.1 Lentisphaeria bacterium
TCTGATAAAGGGAGCGTTTTTCCGCCTTCGCATAAAGCTGCGGCGGGACAAGCGGTTGTTACCTTTCCCCCTCCGCATAAAGCTACGGCGGGACAAGCCAGGCAGCAAGTGCAAACTACCCTTTACAGCTCTTTGCGAATGACATCTTTGCCATTTTTTGAATGACTTTTGAAATTACCTCTTTGAAGTTTCTTTTTTTTGCCCATCTTCCTTTGCGGAAGGCTTCGTTTTATTCCCCATGTCAAAGTTGATGACAGGGCACCTGTTGTATATATTTTTTTCAAAAATATTCTGGCTGACAGCGTTTCTGCAATCTCAACAGAGTAAGAAAATCACTTCCGGAATGCGGAACTCCTCACTTTTCCATTGATACGCAAATCGTAATAGAAAAAATTCAAATCAAACATATGATAAACTCCGGTTCCCAAACTGCGGCTGTCGTATTTACCCACCTGGGCGGGTTCGACCACAAGCCCACCGGTTGCAAGGTCGATCTTTGCCGAAACAAATGCTTTTTTATCGGTCGCTTTGCCGTTTTTGAAGTCAAAAAAACGACTGCCTTTATGTTCTGTTTTTTCTGCGGGTTTACCGTCAGTCCGCCAATTGACCGGATTTATACAATAAACTTCACTCTTTCCGGTAAAGGGAGATTTGACGTTGCCGGAAGCCTGTGAATTGTAGGTTATGATAACTCCGGTATCATCAGCTTTCTTTGCAGTACGCAAATGCGGATATTGCGGAAATGTTTTCGGCATATGGGGATAACCTATCAGGTAAGCGGCTACTAATTTTTTATTGACATCAGGATCTGCAAATTCGGTCTTCATCACCTCAAGCAGAGCCATCGATCCCTGACTGAAACCCAGCAGAATAAACGGACGCCCTTTATTGAAGTGTTTCATATAATAACGGAATGCAGCCCGGACATCGTGGATACCATGCTGGATAAAAGTCTGTTTATCCACAGGCATATTGATTTCTTGCAATGCCCTGCGGAACTCCGCCTGCCGGTAATATGGAGCAAATACCCGGCAGTACGGGGAAAATATCCCGGCATGCTGGACGGCGATCATCTGTGCTTTTTTCTGAATTGCTTTATTGTCGTGCCAATGCATATAAACATGGTTTTTATCCGAATAAATTGTCGGCAGCACATAAAAAAGATCGACTTCACAATTTTCCCGGATAATTTCTTCGCGAATCACCCAGTTTGCCGGATGGCTGTAATCCAACGCTTTCCATGCTGCCGCTTTGAATGGAAAAAACAGGCAGATCACACTTATACATAAAAGAAATTTTTTCATAACAAATCCAGAAAACCTTTGTTGTTGACAGATGCTTTTATATTTTGCAATCCCCGACATTATTGCCATAATATAACTATTTGAAAACGAAATTACAACCGGAAAGAATCAAAATACTTTAATAATCGAGGCAATTTCAAAACTCCTCAAACAGGTAGCACCCTCAAACTACCCTTTACAGCTCTTTGCGAATGACATCTTTGCCATTTTTTGAATGACTTTTGAAATTACCTCTTTGAAGTTTCTTTTTTTTGCCCATCTTCCTTTGCGGAAGGCTTCGTTTCATTCCCCATGTCAAAGTTGATGACAGGGCACCAGGGAATAAAGGATCGGGCATTGTAATTCAACAGACCGATTTGGAAGGCGTTCCCCGGACTGAGGTTGCATAAGCCGATCTGGAGTTTATCAGAAATATTGACCACGCCTAAATACACCCGATCGGCAATGTTCATTCCCAAAAATTGCCAGCGTTCATGCTGCGGTTCGATTTTCTCCCCGGCAAAGCAGTGATTCAATACCCCCAGCTGTATGCCGTAACATTTTTTACTGAAATTATCCCAACCGAAAGAAATTCCGTAGTTGTTATCTGTCACAGATCCAAGGAACAAAGGCAGCTGGATCCCGTAATTATTCTGCAATCTGTTGGCAAGAAGTGCCACAGACAGAACTGCAGATTTCTGTTCCAGAAGCAGCAATCCGACGGAAATAAATGTATTTGTTTCCTCATCAACAAGTTTTCTGCTTTTAACAAGCCCTGCATCCAGCTGAAGCGGAAAAAAACGCCAACCGGTCAAAAGACCTTTATCATCAAAATCTCCGGCAGAAAGAGCCGGAGCAAAGAGTAATGCGGTCAACAGCACCAATATGAATTTTTTCATTATCCGATCTCCTTTTGAAGATTTGCCCCTTCCGGAAAGAAACGGAAAATCATCTTTCTTTTTTATCCTGTTCCGCCCACTGATACTTCTTCCTGTCTTCGGCGGTGATCTTACGGATGACCCGTGCCGGATTCCCGGCAACCAGAGTATCAGGTGGAACATCACGGATCACCACTGCCCCCGCCGCCACCACAGCATTGTCGCCGATGGTCACACCACCGAGGATGGTCACTGATCCGCCGATCCAGACGTTGTTGCCCACAGTTACGGGGAAGGCATATTCCCAGCCGTCGATGCGGTCCTGCACATCAAGGGGGTGTCCTGCAGCAAGGATGGAAACATTGGTGGCGATCCACACATTGTCCCCGAAACGGCAGTAGTTGCCGTCAAGAACGATAAAGTTGTAGTTGGCAAAGAAGTTTTCCCCCACCTCGATGCGGAATCCGTAATCGCATTTGAAGGGGGGCAAAATGTTGCAGTTTTTTCCGATCTTACCAAAGATCTTTGCCAGAAAATCACGCCGTTCCTGTACCTGGGAAGGACGGAACTGATTGTATTCATGAATGGCATCCTGTATCTTGAAACGGTAGTCTGCCATTTCTGTGGTCTGATTTGGGTTGTAAAGGAGTCCTGCTTCGGCTTTTTCCTGTTCAGTCATACCGCCGGGGACCGGCTTGCAAAGAATGGGTTTCTCTTTCACGATATTGAATTCCTCTTGATTGATCAATGATACTTGTCTGTTGCCAATAATATACCATCACCTGAAGAAGATTGCTATTCTTTCAGGCATCTTTACCTTCTTTTGAATGACTTTTGAAATTACCTCAAAGGAAAGTTATTTACCTGCCTGTAAAGGGAACAGAGTCAAAACTGAAAAGAGGATGTTATTTTTCCAATTTCTCATCTTCCCAGCCGGCAAGATTGCCCTTTTCAGAATCAAAGTTCACACCAACAATGTAGATTTCCCGTTTGTCAAGCAAATACTTTTTACAGTATTCTTTTCCCCTGATCTGTTCCAATGCTGTTGGATCGTTATCAAGCTTAAATTCAAAGATGAATATGGCATCTTTGGTCTGAACAACAGCATCGATCCTGCCGTCATTGGTTGCTGATTCAGCTTCAACATACAATCCCAGCAGGCGGAATATTGAAAAAAAGATTGTCTGGAAAGTTGATTCCTGCTTCTTATGTGAAGTATAAGGAATCCCGGCAAAGAATATTTCCATTACTTTGCGGAGCTTTTTCAAATCTTTCTTCAACAGCGCAGTTGCTATTTCAGCAGTAAATTGCACTGACGCGGTCTGGGTCTTGCCAGCATAGCTGTTCAAAATATAGGCACTGAATGCTCCTTCTACCTCACGGTTTGGGAAATCCAGAAAATACCAGGTCTGCCCGAAACGTTCTTCAGTTCCTTTGATCGTAATGTAGCCTGTTTGCAGCAATAATGTCAGCGGGTCGATATTATCGATTTCAAAGGCATTGAATGCAACTTGCGGTACGGCTTCTTTCAATGCTGATTCGAAATTAAAATCTTTTTGCTTGGTCAGCTCCATCAGGAATGACGGAGTCCCGGTGGAAAACCAGTAATTATTGAATTTACCACCGTTTTCAAAAAACTGAGCAAGAGAGACCGGATTATAAACCGTCTTGGCATTCTCCTCAAAACGGTAACCGTTGTACCATTCCTTTATCTTAGTTTTGTAAGCAGTAATATCCGTATTCCCGGCAAGAGCAGCAATGCGATCTCCGAAGTTTGTATCCAATTCATCCTGAGTATAGCCAAACATCGTTGCATAGCGGGAATCCATGGTGATGTCAGTAAGATTATTCAATTTGGAAAACAAGGATACATGGCAGAATTTAGATACCCCTGTAATAAAAACAAAACGTTCACACTCTGCTTCTTTTTTTATGGAAGAATAGAAATCAGCAAGAACATTTCTGATAATATCAATGTTTGGATTTGAAAGATTTTCCAGAATAGGCTTGTCGTATTCGTCAAGTAAAATTACTACATCCCCTTGCCTGGCAATCTCTTCAATCAGATCGGCAAAAGAAGACGCCAACAAATTACGTTGGATTTTTACATTCACATTGTGATGTTGCGCCAAACGCTTCATCATACGAACCAGATAGTCCCGCAAATCATCTTCTGAATGAACATCACAGTTTGCCATATCCAAGTGGATGACCGGATATTTTTTCCAATCGTACTGCTTGTCGTAGATAGCGAGCCCTTGAAAAAGTTCTTTTTTTCCTTCAAAGATTGCTTTTAAGGTAGATACGGTCAATGACTTTCCAAAACGGCGGGGACGGGAGAGAAAATAGGAGTTTCCTGCAGGATTTATCAAATTCCAGATATACTCCGTCTTATCGACGTAAAGGTATCCTTCCTGCCGTAATTTCTCAAAACTGTAAACGCTGCTGGTGATGCTTTTCATGGTATCTGCTCCTATTGTTGTAATATACACTGTACAAAACAATTTTTCAATTCAATAATTCAAGAAAACTCCGAAATATCCAACCGTTTTATCCCCAATAAAGCTGTCGATCAAGTTTCTGCTGCAGGAATAAAGAGAAAAACACGATTTTTGTATTGAAATACTGAGGTAATTTCAAAAGTCATTCAAAAAATGACAAAGATGCCATTTTGAGGAGTTTTGAAATTGCCTCAGATAATTCCGGATTTTTCGTAAATTTTTTTTAACAAAGGTTGACTTTTTCAAAATGCAGTGATATATTACACCAACGAGTAATACAGTGTAAAACAGTGTAAAACAAAGTAAAACGGTTAAAAATATGGCATGTATCGGGTTGAATAAAGACAGTGAACAGATGTTCCATTTGCAGATCAGCAGCATACTGCGGGAGCAGATAAAAGAAGGCCAATACGCTCCCGGCGCCCGTTTGGGAACGGTGCGGCAGCTGGCAGCTGATTTCAAAGTCAGCACTGTGACCATCGGGAAAGCTCTCGATATACTGGAAAAAGCAAATATCATCAACCGTCTTCCCGGCAAGGGGATCTTTATTGCTCCTGCTGCGCAGAAAAGAGAGTTTTTGGCAATTTATACCAACCATAATCATCCGGCATCCCAGATCCCCTTTATTCTGACGGGAATTGAAGGAGGCTTGAGAGAATCTGAAATAAAGCTCCGCCACTGCTGTATTGAAATGCTCTTTCACCGCACCGCCCATGAATACAAGACTCTTTTCAAAGATCTGGACGGCATATTCTGTCTGGGGGGCAACTGGCAGGGAAACGAAGAGCTGCTCATCGCCATGAATAACCTTGCCATCCCGGTGATCCACCCCATTTCCACTTTGGAACAAATACATCCCCTCAAAAACGGAGCGGTCCTCCCCCTTGATGAAGGTGCCTCTCTCAATGAGGGACTCAAGTTTCTGAAATCCCGTCAACACACCCGTATTGCCCTGGTGGGCAATCTGATCGACGGTCACTCACGGGGATATGACAAAGAGGAACTTCTTCCTCTTTTAAGTTCCATGGAACTGGACTTTAGTGAAGAGCTCTTGAGTTTCTTCCCCTTTGATCCGGAAAAGGCTTTGCAGGAGGCAAGACGGCTCCTTACCCTTCCGGAACCGCCGACGGCTTTGATGTGTTATTCAGACTACTTCGCCTTCGGTATGATCGAAGCATTGAAAAAACTCAATGTCAGAATACCTGAAGATATTTCAGTCATGGGTATTTCAGGATTCCCCGGCGGAGAATTCATAGATCCCCCCCTGACCACCATCAGTTACGAATACTTTGAAACAGGCCGCAGAGCCGCTGAATTGATGCTCACAGCCGACCGGTGGTTCACTCCCGGGCAGCTGCTGATCGAAACCGTAAAACATAAAGTGATCGTCCGTGACTCTGTCAAACAAAATAGGAGCAAGCAGCAATGAAAAAACTTTCTCTTACAGTTTCCCGAATTTTCCCATCGTTTTTCACGCTCATCGAATTACTCGTGAGTGCTGCTTGCAAAGTTAGGGGTTTGCCGTTTTATTACCTGAAAAAAGAGAACAAAAGAATGCCTTATTATGCTTGCGAAGCAAGCGCTTCATGTCCCAACGGGGCGCTTCATATTTTCCGCAGGAAAATGCTTCATACGGCGGAGCCGTGCTTCATTCGATCAGCGTTCACGCTGATCGAGCTGTTGGTCGTTATCGCGATGATCGCCATCCTTGCCGCCATGCTGCTGCCCGCTTTGCAGCAGGCACGGGAACGCGCCAAATCCACCGGGTGCCTCAATAACCTTTCCTCTATCGGCAAAGCCATGCTCCTGTATGCCGATGACAACAAAGGTTTTCTCCCCCCCTACCGGGATGGTGCCACCCCCCTTGAACACTGGTGGAACGATCCGGGGGAAGCCGGACTTCTCACCCCTTATCTGGGGCATACTGAAGTTTTGGGCAGAGGTAAATACAGATGTCCTTCGGCAACTGCTCCTTACGGGATCACCAAGTCCTCATTGGGAGTCAACAAGTGGATCATCAGTGCTGATCCCATGCCCCGGAAACTTGTCCGTTTCAAACGTCCTTCGGGGACCTGTCTTGGGGGAGACAGTTATTCTGCTACCATCGAATATACCTTTACCGGTGCTTCAGCCATCGCACTCCATCACATCAAAAGCAGCAACTTTGTCTTTGCTGACGGCAGAACGGCAAAGCTGAATGCTGCCAAGATCCCCACCACAGACAAAAACCATCGCATCGCCTATTATGTTTTCTGGCGTGCCTACCCTATCCCGGGATATGAGAACTGGTTCGACGGAATGACTTCCACAGGTCAGTTCTGGTAAAAATTTCAAGTTGCTTTTCGTCCTTTTTTAAACATCTAAGGAGTCATTATATGCAAAAGTATCTTTTACTGGTCGTCCTTGCAGCAGCAAGTGTTCTTCTGCAGGGCAAAGAGGTGAAACTTTTCTTCGGAGCGGAAAAATTCCGTCCTCACAGCAACAAGTTTCTTGATTTCACTTACACAACCCCAAAATCTCCTCTTTTCAAAGGGAAAATGCGCCCCTGGTCCTACAATCCCCATGGAGGTCCTTCATATCACTCTCAGGGGAGCAACGGCTCACTCCCCGCTGACACCATGCATGAACACGGGATACTGTGTCAGGATACGACTCTGACCATTCCCTGTTCCAACGGCGAAAAATATCTGACCATCTGGGTGGGGGACTGGTTTACGGGAGTCTTCCGTTTTTCCACCGTTTCAAACATCATCAAACTGGAAGCCCACGGCAAAAAAATCATTGATGAAAAGCTCACGACTCAGCTTCTCTACAAAAAGTACTGGCTCAAAAATGAGTCTTATGTCTTTTCCGTCAAAGACGATATCTGGACCCGTCTGGTCAAGCCTGTTCTGGACCTCTATCGTGTCAAGGTCAAGGTCACTGACGGCAAACTGACACTCAAGATGACCAATCTCCTTCTGACCGCCCTTGTCATCAGCGATACAGTTCAGGAGCAGAACGCCATGCTCAAAGAGGTGGAAAAGGAAAGCCGCCGCCAATTTGCTGAGCGTTACCCCTGGAAACCTCAGAAAAATCAATCCATGCCCTCCCCCGATGCAGTGAGCCGCGCCAGAGGATTCGTTGTTTTCCAGAGCCATGGTGACGAGGTCATCAATCCCTGGACACGCCCCCGGAAAAATGCCATCCGTGATACCATCCGTGCCTTTGCGGCAAAAGATGAGCAGGAAATGCTCCGCTTCGGTATCATCCCTCTGAAAGAGATCAAAGCTCTCACCGTCAAGGTGGGGGACTTCAAAGGTCCGAACCAGTCAAAGATCGTGACAAGTGCCTGCGGTGATCTGTGGCGTGAACGCTACAAGGAACGGGGCAGCGAAAGCATGTCGGGGAAGATCGTTGAAATGTGGCGTTTGAACCCCATGAGCTATGTTTTTCAGGAAATGGCGCCCCAGGATTGTGAACCGGGCACACCCCGCATGTTCACCCTTGATATGCGCGTACCCGCCGATGCGCGCCCCGGAAATTACTTTGCCCCGGTGCAGTTTTTCTCTGGGAAAAAACTCATCGGTACCGCAAAATTGCAGTTGAAGGTCCTCCCCTTTGCTCTCAACTACAAAAATGCCGCTCAGTTCAATTTCCAGATCCTTCAAAACGGGACCCAGTGGCCCGATTACTGCAAAGGATATGACAAAGCGGAAAACTGCCGCAAAGTGATCGACTTCCTTAAATTCAACAAAAAATACCGTTTCAACAACAACTACTTTGCAGGCTACGGCAGCGGTGTCAGGATCGGTCATGCCTCCGGGAGCGCCGGAAAGAAGAATTTCGCCCAGACAGAGAAGGAAAAAAAGTATTTCAAAGAGTATGTCGATGCTTTGAAAGCGCACGGCAATATGGACTTTCTCGTTATCCCCACCCATGTCTTCCACTGGTACATCGGCAGCGGATGCTACCGCAACTATATTTACTCTTTCTATAACCCCAATATGTCCCCTCAGAAGAAAAAAGAGTGCATGGACGAAGCCTACCGTATCATGAAACAGTTTGAAGATCTGCTCCGTGCCAACGGGATCAAAAAGATCTACTGGTATCTGAGCGGGGAACCCGATAACTACGGTCTGCCCGGTGTCAAAGCAGGGCTTGAACGGGCAGTCGAAGCCAAAAAACGGGGTATGACCACCTTCAGCACCATCAACGGTCCTCTGGCACGGAACATGTATCCTCCCGTATATGATTTCCTTCTTGCCAATTTCGGCACTCCCATTTCTCAGGCACTCATCGACGATGTCAGAAAGCACGGGGGTCAGTTCGGAGCCCACAACACAGGCGACAGCCGTTTTCAGGCGGGATTCCATTTCTGGAGAATGCACGCATTTTCCAAACATCAGGAAACTCCTTTCTATGTCAAGTTCCTTGCTCCCTTCATCTATCTTCCCTGGAACTACAACACTGCCATCTGCTACCCCACAGCACAAGGTCATCTCCGTCCCACGCTGCTTTTTTTGAACTACCGTGAAGGCAGGGACGATTACCTCTACATGCACACCCTTGAAACCGCCCTCAAAAAAGCCCATGCCCGGGGCGTCAAAGCCTCCGACCCCGCCGTGCTTCAGGCTGAGCGTTTCATCAAAGATATGGACTCCAAGATCAATCTGGATGCCCGGTACTACCATGTCAAACAGGTGGACGCCGTCGAAGGTACCGCCGCTGTCAAAAACACCGAGTGGAACAGCGTTTCTTTTGAACGCCACCGCTGGCTCATCGGAGAATATATCACAGCTTTGGAGAAAGCAAGATGAAAAAATCCCTCCTCCTGCTTCTGCTGCTGAGTGCCTTTGTACTCTGCTGCAGAGAGATCCCCTATCTTGCCACGGCTCCTGTCATTGACGGCTCCCCCGGAGATGCCGTTTGGAAAAAGGCGGCATACATTCCCCGTTTCAACTCTTACGGAGAGGAAAAGTCCCACTGTCAGGCAAAGGTCTGGTACGGATATGACCGCAACTTTTTCTATGTTCTCTTTCTGTGCGAACATGGGGATGTCAAAAACATCGCCGCCTCTTACACCGAACACGATGACAAGGTCTACTTTGACGACGAAGTGGAGGTCTTTATTGATTCCTCCGGGCGCCGTCAGGACTACCACCAGATCCTTGTCAACGCCAAAGGGGTGGTCTTCGATCAGTATGTGGATAAAAACGGCCGAACACAAATCGGCTGGAACAGCGATGTCAAAGCTGTGGGCAAGATCCTGAAAGACAGTTACTGCGTAGAAATGGCGATCCCCCTTGCCTCATTGAACTTTGCAGAAAATACCAGCGGTCAGATGGGACTTGCTTTCAGCCGGGTGCTGAACTACTGCAAAGATCAGAAATTCGTTCTGGGGGAATTCCACCGCATCGGCACATGGACCCGTTTCAACTTTCCCGTTCGTCATGGTGTCCGGCTGGAAAAATTCACCATGCCAACATACGGCGGAAAGCACAAAGTGGAGTTCTTTATTCAAAATCTCACATCCAAAGCGCGCAAATTGGAAGGCTTCTTTGACAAAGAGAAAGTCACATGTTTTCTCCCCCCCAAACAGACCAAACGCCTTGTTTTCAACGTCCACCACAAAGTCGGGGAAAAAACAAGCCACCGTCTGAGTTTGAAAGAAGGGGAACAGGAACTTATCCGCTTTTACAGACTTTTCAAACCGGCAGATCTTTTGACAGCGTTCCCTGTCAGTTCCGTCATTTACAAAGGTGAAAAACTCCAACTGAAAGTGCACATCGGGGAAAAGCCTGAAAGTGCTTTGCAAGTTGAATACCTTTCCCTTGAGGGGAAAACTTTGTGGCAGAAGAAATTTAAAATCAAAGGCAGAACTGCCACTCTTTCTCTGCCCTTTGATCACCCGGAAGCCAAAGTCATACTCTCTTACAAAGGTGTCAGTTCTTCCATGATTATCCGTTCCGTAAAAGGTCCGTGGCAGTAACAACAGAAAAATCGGGAATTTTTACTTATGTTTAAGAAAATCTTTTATTACTTGAGTGTTTCAGCACTCACCTTGTCGGCAGCTCAATTTGAGATCCCTTTGAAAACCCGGTCCGGGGGGACTCACTGTGCTTTCTTTCTGGATTTCAAAGAGATAAAGCCAGACAGTGCCACCATGAAGCTGACCGCCTCTGACGGGACGGAGATTCCCTTTTCCTTTGACTTTTCATACGGCGCGCCCCGTTTGAAAAAGGGAGAATCCCCCCGGAAGATCGACGGTTTTTACAGCAAAGAGACCGCCCCTTTGAGCGCCGGGAAGTACATCTACCCCGGATGGATCTCATTTATCAGGAAAAAGGGAATCGAAAACTACACCCTTTCCTTTGATGAAACCAAAGGCAAAGTCCTTGCCCGTCCCCTGCCCTCAGTGCGGATCTGGTGGATGGAACTGATGAACGATCCTCTGCTCAAAAGGGCGGTCAAGGCGCCTTTCTATGAATTTGGCGGCGCCGCCTCTTTCAAAGTCACCTCCCTTGAAAAGGGGGGCATCAAACTTTCCCAGCCCCGGGGGGCAGTGCGGCTTTACACCAACTTCTATCCCGCCGCTGACAAACGGCTCTGCGGCAGAAATCTTGTGGTCTACACGGTTCTGAGCTCCGAAAAAGGCGCTTACGGACAATTTTCTCTTCCCTTTGCCAGTGCCATCCGCAAAGGGGGAGCTGTTATCCATGTTTATTTCAAGCTGGCTCCGGGCGAAAAATTTGCCCAGTACGCCGAAGGGATCGTCGAAACAGATCCCGCTCACTTCTGGAACTGCCGCCACGCCCGCAAGAATCTTTCTTTCCTCAACAAAGGAGATCTTGCCATCCACGAACTGCGTATGCACGCCCCCCCTGCCCCGGCAGGAGTACAGCTTTATCTGAAAAGCTCCACACTGGTCAACAGTGGCGAAAAGCTCCAGCTTGCCGCAAGCAATCTCAACCGTGAGATCCTGCAAAAAATGACCTTCACAGCCCAAAACGGCAGGAAGATCCATGGCGGCCGTGCCGTCAACTGGGCGGGCAACTGGAAAGCTCAGATCAAAATCAAAAACGCTGCAGGGAAAATCCTTCAAAGTTCCAACTCTTTAGAGTTCACTCTTGCACAGCTTCCTGCGGGAAATTACACCATGGAGTCTGCGATCCTTGCCAAAGACACCAACGAAGTGATCGCTTCACGCAAAGACAACCTTGTCGTGGGCGTTGAGCCCCAATGGTAACAAGCTTATTCCATCATTTTCTGCCCCCGCAAAGAGAAGGCGCTATGGAAACGCCTTCTCTTTTTTATTCCATCGGCTTGACTCCCAATTTTTCTACAATATTTATCACATTTACAAACATTCTGCATTTGAATTTTGATTTTTCCGGTGTAATTTACAACATAAACACACTCCTGATAAGGAATTTTTATGGAGGTCATTTCAAAAGTCATTCAAAAAATGACTTTCGATGCCATTCGCAAAGGGCTGTAAAGGGTAGTTTGAGACTGCTGCCTGGATTGTCCCGCCGTAGCTTTATGCGGAGGGGGAAAGGTAACAGGCGCTTCGCCCGCCGCA
>JAFTIE010000133.1 GCA_017457065.1 Lentisphaeria bacterium
AGGTGTTTTACCGTTGTATTGCCTCAAAAAAATTTATAAAAACTGCACATCCTTACGCCCGTCAGGGCGCACTTCACGTTTGCCGCAGGCAAACTCTTCACACCTTCACATCTTCACTCAATCAGCGTTCACGCTGATTGAACTTCTGGGGAGTAAAACTTGTCAAATAGGTGTTTTGCCGTTGTATTACCTGAAAAAAGAGAACAAAAAAATGCCTTATTATGCTTGCGAAGCAAGCGCTTCATGCCCCAACGGGGCGCTTCATATTTTCCGCAGGAAAATGCTTCATACGGCAGAGCCGTGCTTCATTCGATCAGCGTTCACGCTGATCGAGCTATTGGTTGTGATTGCCATTATTGCGATCCTTGCCTCCATGCTCCTCCCTGCCCTGCAGCAGGCACGGATGCGCGGACAGTCAGGTGCCTGTCTCAACAATCTCAAGCAAATCGGATTCTTTACTGCTCAATATGTTGCAGATAACCATGACTTTTTTCCGCCCGGAGCGAAATCCTCCTGGTCAAATGACAACAATAATATAACCGATTATTTTTTGGCGATCGCAGATTATTATTCAGGCGTATGGCATAACAAGAAGGCATATTCCCCTATGATCAGCAGTGTGGATCTTCCTGACACCTGGGCAAAGATATTCAAATGTCCCGGCGATGATTTCAGAAAAAGGAGATCGACCACAACGATCAAACATGCTTTGAGTTACGCTATTCAGAACTCTCTTTCATGTATGAACCGGAGCAATACGAAAGAACAGAAATTCGTCACCATCAAAAATCCTTCTCAACGGGTATACAGGGCTGACTGCACCTACAACCGCGTTCCCGATTCTTTCGTTAACCTGATCAATCACCCCCGGATCTGGGGCTTGAATTACGCCGGAGTCAGTGAGAATGGAGAAATCTCCTACCGTCACAACAACAACGCCAATATGCTTTTTGTTGACGGTCATACCGGCAGTGCCACCTACGGCGAAACTTTGAAAAATGTAAATCTTTATATGACACATAAAAACTGAAGGAGTTCTGCAGATGCTTTGCCGTTTGATTTTTTCACTTTCGATTGTTTTGAGCAGTGCGCTGCTTTGGGGAAAAGAGTTTTTCGTTGCCCCTCACGGCAATAATCAAAACAAAGGAACTGTTGGAGCCCCTTTCAAAACGATCCAGCACGGTGTCAATGCTTTGTCGCCGGGGGATACGCTGACCATTCTCCCCGGGCGTTACCATGAAGCAGTCCTCTGGCGTTTCAACGGTTCTCCCCGCAAAATCACCACTGTGCGCGCCCAAATCCCGGGAACAGTGCTGCTCCACGGAGATGTGCCCGTTTCCGGATTCAAGGTTGTTCCCGGAAAAAACAACTGCTTTGTTCTCCCCTATCCGCAAATGCCGGAAGGTGTCAATGAAAGTGACACTTACAATGTGTACAAAAAAGATGACTCCTTTGTCGTTTCTCCCCACGCCTCATATAACGCCTACAGTTATGATGCAGCAAAAAAACTTCTTTATATCGCAACCTCTGACGGCAAAGCCCCTGAGTTCCACGCCATAACTGTTTCCAGGATCCCCCGTTACGGATTCAACGTTCAGCCCGTCAAAGGCAAGGTACGCAATGTGATCATTGAGGGACTTTCTGCCCGGGGCTTTTCGCGCATCGGGCTCACTGCCCACTCAAGTTTGTGGGGATTTTCCATCAGCAGCGGCGAAAATTGCATTATCCGTAACTGCAACAGTTACCTGAACGAAGGGGGGATCTCCTTTTACGCTTCCGACAACTGCCGTATCGAAAACTGCCGTGGATATGCCAACGGCACCAGTAAATTCGTCGTAGGGGGCAATTTCGGCGGATACAGCTGCAAAAACTCCACTATCGACAACTGTTTCTCCTTCAAAAGCCGTACCGGCGGTGCCAAATTCTATGGAACCAACTTCTGCAATACCATTTCCAATACCATCAGCATCGAAGATTACCGCGGACATCTGCGGATCAAACCCAATGACAAAGGCAGTAAATTCATCAACAACTATGCTCCCGGACTGGTGGGATGCTACCGGAATTACAACTGCGTTGTCGTCAGCAATGATTACGACCCCAAAGGCAAAGGCGGACCGACCTCTCTTGTTCTGAAGAAAAGACACGTCACATCATTTCCCAATGATGTTGCCGATCCCTGGAACTTTGAGTTGCGGCTGCAGAAAAACAGCCAGATCAAACAGGGCTTTGCCGGAACCGATTTTTACTTTGTCTCCCCTTCCGGAAACGACAAAAATGATGGACGAAGCGTCAAAAGCCCCTGGAAAAGTTTGAAAAATGTCCCCGACGGCGCCACTGTCTACCTGCTCCCGGGAACCTATGCCGGCGGTCTTGAACTCACAGCTTCAAATGTGACCGTTGCGGGCAGAGGACAGCACGCCCCCATTCTCATCAAAGGCGGAAAAAACGGTCTCCTTGTCAAAGGAAACAACACGACCTTGAAATTGCTGGACTTTTCCGGACAGACCGGAAGCGCCGTTGTTCTCTCAAAGGGCAAACTGACAGTGGAACGCTGCCGTTTCACCAAATTGGAAAACTGTGTTTCTGTCCTTGATTCCGGCAGTGTCCATATTGCTCACAGCAACTTTGCTACTGTTGTAAAAAACATTCTTTCCGGTGAAAAAATCACAGGAAGTTTTCTGCACAATATCTCAAAGCACTCCCCCAAAAAACTTTTTTCCTGTTCCAACGCCCCTGCCCCGCAAAAGGAGCTCTCTTTTGACGGACTCCCTTTTGGCACTTACTTTTTTCTCTGCGTGCCGCAGGAGCTTAAAGCCAATAATATCACAGCCAATGCCACATCGTCCACCACCGCCGAAGTCTACTGGACGATGAACTGTACACCGGGAAGCCGCCTTTATTACAAAGAATCCAACGCAAAAGCGTATAAAATGCTTTCAGGAATTGCAAAGGACAGTTTTTTCCACTCCATTTCCCTGAGAGAGCTGAAGCCAGACACTCAGTACGATTTTTATTTGAGTTTTCAGCCCAAGATCAATTATACTGTGGGAAGCTCCTACCTGCCCCGGAATCTTGATGTCCGTAAACTGAAAAGCGCCAGCACTAAATCCTTTTCCTTCCGCACTCCGGCAAAGGATCGTGCGATTCGCACATGGTATGTGGCTGTCAACGGCAACGATAAGAACTCCGGGGATAAAACTGCCCCCTTCCGCACCGTCTCCCGTGCCGCCCTTGCGACAGCTCCCGGAGATACAGTCATTATCGGTGAAGGCACTTACACAGAAATCGTTTACATCACAGCCGGCGGCAAAAAAGGCAAGCCCATCACATTCAAAGCTGCCCCCAAGGCTGAGGTGTGGTTTGAAGGTGCCCACCGCCGTTTCTGCCGTGCCTTTGTCCTCTGGGGAAAGGAATACTTGAACTTTGACGGACTCCGCTTTAAGGAGTTTGGAACAGAGTTCCCCAACGGCTCCGGCAGTTTTGTGGTCTTCGGCGGCGGAAACATCACCATCAGCCGCTGTATGCACGACGGCAGGGGGCAGGGATATTCCTGTCCGTTTTTCAACGCCCGTTACACCAAAAATTTCACTCTCACCCAAAGCGTCTGTATCGACGGCATGACCGCCATGACCATGGTCGAAGCTGACAATGTGAAAATCACCAACAATATTTTCAAAAAGCCCTCCATCTGGGTGGCGGCGTTCCTTCTCTCTGACAAAGGAAGGTTTCTTTTTGCCAACAATATCGTCACCGACAACATCCGGGCAAAGATCTCCCAGTCTCCCCTGCACTTCAGCCACTGGGAAAATATCATTGAAAAAAACAATATCTATTTCATGCGCTACCCCCGCGAACTGCGAAAAATCACCGGATGCTGGATCAATGGTAAATATGTGCAGATGACCCTTGATGAATTCTACAAGGCAAAAGGGGAAGACGGCAAATCATTTTTTATTGATCCGGGGATCAAAGTCCTGAGCACCCAGCTCTGTTGGAAAAACAATGCGGAACGTGAGCGGGATATGAAAAAGGGAATGCTCTTTTTCAGGAAGAACAACATTGAAGAGGATGGGAAAAATCCTCAAAAGACCACTCAGTACCGGCATTGGAACTTTGAAGACTTCTTTGCCCCTGAAATTTATAAAAAATATAAAATCGGTCTCAATGATGCTCTTTTCAAAGATGTCTCAGTCAAACCTCAAAAAGGGTACGATCAAAGGTAAAAACAGAGTGCAACTGAGGTTTAATTAAAAAAAAGAACCGAAAAAGCTTGATAAATCTTTTCTTTGGTGCTATTTTAAAGAAATTATATAAAAACAAGGGTGAAATCATGAAAAAATTATTGTTTGCCGTTGCAGCATTGCTTTTCGTATGCGGCTGCACAATGGGAAAAGACAGAGCTTCTGATGCCCCAAAACTTGTCATCACAAAAAATTCAAAGTACCAGATCGTTGTTCCTGATCTGCCGCAGAAATCATCTTTGCGCCGCATCCTGACCACAGGGGCAAAGATGCTTCAGGGTGCCTTCAAAGAAGGTATGGGGCTATATGTTGCAATCGTTCCTGAATCCAAAGCTGCCGCCGGGATCAAATCTATTTACATCGGTGACACCAAAGCTGCCAGAGCCATCGGCATCAATGCGGCGGCTCATTCAAGTTTCGGCTATACTCTTGCTGAAAACAATGGCAATATCTTCATCGCCGGTATAGATAAGACC
>JAFTIE010000134.1 GCA_017457065.1 Lentisphaeria bacterium
ACATCAGCCGAAAGCCGAAATAAAAAAGGAGATTTTTCTTCTTTTTTTATACTTAGAGGCAATTTCAAAACTCCTCAAAATTGTCAAAGCGTCCTCTTCTTCGATCTGATAAAGGTAGCGTTTTTACGCCTTCGCATAAAGCTACGGCGGGACAATCGCCTGTTACCTTTCCCCCTCCGCATAAAGCTACGGCGGGACAAGCCAGGTAGCAGCCCTTGTCACGGCATAGCCTTGGCGACGCCGGATCAAACTACCCTTTACAGCTCTTTGCGATGCCCTCTTTGCCATCTTTTGAATTACTTTTGAAATTGCCTCTCTTGAAAAACAAATAAAAAACGCCGCCTTTCTGTCCGGGAATATCGTTGACAGATCAAAAGGCGGCGGACTGTTCAGAGGAAGGTCAGATCATTTCCCCTTTGCCGGGCGGATGAGATAGATCGGCTTATAGATGCCGCCTGCGGCATTGCTGTCGAGGACTTTGATGACAACAGTGCAGACTCCGGGGCCTTTATTGAGCCGGACTTTGAAGGGTTTCTGCCACAGAACGCCGACATCGCCTTCGTGCTGCCCGCCGATATATTTTCCATCCAGATAGACCCACGCTTTTTCGTCTACGCCGAGAAAGAAAAGTTCATTATTATTGTGAGGAACGGTCACTTTGGCCCTGTACCAGGCAACACCGTCGTAGTTGGGGAACCCCTGTTTTTCCCAGTGCATGCCGGTTTGAACGGTCGTCCACTTCCGGTCATCGAAAGCGGGGTGATACCACTTTTCTTTTTCCCCTTTGTTGTGGGGATCGACAGCAAATTTCCATTCCCGGAGATCACTGACAACGGAATAGGACTTCAAAAGCTCATTTTCTTTCTGGACATTGGCCCAGTAAGTCCGGAGCCCCGTTTCGACTTTATTGAAAAAGCGCAAACCGTGGAAAAGACGTGCCGGAGCGTGCGTTGTGACCATTTTTTTGTAGGTGTCAATGGCGGCAATGGCGTTATTGAAGTTTCCGGCGACAGGCGCTTTATAAAAAGCATCTGTGGCGCAGATCACATCAGAGTAGGCAAACCAGCCTTCAAAACCGATTTGCTGCGCTCTGACCGCCTTGAGCTGGCGGGAGTCCTTTGCGCTTTTCCGGACCGCCCGGTCCAGAAGGGCACGGATCTCTTTTTTGTGTCCTTCCGAAAAGGTTGCCAGTGTCATGAATCCGATACGTTTCCTGGCTCCGGGATCAGCAAGCATCCCATCCAGGATCTCCATACACTTCAGAAGTTCCGGAGCTGCTGAACCGTAGAATTTTGAGTAGTAATCTGCCCGGATTTTGGCTTCATCCAGCGCCGGTTCAACGGCAAGACGGGCCATCAGATAGAACAGATAAGCATCGATACCTGACCAGGTCTCTGTCGTTTCCTGGTGGGTTCCCTTGATTTTAAGGACTTTCATCAAACGGATCAGTGCCACCTGGGCTTCGATGGTGCTGCCGTACCGGATATTGTGCTGGTTGTAGGAATAGATTTCCACATTGCCCTTTGTCAATTCAGCCCACTTGCGCAAATATTCGCCGGAGTCAGTTGCCCAGGGCATGACATTGCCCCGGGTATAATGGCAGTATCTGATGATGACATCAGGCGAAGGTTTGATGTTTTCCGGAGGTTTGCGCCCCAAACCGTAAGCAAAGGTGCGGACCATGACATCCGGATGTTTTTTGCGGATCTCCCGGGCCACGTTATTGGCCATATTGACCACCCGGTCGGAAGCTGTATGGAGTTCAGCCCCCTTGGGGGTGATGGCGAGACAGCCGGGGCAGTGACACCAGAGCAGTGCTCCGTCCATCTGGGCGAAATAGAAGATCTTGACATGAGGATAGGTTTTGAAATAGGTATCACCGATCTTTCCAAGTTCTTTGAAAAGTTCCTTATTGGTGCAGCACAGCTGGGCGCGCCAGGCACGGCGTTTTCCCGTAGCGGGATCCAAAGGATAAAAATCGGGGTTCGATTTGAAATATTTGGCCGGGGGCACGAATTTATGATAACTGTGTCCGCCTCTGGGGGAAAGCCAGATACAATCTCCCCGTCTGGCATAGAAGGAAACGATCTTTTTTCTGTCCCGGATACGTTCAAGTTCCACATTCATTCTGTTTTTTACGCACCAGTCCGCCATAGCCCAGAGGTGTTGGGCAGCGCCCTTTGTTTTTTTGCCGCTGCAGTAGTGGGGACTGCGGAAACTCATGACGGGATCGACACTGTCTCTGAAAAGCGGAAAAGCCAGATCGGGATTGGACGGAACGACTTCGCCGTAATCAAAGGGCGCAAACCACCGGATCCCGGCTGCTTTTTCAAGAAAATCGTAAACTCCGTAAAGAAGTCCCCGGGGGGAAGCGCCGGTGATGGTCACTGTTTTGCCGTCGGTAAATTGGGAAGTAAAGCTTTCTGTTTTGGGGCTGGGAACGACTTTCAGGAGGATTTTTTTGCTTCCTCTTTTGACGACGGGGAAATCTTTACCCGTCACTTTTTTCAGATAGCGCGAAAGTTCGGCTGCTGCGAATTTTTCGGTGAGTGTGCTTCCTGTCCGGCAAATCACAAAACCTGCGGCAGGAACAGGTTTCCCGGGCAGCAGTTCTTTGAACACATAGGGGGTGACCAGGGGCATATTTTTGACTTTTTCTGCGGCAGCGGCCATTTCCGGCGAGAGAGGGGCCGAGTGGGTGGTCAGCTTGATGGATTGGATTTCGACACGGCCGGTATTGCCGTTTTCGGGACGGGTTTTGAGAGAAAGCAGACGGCCGGAATTAAGCGGATCGATAGAACAGCGGGGCGTTCCTTTTTTGTAGTGGAACGCAACGGCTGTCCGGCTGCTGCTGCGGATCAGGGGGATGTAAAAGGTCTGAAAACTGTCTGTCAGAGCGAGAGCTGTGCTGTAGGTGGCTCTGTCTCCCGGAGTCAGTTCCCGGGTGATATTGATGTTGAGTCTGCAGCCCCGGGTGCCGATGCTCCGGGCCTTGACGGCAAGATGAGAGTGTTCTCCCAGACGGACCGGCTTCGACAGGACACCGGATACTGGCAGGGAAAGGTCTGAAGCGGACAACGCACAGACTAACGGCAGCAAAAAAGTGATAAGCTTTTTCATAACGATCAGTTCCTTTATTCACACTGCTTTCTCGAGAAAGCTATTGATTTTAATATAGCATTTCCTGAAAAATTGTCAAGAGAAAAGATTAAAAAAATCACAATTTTCTTGTTTGCTTCTTGAAAAAAAAGCAAAATGATGGTATATTTACCAACTGGATCAGCCGTTTAAAAAAACAAGTGGAAGGAAGAATATATGGCAGTACGTATGGTGGATATCGCCCGCAAAGTCGGCGTTTCCCGGCAGGCGGTTTCCGCTGTGCTCAACCATCCTGAAAGCTGCCGCATTTCCAGCAAGGTCCAGGAGGAGATCCGCCGTATCGCCGCCGAGCTGGGATATATCCCCAACGTTGCCGCCAAACTTCTGAAAGGCGCTGCTTCCGGAACTGTGGGCGTGATCGACTCTTCTCTTGAATTCGGCAGCACCACCTCTTTTTTTCAGGAGATCCTCGCTGATTTGCAAAAAGCCAATATGGATCCCATCGTTCAGGGCTTTTCCAATGACAGGGAAACCATCAAAGAGTTGATCCACAAGCTGGAAATGCGTGGCGTAGACGGGATCATTCTGAATACCATCAGCCCGGAAATGGCCATGCCCCATCTTCACGTGCCCAGTGTTTTTTTGAGCAGAAGCATTTTTTTCGATTGTGATGTTGCGACTGATTACATCACAGGGGGGAAAATGGCGGTCGAACACCTTTATGCCCACGGCAGGCGGAAAATCGCTCTGCTGGCAGTGCAGTCACACTCTTTTTCTTTTTACCACAGCCGCTATACCGGATGGAAAAACGCCTGTACTGAATTGGGATTGCCCTGCGGCGATGATTTGCTTTTTTATGGAGAAAAATTCAATTACGATTTCGACATCCTTGTCAGAAAACTTGTGACAATGAAAGTGGATGCCGTCTTTTGTCACAATGACCAGATCGCCGGGAAACTGATCTATGAACTGACTGCAAGAAACGTGACCGTGCCGGATGATATCGCTGTTATCGGATTTGACGGCATGAGTTTCTGCGATTTCTGCAAAGTCCCTCTTGCCACTGTTATTCAGCCATTGCGCAAAAAAGCACAACTGGGAGTCGAACTTCTGCTGGACAGGATCAGAAATAACATTGTCAATGCCCCTCAGGCAGGCATATTCATTGAACCTGTCCTGCGTCCTTCCCGCAGCTGCGGTTGTCCGGAACGGCGGGAAACGCGCTTTGACAAGCTCAATAACTTTCAGACCATTGAAATGGGACTGTTCAGGAATTTCGGTGAAGAGCTTCCACCGGTCGTCCGTATCTGCACTGACAGATCTGAAAAATAAGCATTCTCCGTTCAGAAATCATACCAGGAGGTAAGATTTTTTCTTCTGTAATACCAGGAGTCCACCACTTTTCTGCTGATCCCCAGCACATCATAAGTAAACTGATTGGGGATCTTTGTGTAATGCCCTGTGGCGGCGTGAAGATCAAGATAAATGGAATTGGTATAGCCATTGCCGTGCCGGAATTGCTGCAGACCGTGGGCTCTGGCGCTGAAAACGTAGTAAGCATTTTTGTCTCCGGCTGGTTTGTCTGCAAAATACATGGTTTTTGCAGGTTGCTGAAGTTCCTTTTTCGGATGCCACGACCAGGAAACTGAATTTTTACTTGTATTGTCCGGATGCCAGGTCAGACAATAGTTGAGTCCGTAATGACTTCCGGCGAAATTCGGATCGGAAGTAACATTGCTGGAAGTTTTGAAACTTTTTTCCGCAGGGCAGATATCCAATTTGGACTTGGGATTTCTGGGGATATCCAGGACATTTTGCGGCAGATAATTCAGCGTCCCGAGCGCTTTCCGCCACTGCTCGGTTTGACCGTTCCCGATATGGCACCAGTAAATGACCCGGCAGACCCGGTAATCGTCAGCATAATTTTGCGCTGCCTGACCGAATGTTCGCAAATTATTCAGGCAGGAAGCAGTGTAGCCCCGTTCCCGGGCCTGCTGCAGAGCAGGCAGAAGTATGGCCGCAAGAATGGCGATAATGGCAATAACGACCAATAGTTCAATCAGCGTGAACGCTGATTGAGTGAAGATGTGAAGGTGTGAAGTGCATTTTTGACCGTTGTCAAAAATGCGTGAAGTGCGCCCTTGCGGGCGTAAGGATGTGTTGTTTTTATAAATTATTTTGAGGTAATAAAAGGGCAAAACCCTAACTTTACAAGCAGCACTCACCAGCAGTTCAATCAGCGTAAATTTGACTTTTCTCATGGCTGTCTCCTTAATTAAAACTTTTGCTTTCTCGAGAAAGCAGTTTGAGTTAATATAGCATTGCAAAAAAATTTTTCAAGAGAAAAAATAAAAAAAAATTGTTTTTTGAAAAATCTCCTCAGTGCAACAATTACCCAAGCAGCTGCACGTTCATTTTCAAATCAAAAAGAGCGGAACTTAATTATCTTTTTCTGCGTATTCGGGCATATCGGCGATGGAAAGTTTGAGGGAACGCTCCCCTAAGCATCTTTCCCTCATTTCCTCAAAGTTTCCACACCGCTTCAAAGATAACGATCTGCAAGATCAAGATAATGAGCCCAGTCCTGCGGAGTCTGCTCGTGTTCTCCGGTACGGCAATGAAAACTGATATCTCCTGAAATATTCACATCAGGCAGCGGCATTTCATCCGCAGGAAGCCCCTGAGAGCCGAAAAGCTTGTAAACTTCAGAAGCTGCTTTGCAAGCAAGGAACTCCCCTTTCGGATCAGCGACATATAACATAATCCGTTAAAAGTTTATTTCAAGCTGTTTTTTTCTGCAGATATTTTCTTGAGCCAATTTCAAAACTCCTCAAAATTGTCAAAGCGTCCTCTTCTTCGATCTGCGAAAGGGAGCGTTTTTCCGCCTTCGCATAAAGCTACGGCGGGACAAGCGCCTGTTACCTTTCCCCCTCCGCATAAAGCTACGGCGGGACAAGCCAGGTAGCAGCCCTTGTCACGGCATAGCCTTGGCGACGCCGGATCAAACTACCCTTTACAGCTCTTTGCGAATGACATCTTTGCCATTTTTTGAATGACTTTTGAAATTACCTC
>JAFTIE010000135.1 GCA_017457065.1 Lentisphaeria bacterium
CCCGCCGTAGCTTTATGCGGAGGGGGAAAGGTAACAGGCGCTTGTCCCGCCGTAGCTTTATGCGAAGGCGGAAAAACGCTCCCTTTATCAGATCGAAGAAGAGGGCGCTTTGACAATTTTGAGGAGTTTTGAAATTGCCTCGGAGATTTTTCCATACCGGAGATCCACTGTCCCTGCGGTGTTTTCAATTCATTTCCTGCCGGGAGCGGGGCATTTTTCCGGGAAGCCCGGCGGGGGACTCTGAAATACATTCCCCCGCAACGGCAAGGACCGTTTGCCTGACCGATGTGGAATCTGTGGAAAACAACCAGCCCAGCAGAGGGATATCTTTTAAAAACGGTATGCCCGTTTTGGATCTGACAAGAGAACTTTTCCGCAAGCCTCCTATGATAAATGATGTTTTTCCGTGAGGCAGGGAGATATTGAGTCCCGTGATGCGGCTTTCTGAAAAACGGGGAGCGCCGGAGGATTCAAAGCCGATAAGACCGGTGTGGGTCAAATCGACGGTGAAATTGGTGGAACACTCTGTGACAGAAGCATTGGCGATCTGCATGGAAAATCCGAAACTGCTCTGTTTGGCACTCCGGAGTTCAGGGGCTTTCCAGACAGGCAGATCATCGGAACCGATGAACTTTTGCGCTATGGCAGAAAAGAATTTGATCAACTCTTCCTCTTCCGCAGGGCGTTTGGATTCAAAGTAAAAGAGTTCGCTCATGCTTTTCAGTGCGGCAGGGGTATTGTTTCTGATGAGCAGTTCCCCTGAGCAGATGACCTGTCCCTTGCCTTTGGCGGTAAGAAAATCCAGATAGCGGGTGTTCCACTTGGGATTGAAGTTGTAGAATCCGGTCCGTTCTGAACCGGTGTTGGTCATGTCCCCCCCTGAGTAAAGCGCTGACCAGTTGTTTCTGAAACGTCCGCCGCCAGAGAAAAAATCCATACCGCCGTTGTTTTTCCATGCCTGAAAATCCACACCGATACGGTCGTCGTTTTCGGTAAAAAATTCATAGACAGTGATCTTCAGCCGCACCTGAGGGATGGGAACGTCATATTTTTTGAGCATATCCTCCACGTTTTTCATGGAGTAGTTCGCCACATCGAAGATCAGCAGATTGAGTACGGGATCGTATGCCACGGCATCGCCCCCCTGCCACAATTCGGTCACGTCAGCAACATTCATGCCCACATTCTGTATCAGGGGCTGTAAATTCCGTGCCGGAACAAACCTGGGGAAGTAGAAAAAGGTCTGAGTCCCTGTCATTTCCCCCATTTGGGGACGGTCAAGAAATTTCACGATACTGTCAAATCCCATTCCCCCCGGGCGGTCCCTGAAGCGGTACTCCTCGGCGCTGATGAGCAATACCCCCGTGCCGTCAGCAAACTTGAGACACTCCACAGCGGTGTTGCTCCCCAGCTGCAGTGCCGGGTTGAAGGTGGGCTGCGCCGTGACCGGAGTCGAGGGCTGGACCTGTGAGGTCGTCGCCTGATTGTAAGGAACAGGAGCAGCAGAAGTGTTCACGGGGTAGTTCTGCAAAAGAGAGGTGTTGCCAACTCTCTTGGATTGGACCATCTCACGCAGACAGTCCCGTATTTCGTATGCGTCAGCGTGTTTGAGGAGATAGCTTTTGGTTATGACTCTGGGGTCGTTGTTGTCCCTGATAAAGTGGAGCGTTTGGGTATTTTTCCCCACCGGGATCAGCAGTTTGGCTTCCACCCGTGTGGGAGCGTATCCCTCTGTCAGCTGAACATTGGAGTCCCGGGGCGTACCCGGTACTCCGGCAATGCCTGTGCCCCCTAAAAGGGCGCAGACAGCAAAGATAAGGATCTTTTTCATTTTTTAAAACCCCTCCTGAGGTGTGTTGTTTGTTCCGTAACAGCCGTGTCCGGGATCTTCGCCGTGACTGTCAGAAAGAAAAGGGATCTTTCTTTGTTTTTCACCGTGGTGGAAAAGAGATATTTCAAATACGGTATCTCAGAGAGCCAGGGGATGCCGATGGTCTCTTCGACCTCTCTTTCGTTTTCCCACGATCCCAGAACCGTTTCGCAGTTGAGGGGAATGGTCCCGTTGCCCGAAACAGTTGTTGAAACGATCAATTCCGTGCCGAAGTTGTTGCGTTCCACGGCGCCGGAATTCTGTATGCCGTAACCGAAGTAAAGGATCCCCGGCAAATCGGCATTTTCCCCGGGAGAGTAGGGTTTTATGGCAAATCCGGTCTCTTTTCCGTTGTCGATGCAGACGATGGGTTTGATGATTTTGACGGTGCACAAATTGGCCTGGGATGCCGCCTGCGGAGCAGTGACAGAGGTTCGGTCATTATCATTTTTGACGATATTCTGCCATGAAGCACTGAATGAAAGTTCATAACTCAAAGTGTCGGAATTTGCTACTGTCAGTTCTCCCCCGGTGTGCCTTTCGGCGCTGCCGGACTGCTCAAGTATGCGGATGAAACTTGCGTCGAACTGAGGGGCGAAAAAGAATCCTCCGAAAGGACCGCTCAGACTTTGCAAGGCGGCAGTGCCCGATGAACTGAGATCCAGAGCCTGCCAGCCGATCTGAAAAAGATTCAGTCCGGGACCGTTTTTCCACGCCAGATAGTCGATCCCCATATCCCGCAGGGTGCTTTCACGGATCTCGTAAAGTGAAAAAGCCATTCTGATGTGGGGCGGCGGGCGGTCGATGTAACTTAAAAACTGGTAAACGTATGAGCTGTTGGAGGCGTTGTCTTTCCAGTAGATCTGATTGGAGTTGCTGTCGTATCCGTAAAGAGAGGACCAGGGACCGGCGTTGACAAGGGCGTTGACGATAAGATCCACAAGGACCTGTCCGGAGCGGTATTTCGGACGGTATACGCCCCGGGAGATGCCGGTCCCCCGGATCACATCGTTCCCCGGAGAAACATTGCCTGCGGCACGGTCCGCCATCTCAAGAAAAGCCGCCACATGGGTCATCATCTTCTCAGGGGTGGTCACACTGAGGATCTGTTCTCTGACTGAACCGTAAGCGTAACTGAAACAGCTGACCGAAGAGTTCATGTTGTACCGTTTCACCATGCCTTCCACAAAGGGAACGACATCGTTGGATTGGATGTGTTTCAAGGTGAAGATCCTTGAGACCATGTAATCCTGAGCATCATCCTGAACCAGTCTGAGAGTCTGTGTCGGAGGCGGCTGATCCGGCTGCAGGGGGGCTCCGCAAAGCCCCCCTGTTACTGCCAGCATCAGCAGCCATGGAGCAAAAAAGCATTTAACATCCATGATCTGCTGACAGACTCCTCAGAGAAAACCGAATCCCAGAAGCTGCATCTTGCCGTCTTTTTCACCGGTAACGACCTGAAACAGAGCCTGACGTTCTTCAGGCTTTTTGCCGGGGACCTCTTTGAGGAAGGTCATTTTCCAGATGGAAATGTTGAAAACAGGATGTGCCAGTTCAGCGAGAAATTCCCCCTTGACGGGCTTGCCCATCTTGTCGTAAAGCTGTTTGCATCCGGAAGCAAAATGTTTGGGGGTGAAGTGCTTTTTCATGTTGCCGCAGACAGCATTGCAGAAACCTTTGCTGTCGTTTTTGCACATGCTTTCCACCAGTTTCTGCCCCACTTTGCGTGCTTCAGCGCTCTTGGGCTTGGTGTGCTGAGCCGCCACATGAGCGGTCGTTTCCCCTTTTTTCACAGGGGCGGCACAGTTCATAGCACCTTTGGCTTCGGGAGCGACCACCACCACCTCTTCGACGACTTCGGCACCGCAGCAGTCATTTCCGCAGCAGCAACCGCCGCAAACCAGAGCTGCGGCCATGAGTTTGAGTGTTGTTTTCCACATAGTTTTGTTTCCTTTCTCTTTGTGGATTAATGATGGAAGGCTTTGCCTTCACCTTCAGCCACCCGGCTCCCCGGATGGTCTGCGAAAAATTTGATACTGTCCTCAAGATCCCGTGCCAGACGGTCCAGGAGTTCAATGCTTACTCCGTGGCGCACCAGTATGCGCTGGATCACCGTCTTTTCACAGTTGGGGGGCAGGGAATAGGCAGGGACCAGCCACCCCCGGGTGCGGAGTTTGTCTGCCAGATCATAAAGGTCAAAGTTCACCTTCACATTGGGGAGCAGTTTCCAGCAGACGCCGGGCACATTCCCGGGACCGCCGCCGCTGATGATCTCAAAAAGTCCCGTGCGCCGTACCCGGTCGGCGAAAAAGCGTGCTCCTTCACGGCAGCTCTGCTGGATCTTGCGGTATCCTTCATATCCGTAGCGCAGAAAGTTGTAGTACTGGGCAATGATCTGCCCTGCGGGACGGGAAAAGTTCAAGGCGAAAGTGGGCATATCCCCCCCCAGATAGTTGACGTTGAAGATCAGTTCTTCCGGCAGGTCTGCGGCGCTGCGCCAGAGGACCCAGCCCACCCCCAGCGGGGAAAGGCCGAACTTGTGCCCGGAGGCGTTGATGGAACGCACCCGGGGGATCCGGAAATCCCACTCCAGATCAGGTTCAAGGAAGGGCGCCAGAAAGCCCCCTGAAGCACCGTCAACGTGAAGCGGGATATCGAGACCGCGCTCCTCTTCCAGCTTATCGAGGGCGGCGGCGATCTGTTTCACAGGTTCGTACTGCAAAGTGAAAGTGGTCCCTAAAGTTGCCACCACGCCGATGGTGTTTTCATCGCATCTTTCAATGACTTCGGCAGCACTTGAGGTGTATCTGCCGGGGGCAAAGGGGATCTCTCTCAACTCCACATCCCAGTAGCGGCAGAACTTGTGCCAGCAGATCTGCACAGGTCCTGTGATCAGATTGGGTCTGCCGCAGCTTTTGCCCTCTTTTTTCATCTTCTGTTTCCAGCGCTGCTTCATGGCAAGTCCCCCCAGCATGGCGGCTTCGCTGGAACCGGTGGTGGAACACCCCATGGTGGTGGTGCTTTCCGGGGAGTGCCACAGATCGGCGAGGATATGGACACAACGCATCTCTATTTCTGCCGTCTGCGGATATTCGTCTTTGTCGATCATGTTTTTGCTGATGGACTCCGACATGAGGCGGCGGACTTCGGGTTCCTCCCAGGTGGTGCAGAATGTTGCCAGATTCATCCGTGCGTTGCCGTCCAGCATGAGTTCGTCGTGGACCATTTCATAGGCTTCCCGGGGTGAGCTCCCCTGAGGGGGCATCCTGAACTTTTCTGCGGCGCGCCCGAAAAGAGCGCAGGCGTAGGTGTCGTCGGTGAGTTCACTGCATTGATGAACGATTCTGTGCAGAGCCATGATTTTTTTCTCCTTCGTTGTTGTTGTAACTGTTCTTCCACCCGGGTTTGCGGCAGAGATGGATCAGCCAGGGGATCCCTGTAAAGACCACCGTTCCCGCCGTGACCAAAGTGACATAAAGTGCAGGATTCCCCACCACCAGATTGGAAGGGGGGAAAAATCCCACCACAAAGGCAAAACCCACTCCTGCCAATCCCGCAAGTGTCACCAACCAGATCCCTGCCCATCCGCCGGGGACCCGGTAGCTCCGGTGAAGTTCAGGAGCTGTGTAACGCAGCTTCAGCGCCGCAAGGTACATGAGCATGTACATGATGAGGTACAGTGTGACCGTCATGGCAGAGAGGACGAAAAAAGCGACATTGACGTTGTTCATGATAAAATAGCAGCTCCCCAGACCCGTCCCGATGAGCGCCTGGATCAGCAGTATGGTGCAGGGCGCCCCGGCACTGTTGACCCGCCGCAGAAAAGGCGGGAGTTCTCCGTCTCTTGCGGTGCTGAGAAGTCCCTTGCTGGGACCGGTGATCCATGACATGACGCCGCCGATGGCGCCGAAAGCGGTGAGAGCTCCCAGAAGCGGCACCAGAAAACCCAGATTGAATTTTCCCAGTATCTGACGGAAGGCTTCCATCAATCCCGCCGTCAGACTGATCTGAGAAGCCGGGATCACCGCCGCCACTGCAAGAGCACCCAGCAGAAAGAGCAGTATGATGATCAGAGATGCCCCCAGCATGGCTGCGGGAAACTGCCGTGCCGGATCTTTCATCTCGGTCACATGGACAGCCTGCACCTCGACTCCTGCAAAAAGAAGAATGATCCCCGCAAGGAACGCCACACTGCTGAGTCCTGAAATGTGGGGGAAAAAGGTGGGATGGGCATGGATCACAGCACCTGTACTTTCCACTGTTTCAGGCGTCATAAAGGCAAGGGGCATACCTTTGAAATACCAGAGCAAGCCCAGAAAAATAATGAATATCCCGGGAATAATGGTCCCCAGCAGCACCCCGTATTTGGTGACGGCGCCCACGGTCTTTGTGCCCCTGAGGGCGAAAAGTGTGGCGATCCAGAAGGTGATGATCACCACCAGACCGCAATAGGTACCGTTGGCGGCAAGAGATGGAGTCCCGGGCAGATAGGCAAGAGAACCTGCCGCAAATCCCAGAACTGTGGGGTACCAGATCACATTCTGGATCCACTGCAGCCAGATGGCGGTAAATCCCCATCCGGGACCGAAAGCGGACTTCACCCACATATAGACACCTCCTTCCCGGTCACTGAAGGCGCTCCCCAGTTCAGCCGAAACCAATGAAGCCGGCAGCAGAAAGAGCACCACAGCAAAAAGAATATAGAAGAGCATGGAAAGCCCCTCTTTTGCCATCATGGGCAATCCCCTCAAACTTATGACCGATGCCACGATCATCAAAGTCAATGTTCCTGCCGAAAGAAATGCTGTTTGTTTTTTTACCATCTTCATCGCTCCTTTCTGTGGTTTGTTGATGGAACTTCATTCAACAATCTATATTGCCGGAAATGAAAAATCAACCGTTTTTTCAAAAAATATTTTATGTAATTTATTCATATTTAAGAAGATAGTAAATACGGACAAGATAAAAAAATCTTGACATTCACCTTCTTAGCCGGAAAGGAGAAAAAAAATGTATGATATGATCCCCCAGTGCGGCGCGCTCCAGGATGTTCTCCCCGGCGACATCTGGCAGCCGGAACCCGCCGCACGATATAACGCCGTCAATGACCTGCTGCGGCAGGAACAAGCTGATCCCGGAGTGCCGGTGCCCGTTACGGGCTCTGAATGTATCATCACCGTCTGCAATGCCACTGAAAAAACATTTTCCATTGGCTCAGCTGTACAGCTTGACACCTCTTTTGTCCCTGATCCTGAAGATACCCGGCTGTGGCACAGGAACATCCGCGCCTACGGGCGCCCCGTTGAAAATGAATACAGCATCTGGGGCGTGGCTCTTGACAATATCCATCCCGAAAGTTCCGGACCGGTCCAGATCTCAGGCGCAGCAATGATCAGAAATCCTCTGGGGGAGTTTGAAAAATCCTATAAATACAACTATTACGCAGGGACATCGCGCACAGTCAGAAACAACTTCATCTTTCCCGGAAGAGATGGCAGATACCATTTCGGGAAAAGGGGAGGCGCCGAAGTCATCTGGTACGACAAATACTCAGGATGGACTCTCGTGCGGCTCGGTGCCAAAGATCACAGCTACACAGGGATGTTCGCTGTTATTGAAAACGGCGACGGGACACTCACCGTCAAAGGGGGAGAAACTGACCTTACACACTCCGGTACAGTGACGGTCCCTGAAAGCGGCTCAGAGTTTTTCGTTCCCGATACTGTGATCAAAGTGGAAGGCGGGCAAGCGGATGGACGTGTCATTGTGCTGCAGGCAACATACAACACCGCAGATCAGCCGTGGAAACTTGAGATCCTCGCTTCAGACTATCTGCCCCATTGTTATGAACCCGGCAAAAAGATCTACTGGGAACTGGCACGTTATTCCGGCGTCGACCATTATGGATATCTCGTCGATTTCCAGCAATTATGGCAGGGCGGCATGATCAACTTCAGAGACAGGTATTATATAGAACAATGAGCGAAAGTATATGGTACAAGATGGGAATGCGTGAAGGCGCCTTCCGGGGAACCACCCCTGCAATTTTTCTCAATGAGGCTTACCGTTTCTTTCTGGGTCTCAGAGATGAGTGCCGCAAAGAGGTGTATCCGGGCTACATCACACCGGAATCCGAAAAAAACTACACTTTCAACGCCCGGGATAAATTCGGCGTCTGGCGGGGAATTACCGATGCAATTTATCAAAACCGATTCACATTCCAGGCTGCCCCTCTGGGAAGTCCCATTCCGGAGGAGCTGTGGACAACGGATACCCCCCAATGGGTGAAGAGCTCATTTACCGAACAGGAGATCCTCAATGAAGAGATCATTCCCCACGAACTGACGATCTCTCACGGAGCGCCTTACCGCAGCATGTCGATGCAGTGGGAAAAACAGCGTTACCGTTTGATCCAGAAAATGCGTTACTGCCTGATCCCTTTGAAAATCCTGACAACTCGCGGTTACGATCTTTCCAGATGGTATGAATGGTATGGAAATACAGGCTGTATCGACAAACCATCTTTCAGCTGGGAGTCATACCCCCGGATCAAGGTCACTGTGCCTGATTTCTGGACCAAAGAGGGCACTCAGTACAAGATCGGCATATTTGCCGAATCTTCAGACAACTACACCCGGTCCCCGCTCAACGGCTGCCGCTGGTTCACTCAAAAGGAGCTTACCACAACTGCCGGTCCCTCAGGTTCACCGTGGACAGGAAGTTCCACACTGCGTATTTACGGTGCTGTTGACCTGAGTACTCATCCTGATTATTCAAAATATTTTGATATTTGAGGTAATTGCAAGAAAGGAGAAAATCAAAACGATGCAAAACATGACGATCTATTTACAACTGAACGGCATCAAAGGCGAATGTGTGGATGCCGACGGCAACATCCAGCGCTCAAAGAGTGCGGAAATCACCCGGGGAATGAACGCCTGCCTTGAACTGCGGCTCAGAGACAGTGACGGTGTACCGTGGGAAGATCTGGAGCTTTACGACAGCTGGGAGTTCTACGCAGGCAATGACTGGGACCCCGCAACTCCCGTGCTTCTTGCCGTCACCGAAAATATCACTGCCGCCGGAGATCAGGTGATCATTCCCGTCACAGCAACCAATACCGCAGAACTTGCCGCTGCTCTGGGCAACTCTGAAAAAATCGCACTCCACGCAGAACTTCTGGGATTTTGTTCCGATATGTCAGCTCCGGCACTGGTCATCCAGTTTGACATCACCGTCCGGAACCGTGTGGCGCTTTCGGGAACGGAATCTCCCAGTGAGCTGCCCCAGATCTATCTGACCGCAGGGGCAGTGAAAGCTCTTGTAGCCAGTGAGACAAAACACAATATGCCACGGATCAACACTGCCGGAACCTGGGAGGTCAACGGCGAAGATACGGGCGTTCCCGCAACAGGAGCTCAGGGGCCTCAGGGTGAACAGGGGCCTCAGGGTCCTCAAGGTGAAACCGGACCGCAGGGCCCTCAGGGCGTTCAAGGTGAACGGGGTCCTGCTTTCACCTTCAACGCCACGGGCATTGCTGCAGAGTTGAGCAATTACGATGCCGAAGCTAAAGGATTCGCCTTCTTTGCCGCGGATACTGGCATGTTCTACATCAAGAACTCCGACATTGAAGGGGACTGGTCAGATCCTCTGCCTTTCAAGGGCGATAAAGGAGACCAAGGGGAACAGGGGCCTCAGGGTGAACAGGGTCCCCAGGGTCCGCAGGGTGAAAAAGGGGAACAGGGTCCCCAGGGGCCTCAGGGTGAAAAAGGGGAACAGGGTCCTCAGGGGCCTCAGGGTGAAAAAGGGGAACAGGGCATTCCGGGAACTCTTTCAAATTTCAAACTTGAAATCACAGAACTCACTGACGGAAATATCCTCATCAGCAACGAAAACGCCTTCCCTGTGGCAGTTTACACTTCTAAGGGCAACTGCTATCCTATTGAGAAGGAATCCATTTCAAAAAACGAATCCGGGTGGAGCGTTTCAATTGCAAAATATCTTGCATACGACAATGTTTCCTCTTTCACTCCTCCGTGGTACATTTACTGTGCCGGAGGCGTCAAAGGCGAAGATGGATTGAACTTCACCCCGGATGCAAGGGGACTTGCCGTTGAAAAGTCAAATTATGACTCTGAATCAAAAGGATTCGCCTTCCTTGACATGGAAAGCGGAAATATGTACTTCAAGCTCTCTGATACTTCAGGGGACTGGTCAAATGCAGTACCCTTCCGTGGAGAAAAGGGCGAAAAGGGGGAACAGGGCGCTCAAGGTCCTCAAGGTCCTCAAGGTCTGGATGGGACTGTCAGGCTCGTTGTGAGCAGTACTGAACCTGCCGATCCCGTTGTAGGGATGATATGGGTCCAAGAATGGTGATGTGCTATGGCAAGATTTTACAGCGGCAAAAGAGAAGAGGGGTCATGGTGGCAGGAGCTGGCTTACGGACGCCTTATATATACCGATGTCGGATGGCGTCTGCTGCTGCCTTCTAATGAGAAGAACAGCAGCCAACCAAACGGCGCATTCATCTTTAACGGAAACCGCTTTGTTAATATCGGCAAGAGCGACAGGGGGCTGACTGTTGTCTTTGTGTCCTCCAGTACAGGTGGTGTCCAGCAGAAGTCCTATGCGAACGTAAGTATGGTGGTCAGGGAATCACAAATAATCTATAGTAAGTTTGTCCTGACTCATATTAACGGGACACCCATTGTCCCTAAGTGTTTCAGGAATCCGGGTGGAATCGTGGGTGTGCTTGATGAGGAGGTGGAGATTATTCCTGATTCTGTCGGTTATGATGAATTTATGGATGTCTTGGGGGAAATCCCTGATGATTTTCAAGGCTACTTTTTCATTTTACACAGCGCAAGCGACACAAGTCTCGGTGCAACCATCTACAATGGAACGGCTGAACTGCATTATTCAAACGTTTTTGGCTATATTAGCGTACAGTGATATGACACAAGGAGATATTGTCAAATGAAACTTTCAACACTTAAAACAGACAGTGACTTTGAAAATGCAGTTGTTCCGGAAGGGGCTTTGCTCATCTTCTTTGCCCTTGACAGTAACGGCAATGTGACAAAACGCTATAAAGACAGCAACGGAAACTTCGGGAGTATGTAAAAATGGATATGACAAAAATATATGCAGACAGTGACTTTGAAAATGCAGTTGTTCCGGAAGGGCAGATACTTACCTATCTTGGTACAGATGAGTCAGGAAATGTTGTGACAAGATATAAAGACAGTCAAGGAAATGTTGGTACTATTGCCGGGAGTGGTGGCAATAGTGGCGGTTCCGCTGTGTATTATAAGTGCGCTTCTGTCGATACAGGCAATAAGACGTGGACTGGCTATAAGGCTGTTCTGACGGATGGTATTTACAGTTTTGAAGATACAGTAACTACTGGACTTACTTATACAGATATCATTCCGGAAATAGGAGGTATCTACACGGACGGCACAAATGTCCGTATCGCATTTCTGAATACCGGATTTCCGAAGGACTATGTGTTCTTCAATTCTCTCTCAAGTTTTGATGGGTGGGATGTTCGAGGAGCAACTATTGTTGAAGATGACAACAGAAGCGTATTTCAGACTGCAAATGACGGCGAAGCTCAAAGTGCAGTTATAACGACTGATCCCGGTGTTCCATTGGGGAATAATCCGTTCTCACTTTCATTTTGGTTCAAAAGAACCTCTGAAAACGGCAGTTGCTGGTGCGGTATCGGTTATGGCTCAAGCGGCACAGGCAATCGTATCGCGTGGGGTCTGATTAACGACTACCCCGGCGTGACCTATTGGGCGCAAGACTATTTTCAGTCCGAATTCAGCCTCATAACTGACACAAACTGGCATCATATTGTTGTAACTTTTGATGGAGACAACACCAAGAATTATATCGACGGTTCTCTCGTCTGGGAATGGGAGGGCGGATCAGTAAGTATTGATTGGGAATATATCACTATTGGCGACCCGTGGGAGTACTACCAGTCTAACGGAAGGTATGCAGACTACTATATCTATCCAAGGGTTCTTCAGCCTTATGAAATAGCACAGCTTTTGAATGCAAGGACGGTGTGATATGACGAATGAACTCCAATCCCTTGCTTCTGAATATGCTGAAACACCGTCCGGAAAATGGCTGAATGAATTTGATTGGCAGAATGTTCCTGTCAAGTTCAAGAAGTTGAAGCATGACGTTATCGGGTATCACTTCTTCGGAAGAATAACGCTGATGGAAGTCTGCGATGTGAGTTTGATATTTGACATCTATATACACGAACTCAGGCACGTTTGGCAGTCCAGAAAACAGCCTTTACGGTACTTCGCAGGGAAACTGTACCGCCCCCTGATCGAGGACGATGCAGAAGAACAGGAACAATTTGCTGAATATTGGTACAAGGAGAAATGTCAGTGATGTACACCATTGAAGAGATCGCCGCACTGCGTAAAAAGTGCAACGCCCTTGAACTTGAGGGCAGAGATATCCTTGAAAAGTACTCCGATGAGGAGCTGCAAAAGATCTGCAACGGCATCGGTCCCGGCGGAATACCTTCGTTTCTGCGCCGGACCTTGAATAAGCTTCATCCGTCGCTGGAACCTGCCGCTCTGATCCACGATGTGGAGTTTGAAAGATCCGACGGGAGCCAAAGCGCTTTTGACGCATCCAATGACCGTTTTCTTGCCAACGGGATCCTGGCAAGTTCAGAGTACGCCTGGTACGACGTGCGCCGTTATGTGGTCCTGAATCATGCGCACCGTCTGGCGGCGCTGTGCCGTCAGTTCGGCACTTACAGCTGGCATCTGGCGGCAGAACGGAACGCGGCAATGAAAAGCGAAGGAGAGGAAAATCATGGAACACCTTGATGCTCTGGCAAAGATCATCGCCATTGCAGGCAGCTTTCTGCTGGGAATGCGCTGGGTCGTCAAACGTATCGAGTCCGGACAGGAAAAACTCAGAAAAGGGCAGCAGAAGCTCAGAAAAGAACTTTCTTCCAAAGTGGATTGGGAAAGCTGCAGCCGGTTCCGCTCTTTTCCTCAGAACGCAAAACGCTATGGGAGAAAAGCCGGATAAAAATCTGCCATGAAAATTTTTTATTTATTGGAATCCCGTAATTTATGCAATTTAAGAAACTATGAAAACAGTTAGAAAAATCAAACTAAAAAAAACGTAAATTTTTTCAGTTTTCACTTGACATTGCAATGTTTATGAGGTATAATTACTAATGTGATGGAAAAATTGCTGTTTTCAAGGCGTTTACACCACATTCAGAAGAACTGGTTTGAAATTTCCGTTCTGGGCGGAGATGTGTCAGTGGCTTATTGCAAAAAGTTCCATGGAACCATTGATACCTTTCCGGACAGGCGGTTTTTTATTCAGGTTCACCGCATATTTCCGGTTGCCTCTTCAGCGGGTCTGCTTTTCCCTTCCCGGATGTGTGTGTTGAGTCTGGATCAGTAATACAAGATTAACTAACGGGAACAGAGCAGATCCAATTTAGGAGATCAGGATGAATATTTATGTGGGCAATCTGCCTTACAGCGTCGATCGGGATGAACTGCGCGGCATCTTTGAACAGTATGGTGAAGTGAGCGCCGCACGCGTAGTCAGCGACCGTGAAACCGGCCGTTCCAAGGGATTCGGATTTGTTGAAATGCCCGACGATGCCCAAGCTCAGGCTGCAATCGAAGCCCTGAACGGCAACGAAATCGGCGGCCGCAAAGCCGTCGTGAATGAGGCCCGTCCCCGTGAGGAGCGTCCTCCCCGCCGTTAACACGGAACCGTGTTGAATCGTACACTGCCGGAGTGATCCGTGCAGTGTACTTTTTTTTTTTCAGGGGCTGTTGCAAAACCTTAGCGGGTAGTTTAACTTATGGAAAGTTGCCGATAATGTTTGGTCCACAGACTGAAATTACCTTAGCCGTGAATTCTACGCCGTAGAGGCTTATTATCCCCTCTGGCCGGTTGGCAGTCTGCG
>JAFTIE010000136.1 GCA_017457065.1 Lentisphaeria bacterium
GTGAACGGCACTCAAATCAAATCCGAAACGCTCCTGATATTTCCAGGCAAGCAGAAGCGCGGCGGTACTGTCAGCACCGCCGGAAAAACCGCAAAAAAGGCGGCCGCCGGAAAATTTTGCAAAAAGTTGCTCTGAAAAATCCATTTTCATTTGAAAAAAACTGGTTTATGGTATAATATATGCCTGATACAGCAAAATTTCAAAAAGCGGAAGGAAAAAAAATGTCATATATTGTGATCGCCTCGGCAAACGCCCATAAAGTTGAAGAGTACCGGGAGCTTCTGAAAGATCAGGATGTGGATCTTCATTCACTTGCCGATTATCCCGGATTTCCCGGTGTCGAAGAAGATGGAACGACCTTTGCAGAGAATGCTTCCATCAAAGCTGTTGCGGTCAGTAAATATTGTGATGAACCTGCCTTCGCTGATGATTCAGGTCTTGAAGTCATGGCTCTTGACGGCCGTCCCGGGATCTATTCCGCCCGCTATGCCGAAAACGATCCTGCCCGCCGTGCCAAATTGTTGGCTGAGCTTGAAGGCGTCACCGACCGCCGTGCCCGTTTTGTCTGTGTTATTGCCATTGCCTTCAACGGCGAAGTCATTGAGACCTTTGAAGGAGAAGTCAAAGGCACCATCATTACAGAGGAGCGGGGCGATGGAGGCTTCGGGTACGATCCTCTTTTTGTGCCTGACGGCTACGATCAGACCTTTGCAGAAATGCCTCAGGAGCTCAAAAATAAGATCAGCCACCGCGCCGAAGCCTTCCGCAAGGCGGTGGAGTTCATCGAAGAACAGATGTCCCTTCTGGGCAATGGATTTTAATAAAGTGAGGTGAAGTGATGCCATCAGATTTTGTCCATCTTCATCTCCACACCCACTACAGTATGCTTGACGGCGCCTGTACTGCTTCAGGACGTGTCAAGCTGGCGACCCGGTATGACATGCCCGCCATCGCCATCACCGACCACGGATACATGGGCGGTGTTGAAGAGTTCCACCGTGTGGTGGGCAAAGCGGGTATCAATCCTGTGATCGGATGTGAAGTATACATTGCTCCCGGTTCCCGTTTTGACCACAATCCGGCGGTTCCCTTTATCAAAGGGTTCCATCTGGTGCTGCTCTGCGAAAATGAAACGGGGTACCACAACTTGTGTAAACTTATTTCAGAAGCTTACCGCACAGGCATTTATTACAAGCCCCGTATCGACAAGGAGCTTCTTGCCCAATACCATGAAGGCCTTATAGCTCTCTCCGCCTGTATCGGCGGAGAGATCCCCCGTATGCTTCTGGGAGGCGCAGGGGACGACGAAGCAGACTATCACGAACCGGAAGCTGCAAATCAGGAGGATATGCTGATTTCCTTTGAACAGTCAAAACAGATCGTCCGTCCCCAATCGGCGCTGATGGGCAACTTTGAGCGTGCGGAGCAGTCTTTGAAGGAGTATCTGGATATTTTCGGCAGAGAGAACTTCTTTATCGAGGTCATGGATCACGGCATGGAGCAGGAACGGCAGGCAAACAGAATGCTGGTCGAACTTGCCAGAAAGCATGATCTCAAACTGGTCGCAACCAATGACGTCCATTATATGGAAAAAGCCGATGCTGAAGCCCACGATGTGATGCTCTGTATCCAGACCGGTTCCAAATTGGATGATGCCAAGCGTTTCCGTTTCCCGTCACCTGAGTTCTACTTCAAAAACGAACAGGAGATGCGGGAGCTTTTCAAGGAGCTCCCTGAGGCCATCACCAACACCCGCCTGGTGGCGGAACGCTGTTCCATGAAGTTCCACTATGTACCTGAGGTCAACCACTACCCTGTGTACAAACTTGCCGACGGTACAGTTCCGGGCAAGGAGTTTTTGCGGAATGTCTGTCTTGACAACATGGAAATGCGTTACGGCTTTGACGGACACGCTGAAAGCTACACTCCGGAACAGCAGTCCATTATTGAACGTATGGACTACGAACTGGGGATCATTGAGCGCACAGGATTCGTCAGTTACTTTCTGGTGGTTTCCGACTTTATCGCCCACGCCAAGCGGCAGGGGGTCCCTGTGGGACCGGGGCGCGGCTCCGGTGCCGGCAGTCTGGTGGCGTATCTGACACTGATCACCGACATCGACCCTTTGGAGTACGGATTGCTTTTTGAACGCTTTCTCAACCCGGAGCGTGTGAGCCCTCCTGACTTTGATATCGACTTCTGTGAAAAAAGGCGCAGTGAGGTGATCGACTACGTCCGTGACAAGTACGGACATGAAAGTGTGGCGCAGATCTCCACCTACGGACAGCTCAAAGCAAAGGCTGTGGTCAAAGACGTCGCCCGTGTCATGGGCAAGGACTTTGAATTCGGCAACAAGCTGACCAAGATGATCCCTGACGATGCCAAGATGACCCTTTCCAAAGCGGTGGAGGAAAACAAGGAGCTTGCCGAGCTGCTGGAAAAAGATCCTGAGGTCCAGAAGGTGTGGAACTATGCCAAAGTTCTTGAAGGTTTGAACCGTCAGCCGGGGATCCACGCCGCAGGCGTTATCATCGGCGACCAGGAGCTTGACAATCTGGTACCCCTTGCCCGCAGCGCTCAGGGGGGGATGGTGGTGGAGTTCACCGCTGTGCCCTGTGAACAGCAGGGATTGCTCAAGATGGACTTTCTGGGCTTGCGGACTTTGACCATTATCCGCAACGCCCTTGATTTGATCAAAGAGAATCAGGGGATCGACATCGATATGTCTAAAGTTCCCCTTGATGATGAGACCACCTTTGAAATGCTCCGCAGGGGCGACACCATTGCCGTGTTCCAGCTTGAATCCGGCGGTATGCGCAACTTGTGCCGAACCTTCGGTGTGGAAACTGTGAAACACCTTATCGCTCTGGTGGCGATCTACCGCCCCGGTCCCATGCAGTTCATTCCCACCTTTATCGCCCGCAAGAAGGGAGAAGAACAGATCATCTACGACCACCCGAAGATGGAACAGTATTTGAAAGAGACTTACGGTATCATGCTCTATCAGGAGCAGATCATGCAGGTCGTGCAGGTGCTGGCAGGATTCTCTCTGGGCGGTGCTGACATCCTGCGCCGTGCCATCGGTAAGAAAAAGATGGATGTCCTTATGGATCAGAAAGCGAAATTCATCGCCGGATGCGCCAACCACAGCGGTATTTCTGAAGAACTGGCAGAGACCATCTGGTCAAAGATCGAATTGTTTGCCGGTTACGGATTCAACAAATCCCACTCTGCCGCATACGGTGTTGTCTCTTATCACACCGCCTATCTGAAGGCGAACTACCCTGTTGAGTTCATGGCAGCGGTGCTGACCAGCGAACTTGAAAACGCTGAAAAGATCGCTTTCCTTATTTCCGCCTGCCGTGAGATGGGTATTTCCATCCTGCCTCCTGATGTGAACTCAAGCGGTATCAGTTTCTCTGTTGACGGTCCCAATATCCGTTTCGGACTGGGAGCCATCAAGGGGATGGGCGAAGGTGCTGCAGGAAAGATCATTGAAAGCCGCAAAAAAGATGGCAAGTTTAAAAGTTTCCTTGACTTCTGCGAGCGTTGCGGATCCGAGATCAACTCCCGCATGATCGAGCATCTGACCCGCGCCGGAGCTCTTGACTCTTTGGGGCTGAAGCGTTCTCAGGTGCTTGCTGTAGCCGACAAGATGATCGCCTACGCCGCTGAAAGGGCGAAGGATAAGGCTGTGGGGCAGGCATCACTTTTTGATGCCTTTGAGGATGACGATAACAAAGAAGATATGGGATTTTCCATTCCCATCCCCGAATTGCCTGAGTTCGCCTGGGAAGATATTCTCAAGAGTGAAAAGGAGCTTCTGGGGTTCTATGTGTCAGGTCATCCCCTTGATGTCTGGAGCACTCTGCTGAAATCCTGTGCTACAGTACCCATCCGTGAGATCAATGAGATCGGTGATAATGAGCGGATCCGTCTGACGGGCATGATCAGTTCGTGCGCATTCAAGTTTTCCAAAAACTCCGGTAAACAGTTCTGCGTATTGAATATTGAGGACCTTGATGCCCGCTGTGAGTGCATGATATACGAGCGCACACTCAGCAAGATCTCAGAGGCGGGGATCACTCTTGAAGGAGGTCTGCCGGTGGCTGTTGAGGTGACTGTTTCCAAACGTGATGAATCTGAAAGTCCCCGGTTGTCGGTGGAAAGTCTCATTCCCCTTGCCGAAGCCCCTCAGAGTCTCGCCGAGGAGATCTATATCCATCTGCCCCCTGAATGTACTTCTGAGACACTGCGTTCTCTTGCTGCGCTGCTGAAGGCGCATCAGGGCGATGTGCATACTATTATTGCAGTCATGCGTGAGGATGACTCTGTGGTCTATATCGAAAGCCGCAACGATACAGCAGTGACCTGGGAACTGCTTCAGGAGATCGACAAACTGCTGGGCAGAGGGCGCTACAAGCTCAAGGTCAAACCCTGCGCTCCGGCGCCCCGGCGCTGGGTGAAACCCGCTCAGGAGGAAACCCAGGTGGTCATGGACTGAAGTCCCCCTTCTGAATAAAAAAAACGCAAGCTCTTTTTCCAAATCCGGATGAGCTTGCGTTTTCTTTTGATGCGAAGAGAAAATCAGTTCTTGTTTTCCCAAACGATACGGTCGGAGTTTTCCGGGGCGAAACCATGATCGCTTCCCTGATACCAGGTGAGCTTCTTATTTTGTGTTGCCAGATTTTTGTAGAAGACGGCGAGTCCGGTGGGAGGGCAGACATAGTCGCCCAGTCCCGCCCGGGAAATCTCAACTTTTGCTTTTTTGATCCTTTTTGCCATGAAGACCTGATCATAGTAATCCAGCGCAGGAGTATAAGCAGGCGCCCATCCGCCTTTCAGCTCTTTTTTGGTGGAGCCCGCCAGATTGCAGCACCAGTTGATATAGACATTGGCTTCTGTCACATCCTCATCCAGGGCGGCGCCCCAGATGGCTTGCAGCGCGCCCTGGCTGCCGCCGTTGACGCCCAGATTTTTGCCGTCCCATTCCGGACGGGTTTTCAGATATTCAAGAGCGCGCAGCACCCGCATGGCCATCTGGTTGAAAAAAGCTGTTTCCGGCTTTTGATTGAGTTCGTTATCAAAGCCGTATCCGGCGCCGTTGGTATTGATGCCGGCAAAAAATTCTTTGTAATAGGCGGCATCTCTGCCGATCTCCTGACCATGTGCGTTGATTTGCAAACTGATGCGGTCGGCTGAAAAATAGGGGCGGCGCTGGATGCGGAATCCGTACCCGATGAAATAGGCATGAGCGGGCAGACTTTTTTCGGCAGCTCCGGGGGGGATGCCCAGAAATCCGGTGACAGGCCGGGGACCGGGGCAGGGGATGGAGATCCGGTAGATGGTGACACCTTTGAAGACACCGAGTTTGGTCAGAACGCACTCATCCTTGAAAGGAACCTGGGGAAGGCGTTCTTTCTGTTTTTTCCAGAATTCATCAAAGTCGGCAGGTTCGCCGCAGTCCGTGTGATATTGGGGCTCCACACCGGCACCGGCATAAAAACCGATGATCTTCTGGTGGCAGGAGTGCTTGTAACGCATAAAAGTACCCCTGGCATTTTTCAGATGGACTTTAACGCATACGAAGCCGGGACGGTCAAGGGAGGTTTTTACGATCAGCCCCTCTGAAGCGGGGGCTTTGCCGTTGAAAGTGATACCGTCGTCTCCGAAACGGGTATATTCTAAAAAAAGTCCTTCAGGGGAGGTGTCTGAAGATTCAAATTTGAAAGAGAAGATCATCTCTTCCCCTCTTTTATAGGAAAGAGGATCATGGTTGGTCGTACCGATGATCCTTGCATCCTGAAGCGGATATTTTACCTTGCGTTTCATGGTTAAACTTTTCCTGAATTTTAGTGATTTTACATAAGATACATGCCAAAAATGAATTTTCAAGAAGAGGTAATTTCAAAAGTCATTCAAAAAATGGCAAAGATGCCATTCGCAAAGAGCTGTAAAGGGTAGTTTGATCCGGCGTCGCCAAGGCTATGCCGTGACAAGGGGTGCTACCTGCAAGGTAACAGCCGCTTGTCCCGCCGTAGCTTTATGCGAAGGCGGAAAAACGTTCCCTTTATCAGATCGAGGCGAGGGCGCTTTGACAATTTTGAGGAGTTTTGAAATTGCCTCAGAAGATAATTTGAAGAACTGCTTTAAATTCTGACCTTGAAATAAATTTGTCAAGAAGCTATATTATACAAGTTTCCCTGTAGGTATGTTTCTTTAATGAGAGGATTTTCAGATGGAATCTTATATTGATCTTTTGTGTGAAATGATCCGCATGAGACCCGTAAGCCGGGATATCGCTGCGGTCAACCGCGTCCAGCACCGCGTTCAGGAGTTCCTGACCGGAAAGGGACTTTTCTGTACCATGGAAAAAGATGGGGAAAGAGAGGTCCTTTTTGCCGCAACCACCCCCGGTAAAGTGCAGGATATCCTTCTTTGCGCCCATTTGGATGTGGTTCCGGCAGAGAAAGAAGAACAATATGAGCCCTATATTTGCGAAGGCATCCTTTATGGCAGAGGCTCCAGCGATTGCATGGGCAACGCCATTGCCTGCATGAAAGCTATGTGTGATGCGCCCAAAGGTGCTTCCATCGGATGTATCTTTACCGGCGATGAGGAGATCGGCGGCAAAACCACAGCTTACATGGTGGAGCAGGGATACGGCGCCCGTAAACTGGGACTGGTCATGGATTCAGGCGGCAGCGTCTACTACGCTCAGAAAGGAATCATCAATCTGACCCTTACTGCCAGAGGCTCAGGCGGGCACGCCTCCCGTCCCTGGTGCTTTGACAACCCCGTGCTGAAGTTGGTCAACGGATTGCAGAAGCTCTTTGAATCTTTTGAAAATCCCGTCAATGCCGATGATTGGCGCCTTTCTATGGCTCCTACCATACTCCGCGCCGGGAACGCCGCCAACCGCATCCCTGATGTGGCTGAGGCAGAATTGAATATCCGTTTGGTCGAACTTGAGGAAAAAGACGCCATTATTGAGCACGTCAGAAGTGTGACCGGTCTTGAAGTCAAAGCATCTGAATGTTGCGATCCCTTCACTTCCCCTGTGGAAAGTGAAGAGATGAAAAAGATTTTGGCGGCATATTCCAAAGCCTTCGGTAAAGAGGTGACTCCCTCCCGTATGTGCGGCGCAACAGATGCCCGGCACCTTTACAAGATCGGTGTCCCCGTCTATGTTTCAGGGATCAACGGTTCAGGCGCACACTCTGCGGATGAGCAACTTTCCCTTGACTCCATCGACAAAGGCGTTGCCATGATCCTTGATCTGGTGTGAGATCACCTGACGACCAGTGCGTGAAAGAGGGGGTAGACCGCTCCCTCTTTTGAAAGACGCACGGTAACGCTATCTTCCCCTGCTTCAAGGGGGATTTTATAAATGCCGTTATCATCAAACTGCGCCTTATGGACCTTGCCGTTGATGGTGACGGTAAATTTTTTTGTCTCTGTCATATCGCCGTAAATAACAAGTTCCCTGCCGTTTTTGAGTTTGACTTCAAAGAACCCGTTGGGAAAGACCCGGTTCCCCGCCCAGCGGCAGGGGAGTCCGTGCTGGATAACGCTGTGGGAGCCGTGCATATAGCGGTAGATCCGGTGATCGTCATAAAGTCCCCCGGGGATGATGCCGTCGATGTGATTTTTCAAGAACTTTTCCCTGGCATTTGTTTCTGCGGCGTACTCCTGCGGAAGTGCCTGACAGATAGCGGCAAGGGGTTCGATGCAGATCTCTTCAATGGGGCGGCGGTACTCCTGCAGACGGTGTTCCAGACCGTTGATGACTTCGCGCTTGAGGATCTCCACTTTATGCCCCGCCAGACGGTCGAACTCCGCAAGACTTGCTTCGACCTGTTTTTTCAAGGCGGCTCCGTCGGGAGACTCCTTTTCCATATCTTCAAAGTAAGCGGCAATACAGCGGACCATTTCACGGACACACCGGGTGATGACCACAGCATTGTTCCACAATCTCAGACGGTAGTCGTCTGCCGCAAGTCCCAGAGTGCGGCAGAGAGCCAAGCCCTTGTCTGCACATAAAACCGCTTCATCCTTTTCTTTGAGGGCAAACTGCCGCCCCGGCGCCGGACGGTCGGTCAGGATAGACCAGATATCTTTGCCGTTTTCAAGAGAAACACCTTCCCGGAAAAGTGAAAAGACAAAGGCGGCTTTCAGATATTTCATGGCATAGTTGCCGTGGAAAAGCACCTGTTTGTCGATGAAGTAAGTTTTTGTGACCATTTCCCACCCGAGGCGGTCAAGTTCGATCAGCTCTTTGCGGATGGCAGATGGATAATGTTTTTCGTACCACTCCTGCCGTATCTCTTCTGCTGTGACGGACTCATCTTCAATGGCGCGGGCGTAGGCGTAATAGTTCAATTCGTAAAGGTCAAAAATGCAGTTCCCCCGGCGGTCGATACGGATCACAAAACGGTCGACCCCGGCTTGCTGCGCTTCACGGACATAACGGACGATGTTGTGCACATGTTCAAAGGGCATGTTCCCCTGTCCCATGAATTCCCCCACACTTTCGCATTCAGCCGACAGTGTGAAAGCAGGATTTGGGCGCAGGAAGGGATTGCAGCTCAAAAAGGGATCAAAGTCATAAGGGGTGATCTTGGTTTCGATTTCAAACTTGTGTTCTCCTGCCAGAAGGGCGGCTCCGGCAAGGATATCTTCATAATCTTTGGCAATGGAGCCGAAAGAACGCATGACAAAGCGTTTGCCCCTCTTTTCAAGTTCACTTGCAAAGATGCTGATAATGAAGCGCACCACCTCAACAGGGGGATAACGGTCGGCATTGGAGTTGTGGATCGCCGAAAAATCCGCTTCTGTCAAAGTCAGCACGATCCCGTCCAGACCGGGGATCTCAGAAAAGACCTTATCCAGCTTGTACCGGATCAAAGCGGCAAATTTTTCCCCCAGCAGATCAAATTCATTGTTTTCATCAAGAAGATCCGGGATCTCTTCAAGAAGCCCCGGGGGGATCATGACTTCACGGTGAAAATAGTAGACCGCTTTCCCGGCAGCGTGGGAAAGTTCGATGATCTTTTTCATCAGAGTTTGGGTTTCCGCCACCTTTTCCTGA
>JAFTIE010000137.1 GCA_017457065.1 Lentisphaeria bacterium
AAGACCGGCAGACGGCTTGATAAAGGGATCTCCGGCAGCTGCGCCGTGTTGGCGTGAAGCGCCTGACGCAGCATTTTTCTCCCCGGAGCAATGGCTCCGCCCCGGAAACGCAGATCACTGTCCACAAGTTCGATGGTAATGGCGCTGCCGCAATCAAGGACCAGCGCCGGGGTGCCGTGATCCAGTGCCGCCACGGCGTTGGCAAGACGGTCAGCGCCGATGGTGGAGCTGTCAACACAGGAAAAATCCACTATTTTCCCTGCAAGAGCGGCATTGATGAAGTTCACACTTTCAAGCTTTGATGCAACTGCGGGGAATACAGAAGCCCCCCAGACCCCTTCGGGATCAGAGGGGATGTCCTCATTGCTCAACTCAACGCTGCGCAAGGTACGCAGTATGGTGATCTTTTCCCCTTCCGCCCTGGCGATGCGGGTGTGGGTGTTGCCGATATCAAGAAGGATCATTTTTCAATTCCTGAAAGGACTTGGTCCGAAGACCTCGTCCTGACGTTTTTTGCGTTTTCTTTCGTTGTCTCTGTAAATTTGATCTATGACCTGCCGGGTGGAAGAGCTTTCCGGATCAAGAGAGTTACGCAGAGCCGCTTTTTCCTCATCGGTCAGATTGGAGTTTTTTGACCAGTTTTCTTTTTTCTGCGGATCAGAGAGAAAGAGGGAATCAAGTGGATCACGGGAGTAACGGCGGCTTTGATAACCGCTTTTATTCTGTTTTTTTACTGCTGCTTTACGGGTGGTGCGGCGCTTTTCCGCCCCCGGATCAGAAAAAAGTTCCCGGAAAGCGGCACAGCCGTTTCCCAGGAACATTACAACAGCAAGAAGCCCAAAAAGAATGGCGCTCTTTTTTGTCATGACCACCTCTCAGCGGCGTTTCAGCCACGCTTCGATGAACATATCCAAATCGCCGTCCAGAACACCTGCTGTATCGCTGGTCTGGACTTCGGTACGCAGATCCTTCACCATCTGGTAGGGCTGCAGCACATAGCTGCGGATCTGGCTGCCCCAGCCGTTGTCTTCGCGTTCATCCCGTTTGGCATCGGCTTCAGCACGGCGTGCCGCTTCTTCCCGCTCATAAAGTTTGGCTTTCAGCATCTTCATGGCTGTGGCACGGTTTTTGTGCTGTGAACGCTCATTCTGGCAGTTGACCACGATCCCGGTGGGGATGTGGGTGATACGGACAGCTGAGTCGGTGGTGTTGACGTGCTGACCGCCCGCACCGCTGGAGCGGTAGGTATCCACCCGCAGATCGCTTTCGTTGATCTCAATGTCGATATCGTCGTCGATCTCAGGGAAGATTTCAACGGAACAGAAACTGGTGTGGCGCCGGGCGTTGCTGTCAAAGGGGGAAATACGCACCAGACGGTGAACGCCGTTTTCACCTTTGCAGTAACCGTAGGCAAATTCACCTGTCACATGGAGCGTGACACTCTTGACGCCTGCTTCATCACCGGGCTGGAAGTCGATGACTTCATCTTTCCAGTTGCGCCGTTCGATGAAGCGCCGGAACATACGCAGCAGCATGGAGCACCAGTCACAGGATTCGGTACCGCCGGCACCGGCGTGAATGGTCAGATACATGTTCTTCCGGTCGAATTTGCCGGAAAGGAAACTCAGGATCTCATATTTATCCAGCTCTTTCTGGAGCTTCAAGGCATCGCTTTCGGCATCGGGGAGAAACTCCGGCTCTTCGGCAGCCATTTCAATGGCTTCGTTGAGTCCGGCGATATTCTGCTCCAGCTGGACAAAAGGATCAAGGACGCCCCGGGTGGCAGAAAATTTGCCCACAGTTTCCTGAGCACTTTCTTTGTTGTCCCAGAAATCCGGTGCCGCCATCTTGTCCTCAAGAGCTTTGAATTCAGCTTTGAGATCTTCGATGCCCAGAAATTCATGCAAATGGGCGATGCGCCCTGACATATCAGCGCCCAGGTGGCGCAACTCTTCAATGGTCAACATTTCTTCAATCCCTCCAAAAGCCACATATCATCAATAATGCGCTGGATCTCACCAAGACAGCTGCCGCAGGCGCCCCCTGCCTTGCAGTAGTTGGTGACTTCAGATGCCTGACGCAGACGGTTTTCCTTGGCGACCTTGAGGATCTTCACATCTGTGATGCCGAAGCATTTGCAGACAAGTTTGCCCTCATGTTCATGGTCGGCGGCAAAGGGATTGGGTTCGCCCCGGTAGGCGGCAATGGCGGCTTGAAGAGCCTCCATGCCCATAACGGAGCAGTGCATCTTTGCTTCAGGCAATCCCCCAAGGATATTGGCAATATCCTGATTTGTCACCTTTTCCGCCTCTTCAAGGCTCATACCTTTGATGATTTCAGTCAAAGCAGAGCTTGAAGCAATGGCGCTGGCACAGCCGAAAGTCTTGAACTTGACATCGGCGATCTTGCCCTCGTCGTCCAGTTTGAATGTGAGTTTCAGCGCATCGCCGCAGGCAGCATTGCCCACTTCGCCCACACCGTCAGGATTTTCAACTTCTCCCACATTCCGGGGATTCATAAAGTGGTCCATGACCTCTTTTGTGTAATTCCACATGATTCACCTCCCAAAGATTTCTCAGTCAGCCAGCTTTGCCATGGCGTCGGCAACTTCGGCAGAGATCTTGTCGGCGATCTCGGCGATCTTGATCCGCACGCTGTCGCGGCAGTTGCGGAAACGGAACTCCACTTCGCCGTCGGCGAGGGTTTTGGGAGAGATCACCACACGCAGAGGAATACCCAGCAAGTCGGCATCGTTGAACATGAATCCGGGCTTTTCGCCCCGGTCGTCGTAAAGGACTTCCACGCCGAGGGCTTCCAGTTGGGCAGTGATCTTTTCGGCGGTTTCGCCCACGCCCGGTTTTTGGGGATCGAGGGCGCACACTTGCACCTGGAACGGCGCAATGCTCATGGGCCAGATGGGACCGTAA
>JAFTIE010000138.1 GCA_017457065.1 Lentisphaeria bacterium
ATTTGAAATATTACGGAACTTTGAAGTTCCGTTAAGATCATGAAAAGGAGAAAATCTGCAATGAAAAAAAGATTCACTCTGATCGAACTGTTGGTGAGCAAAACTTGTCAAACAGGTGTTTCGCTGTCGTATTACCTGACAAAAGAAAACAATAAAATACCTTATTATGCTTGCGAAGCAAGCGCTTCATGCCCCAACGGGGCGCTTCATATTTTCCGCAGGAAAATGCTTCATACGGCGGAGCCGTGCTTCATTCGATCAGCGTTCACGCTGATTGAGCTATTGGTCGTAATTGCGATCATTGCCATTCTTGCCGCCATGCTGCTGCCTGCGCTGCAACAGGCGCGGAACCGTGCCAAAGCCACCACCTGTCTCAACAATCTGACCAGCATCGGCAAAGCCGTGGCGTTTTACGCTGATGATAATAACGGATTCGCTCCGCCTTATCACAACGGAAACTCCAACACCCGGATCTTCAACGGTTACAGCCAGCGGAACGACAGTTGGAACGGACTCCTTGCCAAGTATCTCGGTATCCACGAAAAAGCCCCCATCGGCGGCTGGGAATATGATGATGGAGTTCTTTACACCAGCAAAATCGCCTGTCCTTCTTTTGACGGAATGGGGCGTATCAATTTCCTGCGTAAAACCAATTCCAAAGCCCACACCGACTACGGTTACGGAGTCGCTCATTACACCAGCGGACCTCCGGGAGGGACTACCCGCCCCTGCTTCAAGATCTCCAACTGCGTCCGTCCTTCCCGCAGTGCCCACTGGATGGATGGCACAAATTATGAAACCCACTACGGCAGCGGAAGATACCCCTTTGCGCCCCACGGCTCCAATCCCCCTGCTTTTCTTGGAAACAGTGTCTGGATCCCCAGCAGCGCCACCTGTAATGTGGTCTTTCTCGACGGCCATACCGAAGGCGTTGCCAGCAAAAGGATCCCCATTAAGGACTACCACAATTTCGTAAGTGAATACACAACTTTCTGGCACGCCGTCAAAAGATCAAAGAACGGTTTGAAAGTAGACGACTCCTGGTGATAGAAATGAATATTGAAAAATTTACTGTCAGCAACGATCCCGATTTTTACGAAGCATGGCCTGATCTGACCATTGCCCCCAACGGCAATCTGCTCTGCGTTTTCAGTGAGTGCACCAGCCATTGCGTCCGCAGCTACACCCGGATCATGCTTGCTGAGTCCGCCGACGGCGGCAGGACATGGAGTCCCAAACGCCCCATCACCGAAGGGACAAAGGATCTTGAATATTACTACAACTGCCCCCGTATTTCCACACTGCCCGACGGCAGAGTTGCCATTATCGTCGACCGGATCCCCCGTGTGGGCGAAGGCAGCGCCGATCTGACGGAAAATGTGGTTTATTTTTCCTGTGACAACGGCAAAACATGGAGCGCTCCTGAAACGCTCCCCATTAAAGGCATCGTCCCCGACAAATACCGGTTCCTCAACAACGGACGCATTGCCCTTGCCGCCCATTACTCCTTTGAAGGGAGACTTACGGAGTTCATCTGCTGCTCCGATGACGGGGGCAAAAGCTGGAGTGAACCTGCCATTCTTGCCCATGACAGCCGTTACCATTTGTGCGAAGCCTGCCTGATCCCTCTCGGGGGGAACAATGTGGTGGCGCTGCTCCGGGAAAACTCCGGTATGGGGTACGACTGTTTCAAGTGTGTTTCCACCGACAACGGCACCACCTGGAGCGCTCCTGTAAATTTCCCGCTCCCCGGATGTCACCGCCCCGTGGGGGGACTCCTCAGAGACGGCAGATGTTTCATCACCTACCGGTTCCACCACGGCGGCGGCTGCGGCATGGGTGCCGGAGCACAGAACTTTTTCGGAGCCCTCACCGACTGCGACGCCCTTATGGCACCGGACCGCAAAAGCGGGGGAGTCCGGATCATTCCCATCGACCACGACCGTGCTCTCAGGGCGGATACGGGATACTCCGGATGGGTCCAGATGCCCGATGATTCATTATATGTGGTCAACTACATCGTGGACGATGCGGTCACACTGGGGCAGATCCGGGGATACCGGATCCAACTGGAAGAAGCCTACCGCCCCTCCCCTTTAAAACGCTGTGCCAATTGCAACTGCACCAAAGGTTTCTGCAAGCGTTTCAAAGAGTGATGTCATTTTCGTTTTTATGCTGCGTTCCCTCAAAAAAGGGGGAACGTTTTTTGTTTCCCCGGGAAAAAACAGGAGAAATAAGCTGTTTTGACTTGACTTCAACTGAAAAAGATGTCATATTATACCGATAATCATATTGACATAAGGGATATTGCATGAAATTCAAAAACAAACTGCGCAGGATGTGGCTGCGCCTTTATATGAAAATGGTCCGGGAGAAGGCTTCTCCTGAATATATTGCAAGAGGATGGGCGATCGGCATGTTTTACGGATGTCTGATCCCCTTCGGATTTCAGCTGATCTGTTCGATCCCCACCTCGGTCATATTGAAAGGCAGCAAGATCGGTGCCACAGTCGGCACTTTTTTTACCAATCACTTTTCCATTTTCATCATCTATCCGCTCCAATGCTGGGCGGGCAATAAAATCATGTGCGGCACTCTGACCTGGGAAAAAACTTCAGAAGCCATGAATCTGCTTATCAAAGAACAAAGCTACAGCGCCCTCCTCGGTCTGGGGTGGGAGCTGGTGGCATCCTTTTTCATCGGCGGAGCGCTGCTGACGGCGGTCATGACTCCTCTGACCTATTTCGGTGTCAAAAAACTGGTTCTCCTTTTCAGAGAACGGAAAAATAAAAAAATTGAAAAACGAGGTAATTTCAAAAGTCATTCAAAAAATGACAAAGATGCCATTCGCAAAGAGCTGTAAAGGGTAGTTTGCACTTGCTACCTGGCTTGTCCCGCCGTAGCTTTATGCGGAGGGGGAAAGGTAACAGGCGCTTGTCCCGCCG
>JAFTIE010000139.1 GCA_017457065.1 Lentisphaeria bacterium
GAAAAAAGAGAACAAAAAAATGCCTTATTATGCTTGCGAAGAAAGCGCTTCATGCCCCAACGGGGCGCTTCATATTTTCCGCAGGAAAATGCTTCATACGGCGGAGCCGTGCTTCATTCGATCAGCGTTCACGCTGATCGAGCTATTGGTTGTTATAGCCATCATCGCCATACTTGCCGCCATGCTTTTGCCCGCTTTGCAGCAGGCAAGGGATAAAGCAAAGTCATCCAGCTGCCTCAACAACTTCAGCCAGATCGGGAGACTGACTCAGCTGTACATTGCTGATTACAAAGGCTATTATCCCCGCCACACCAGCAAAAGCGGCTTTGCAGCCGGTGATCCTTATATCTGGTTCGTATACAGTCCTTTTTTCCTGTATACGCCCAAAAAGGCTAACTCTGAGTACTTTGCAAGTATACGCCTTTACAACAAGAAAAAAATTGTTGTCAACCAATACGCCTGTCCTGCCGCTCCCCCGGCGCCTTCCTGTTTTGTCAAATCGGACGGAGACGGCATGACCGTATGCCGCCCTGCCATCGAAGGTGAACTTTATGTCACTTTGGGTTTCAACCGCTTCTTTCACGGCGACAGCAGTGCTCAAAGGAAAAATACGATTCCAAGTTCCTGGGTGAAACGCCCGGCGTATACGGTTTACATGGCTGATAACTGCGGCTGGGGAAATATCGACTACCGCTGTACTTATCAGGAAAGATACAGTGAAGACGGCAAGGGTAAATCAGTTCCTCCCCGGCACGCAGGCGGAGCCAACTTTCTCTATGCTGACGGTCATGCAAAATATATAAAATACGCCGCCTATCCTGACTCAGACAAAGTTTCATACAATGGCTTGACCTGGGTCCCCAACGCCAGCAAACCGTAAAGATCTGTGAAGATGCGGCTCCTCAAAGACCACTCCGGACTTCTGTCAGTCGGATCTGCCTCTTTTGAATGACTTTTGAAATTAGTTGTCTGCTCTTGTAAAAAATAAAAAACGGTGATATATTATAAGAGGAAATTTCATATTCCAAAGGAATTGTTCCCAACAACAGGAGAATAGAATAAATGGCTGCAAAAAAATTCCGCGTGCAGATCGCCTTTGATGAATGCAAAGGCTGCGGCAGATGCCTCAAGGCATGTCCCAAAAAGCTGCTCGCCGTCGGGAACGCACTGAACAAACAGGGTTATCTTGCCATCCAGGCTGAGAACGCCGAGTCTTGTATCGGTTGCGGATCGTGCTTCTACCAGTGCCCTGAACCGGGCGCCATCACCATTTTTGAAATCACGGAGTAAAATCATGGCTTACAGCAACTCTCTGATGCTCAAAGGTAACGAAGCAGTTATCCACGGTGCCCTCATCGCCGGATGCGACTGCTATTTCGGATATCCCATCACCCCTGCCAGCGAAGTGGCTCACTCTGCCGCCAAACTCTTCCCCATGCTGAACCGTGTCTTTCTGCAGGCTGAGTCCGAGATCGGCGCCATCAACATGGTCATGGGCGCCGCCGCTGCCGGTAAACGCACCATGACCGCCAGCTCCGGACTGGGTATCAGTCTGAAGCAGGAAGGCGTCAGCTACATCGCCGCTCTGGAACTGCCCGTTGTCATCGTTGACATCACCCGGGGCGGTCCCGGACTGGGCAACATCGGTCCTGAGCAGTCCGACTACTTCCAGGTCTGCAAGGGCGGCGGTCACGGCAGCTACCGCTGTCTGGTCCTGACCCCCAACAGTGTTCAGGAAATGTGCGACATGGCACGCACCGCTTTTGACCTTGCCGAAAAGTACCGGATGCCCTGCTACATCATGGCAGACGGTGTCATCGGTCAGATGATGGAGTCTGTCAGACTCCCTGAGCCTGAAGACCGTCCATACGATCCTGAGTGGAAGATGGGCAAAGCGGTTGACGGCAAAGCCAATATCGTCACCTCCATCTATCTGGAGCACAACGATCTGGAAGAGATCAACCGCAAACTCCAGAAAAAATATGCTGAAGTCCAGGCTGCCGAACAGCGCTCTGAAGAGCTTTACACCGACGATGCCGAACTGGTCATCGTTGCCTACGGTATCTGCTCCCGTGTCGCCGCCGGTGCTATCGAACAGCTCCGTGCCGAAGGTTACAAGGTGGGTATGCTCCGTCCCCAGCGTGTGTGGCCCTTCCCCTCTGATGCACTGATGAAGATCGCCACCAACGGCAAGTGCAAAGGCTTCCTGAGTGTTGAGCTTTCCGCCGGACAGATGATCGAAGATGTCCGTCTTGCCATTGAATGCAAAAAGCCCGTCCACCTTTACAACCGCATGGGCGGTAATGTTCCCAGCTGCGACGAAGTGGTCGAGGCGGCGAAAAAAGTTCTGAAGGAGATTTGAGCAAATGAGCGAAAAAATAAAATTCGGCCGTTCCCCGGTGTTCTTTGATCCCTTTGAGCGCCGTCCGGGTCCCATCAAGAAAAACATGCACTACTGCCCCGGCTGCGGTCACGGTATTCTCCACAAACTTGTGGCTGAAGCCATTGACTACCACGGTATTCAGGGAAAAACCATGTTCATGGTCCCCGTGGGCTGTGCTGTGTTTGCCTACTACTACTTCAACGTGGGTGCTATTTCCGTTCCTCACGGCCGTGCGCCTGCGGTGGGGACCGGTGTCGCCCGTGCCGTGCCTGACTCATACGTTATCTCTTATCAGGGAGACGGTGACCTTGCGGCTATCGGTTTTAATGAATTTCTTCAGGCTGCCAACCGTGGTGAGAAGATCTCCATCTTCTTTGTGAACAACTCCAACTACGGAATGACCGGCGGACAGATGGCTCCCACCACACTGCCCGGTCAGAAGACCGCCACCACCCCCTTCGGCAGAAACGTCCTGACCGACGGATTCCCCGTCCATGTGGCTGAAATGGTCAACACCCTTACCGCTCCTGTCTACATCGAGCGTGTGGCTCTGACCTCCACCGCCCGGATCATGAACGCTAAAAAGGCTGTCTTCAAAGCCATTGAGAACCTGAAAAACCGCAAAGGTTTCTCTTTTGTTGAAGTCCTTGCCCCCTGTCCGGTCAACCTCAAGATGACCGCTGACCAGATCAACGACTTCATCGAAAACCAGATGATCCCCGAGTTCCCTCTGGGATGTATCCGTGACCGCTCCGCTGAGGTGGAAAACGGTACAGTTCCCGCACCTCCTGCTCACGATGTGGAGTCCGTCAAAAAGGTCCTCTTCCCCCCTGCCATGGAAGATGCCGCCGATATCAAAGAGAATACCTCTGAGATCTTCAACCGTGAACTGCGTATCAAGATGGCTGGTTTCGGCGGACAGGGTATCCTGAGTCTGGGTATCACCCTTGCCAACATGGCACGTCTGCGCAACTTCAACGTCAGCTGGATGCCCTCTTACGGTCCCGAACAGCGGGGCGGTGCCGCCAGCTGTGCCGTGATCGTCAGCCGCAACCGGATCCCCTCACCCATGATCTCAAAGGATTGCGACCTTCTCATCGCCACCACTCAGACCGCCCTTGACAAGTATGTGGGCGAGCTGAAAAATGATGGTATCCTCATCTACGACAATACCGCTGTCACACTGCCTGAGCTGCCTGAAACCATGACAAAGGTGGGCGTTGATGCTGTGGGTATCGCCTCCAGAGATGTGGGCAGTCCCAAGTTCGTCAACTCCGTGCTCATCGGTGTGCTCTCTGTGGTGCTGGAGCAGAAAGGTCTGCTCAACGCAGAGGATCAGGCTGACTTTGAACAGGCATTCACAGCCGCAGTCCGTGAAAAATTCGGCAAAAAGCCCGGTGCCGTTGAATCCAACGCCCAGGCATTTGCCGCAGGACGGCAGGGAATCGCAAAATGAAATTCCTCTCACTCATCATCTGCTTTCTGTGTGCCCTGAGTCTGTGGGCTGACGCAGTGATCGTCATCAAAGGCAAGGAAAAGCGTTCTTCCATCAAGATCGAAGACCGCACAGGACTTACCGCACGGGTCAGAAGGTACAACACCACCACTGAGGTGGGTTTGCGCCCCCGGAAGAAATTTCAGAGTGCAAAACTGACCTTCAAGGTGCTCCATGATGACGAGTATACCTTCACTTTCGGCGGCGGCTACACCCGTGCCGAAGGTGACAGAAAAGATGTTTTTGAGTGGGTCGACTGCACTCTCTTCCGTGTCAACGGCAAGGACCTCATCGGTCCCAAAGTTGAAAAAGGCGGACAGAAGAGCGAAACTCTTTCCCGTCCCAAAGCGGTCAAAGGCAGTGTCAAACTCAAAAAAGGTGCCAAACTGATTATTGAGGTCACTTTGCGTTCAACTCCCAAAAAGGAGGCAAAAAAACGCAGTGCTGAAGGTACCATGTCCAAACGTCAGAAAGAACGTCTGAAACGTGAAGAGGCCAAGGACAAGGCACGCAAGGCAGAAGCGGAACGTGAAGAAAAGGCACGCAAAGCCGCAGACGAAGCCAGCCGCAAGATCATTGAAAAGCGCTTTGGCATAAAACAAAACAAAAAAGAAGAGTCCGGCAAAAAATCTGCAAAAGATGCCGCCCCCTCTTCAGAAAAGAAAGCCCCCGAAGCTCCTGCTGAAGAAGCACCGGAAGAGGGCGGCAATCAGTAAAACTTCACAAAGGAGTGCCGTTTTTTGACGGCACTCCTTTTGAGTTGAGGTAATTTCAAAAGTCATTCAAAAAATGGCAAAGATGTCATTCGCAAAGAGCTGTAAAGGGTAGTTTGAGGCTGCTACCTGCAAGGTAACAGCTGAAAACGCTCCCTTTATCAGATCGAAGCGAGGGCGCTTTGACAATTTTGAGGAGTTTTGAAATTGCCTTGAATTATAACAAAAAACAAACAACAAAAAAAGCAAGCAAAAAACCAAGGTTTAGAGAATGGCAACTTTCCTTCCTTTCCGGGGCATCCTGCCCCCCGTGGAGCGCGCCGCACAAGTGGCAGCTGTCCCCTACGATGTCGTCAACACCGCTGAAGCCGCTGCACTGGCAAAAGGCAATCCCTGGTCCTTCCTCCACGTTTCCAGACCGGAAATCGACCTGGAAGAGGGCATCGACCTTCATGATGACAAAGTCTATGCCCAGGCAAAAGCCGCCTACGACAAACTCTGCGCCGAAGTGCCCCTGGTCCAGGACGAAAAGGCTCACCTCTATGTTTACCGTCTCATCATGAACGGACGCAGCCAGACCGGCGTTATCGGCGCCGCTTCTGCCGCTGAATACAAATCAGGAGTCATCAAAAAGCACGAAAAGACCCGTGCCGACAAGGAAGATGACCGCACCCGGCACGTCATGACATTGCGTTCTCACACCGGTCCTGCCTTCTTCACCTATCAGGACTCCGATGACATCGATGCCATCATCAATGAAGAGATGACTAAAGAGCCTCTCTTTGACTTCACCGCCGTGGACGGGATCCGGCACACACTGTGGCGCATGGATGAAAACCGCAGCCGGGAGCTCTCTGTCTGGTTCCAGAAGGAGGTCAGCTGCTTCTACATCGCCGATGGCCACCACCGCAGTGCCGCCGCCGCCCGTACCGCAGCCGAATGTGCCCCCCACAACCCCAACCACACCGGCGCCGAAGATTACAACTATTTCCTCGCCGTGGCGTTCCCCTCAAAGCAGCTTGCCATTCTGCCCTACAACCGGGTGGTCCGTCATCTGAACAATCTTTCCCCGGCAAGTTTCCTCACCATGCTGAGCGAAAAGTTCCGTATCTCCCCCGCCACCAGCGGCACAGTGACAAAGCCCGGACGTTTCCACCTCTACATCGCAGGCGAATGGTTCCAGGCTGTCCCCACTTTTGACCTCAATAAGCTGGGTGTCATCGACAAGCTGGATGTGAGCGTGCTGCAGAACTATGTTCTCAACCCCCTGCTGGGCATTGAGGACCCCCGCACCTCCAAAGAGATCGACTTCATCGGCGGCATCCGCGGTACAGCCGAACTGGAACGTCTGGTGGACTCAGGCGACTATGCCATTGCCTTTTCCATGTACCCCACCACAGTGGATCAGCTGATGGCTATTGCTGATGCAGGCGAGATCATGCCCCCCAAATCCACATGGTTTGAACCCAAACTCCGTGACGGTCTGGTCTGCCACAACTTCTGAAGGATCCTTTTGTACCCATGAAAAGCAATCTGAGGATCGGTTACTGGGAGCACTGGTTCAAACTGGAGTACCACATCGGCACTTTTCTGAAAGAGAAGTTCGGTCTCAGCGTTGAAAAGGTGGATTACTCCAAAAAGAACTACTACGACACAGTGGATGTGCTCATCATCAGCCAGAGCGGTGTCAATGATTATATTGAAAACGACCGTGACCGGCTCCATGATTTTGTCCGCAACGGCGGTATCTGCTGGATCATGCACCAGGATTGGCGGCGTTACAATCCCTGTTTCCTCCCGGAGGAAGCGGGACGCCCGCTGCTGGTCAACCGTTACTCTGCCACTCTGGGGGGACTCTTTGACAGTCATACCTATCTTCAGCCCTGGGTGGAGGATGCCGGAAGGGGACTTTTCTGTGTTCCCAACGACATTACCCCTGAGGAAATGGTCTACTGGGAGCTTGCCGCCGACAGCTTTGAAGCTGTGGGTATGCACGATGCCCCCGCCACAGTCAGGACCACTGCATTGTCTGCAATGACCAATGTGGAAAAGTGGGAGATCCTCGGCAGTTTCATGGATGCGGCGATGCCCGACAACAGCGCCCTTGTCATGCAGATGAAGTACGGCAAGGGACTTTTCCTCTGGAATCAGATCCTCTTCCCCGAAGTGCGCCCTGCCGAAGGCGACCGGGTGATGAAGTTCTGGGAGCGTTACTGCGAAAACGCGGTCAACTACTTTGAAAGTTTCCGTAAAGGTGAAACTGTGGTTCCCCCTGCTCCCCGTGCCAAAAACATCTCTGCCGGGAAGGCATGGAAAAAGACCATCACCCATTTGCACACTCTTGACTGGTACGCTGCCGACAACACTCTTGCGGACATCAACGCCGCCATGCGTTATTTGAAATTTGACGCGGCGGTGCTGGGTTTCAAGGATGCCTTGAGCTATCACGATGCTCCTGACTACGAAAAGTACAGCGATGACAAAGTGACACTTCTTCCCGGCATGGAGTACCATCCCTTCAACTTTCAGAACCCCATCAGCCAGAATGCCTATCACATGCTCGCCATGGGTGTGCGCAGCTGTTACAACCGTTTCACCCGCTCCCTTTTTGACGATGGCGATGTGGATGAATATGTGCGGACCGCTCTGGAACACATCAAAAAGGAAGGAGGCGCCTCATGTGCCACCCATCCTGATGATGAATACTGGCGCAAATACGACTTTGACGCTGTGGATATCTACGACTGGGATTTCGCCCGCCGGGGACCCGACAGGATCGAAAACCGTCCCTTCTCTGAAAATCCGGTGCAGAAGGCGTGGATGGAGGGTTCACACATCACACTGATGGCTTCTGTGGATATGTGGGGCATTGCCCGGCTCCGCAGGAATCCTGTGTGCAACTTCATCTGTTACGATGGCGACATCACCAGAGAAAATCTGGTCAAAGCGGTCAAAGCCGGGCACGTCATGCCGGGATTCGGCGTTGAAACAGCCTCCGTTGCTCTGGGTGAATATCTCCCGGGAGACACTGTGCCTGCCGAAGCCTTGGCACAGGGTATCAAGTGCGCCTTCACTGCTCCTGAGGAGCTCACTGAACTGCGGCTCTGGGCGGGTGACAAGGTGGTCATGAGCGAAACATTCCCTGCCGGGACCACTGCTCTTGAGCGCACCATTGAGATCGCTCAGTACAAAGACGCCCCCTATTTCCACCTGGAACTCAGAGGCAGAAACGCCCATCTGATTTCCAACCCCTTCTTTGTGAAGTAAATTCCCAAAAAACCAAAGAGCTGGTGCACCTCAAAAGGCAGGCACCAGTTCTTTTTTTTGCCTCAGTACTGGGGGGTATCGGTCATACGTTAGGAGGTAATTTCAAAAGTCATTCAAAAAATGGCAAAGATGCCATTCGCAAAGAGCTGCAAAGGGTAGTTTGAGGTTGCTACCTGTAAGGTAACAGCCGAAAACGCTCCCTTTGTCAGATCGAAGCGAGGGCGCTTTGACA
>JAFTIE010000140.1 GCA_017457065.1 Lentisphaeria bacterium
ATTTGACAATAATTCTGTAATGATGTTTGTTGTAATAAGACAAAGTCTAATCTTGTTTGAAGTAATTTTCAAAACAAGGTAACATCTCGTTTTTGATTGTAATGTACTTTTCTCTAAAAAAAGAAAATACTCAAATGGCAGAAAACAGCAGAAAAAATGAGTTTTTTGAGCGTGAAAGTATTGCGATCATCGCTATTCTTGCCGCCATGCTGCTGCCCGCCTTGCAGCAGGCACGGATGCGTGCTCAGACAGGGGCTTGTGTGAACAACTTCAAACAGCTGGGCATGGTCGCCTTGCAGTACGCCGAAAGCAACAACGGCTTCATGCCTCATCAGGTGGAAAAGGGCGGTCCTCTGCGCCGTCACAACTCGGTCCTTTACCGCTATGATCCCTCCCTCTACCTTCATGCGGGGGAATGGGTTGAAGAGTATTTAGGGGGTTGGGATAAAAACAACAGGGAAAACAAGTATTACAAAGGGCGTTTTGTCTGCCCCGGAGCCTCACTTGACGAATTTAACGCTCTGGCGGCACAGGGACTTATCAGCAAAGATAATCTTTTCTTCTGTTCCATTGCCGTCTGCCACGCCTTTTACAGCCGCGGAAAGACCCAGCAGGCGGGATACCCCAAGCTGAATATGATCCAGTTTCCTTCCAAACTTTTCTTTATGGCTGACAGCAACGGCGGACGCTACTTGAGCTACGACAGCGATGTGACCCAGAAAACGACCGGCGAAAGCATCTCTCTGCGTCACACGGGGGGCGCCAACTTTCTCCACGTTGACGGACATGTCGCCTACCGCAAACGCTCCGAATTCCCCACCACCTACCGCAGTGCTTCCTATTGGACATCGTGGAACTGGTGCTTCAGAGACAATATCAGCGATCCTGCAAAGGTTTACAAACTGTACCGTAACTGACATAAAATTTAAAAACGAGGTAATTTCAAAAGTCATTCAAAAAATGGCAAAGATGCCATTCGCAAAGAGCTGTAAAGGGTAGTTTGATCCGGCGTCGCCAAGGCTATGCCGTGACAAGGGCTGCTACCTGCAAGGTAACAGCCGAAAACGCTCCCTTTAACAGATCGAAGCGAGGGCGCTTTGACAATTTTGAGGAGTTTTGAAATTGCCTCAAAACAGAAGAGGTCAAAATGAAAAAAATCACATCACTGCTGCTGCTTCTGGGAGCGGTCTCTTTCGTCCACGGTGCCGCCGTGGGAAACTTTGAACACGGGAAACGTGTTCTTGCCGAAAATCCCCCCGCCCGGCAGATCAAGGTGGGGAAAAAAGCCACGATCCCCCTGAGCGTCAAGGGGAAGCCCTGCGTTGAGATCGTGATTTCCCCCAGAGCGGTTCCCGTAGTCCGGGTCGCTGCTGAGGAGCTGCAGAACTTTCTGTCAGTTTCTCTTGGGGGAAAGGTCCCTGTGGTCAGAAAGCCCGGCAAGGCGCTCAGCAAGATCTTTCTGGGGGACACCCCCCAACTGCGGAAACTGGGTGTGGATCCTGAAAAGACCTGGTGCGAAGGCTATATCATCCGCACTCAGGGCAACAATATCTTCATCGCCGGTAAGGATGATCCCCGGCCTTTCGGACAGGGCTGGGGCGACGGCGACCGGGGCACCCTCATGGGGGTCTACGGATTTCTGGAACAGTTCCTGGGTATCCGCTTCTACTTTCCGGGGGAGATCGGAACCATCATTCCGAAACACCCTGACCTGAAACTCCCTGAGATCAACATTTTCGACCGTCCGGATTCCCCCCGCCGCAACATCTATCCCGGTCCCAAAGCCAAATGGTTCCCGGAAGTCCCTCACAAGGATAATATGTGGCGCCAGTACCGCCGTATGCGCTATCAGAGCTTCTACATCCCCGTCTGCCACAGCCTTGAAAGATTGCAGTTCCTTGAGCGTTTCGCCAAAAAACGCCCCGACTTTTTCGCTCTGGGCCCCACAGGGAAACGCTACCTCGATCCCGGCTCTTCTGTCTGCGGCAACCTCTGCCTCACCAATCCCGATTTCAGAAACGAACTCTACAAAGATGCCGAAGCATGGCTCACCGGAAAACCTGCAAAAAGCCGGGGACTTACCCGCTGGGATCACAGCATCGCCCGCAAAGGCTTTTTCAACATCATGCCCAAAGACCATTTCAGAGACTGCCTCTGCCCCAACTGCAAAAAATTTGAGCGTGCCGATCTGGTCTGGGATCTTATCATCGACATTGCGACCCGACTGAAAAAGAACAACATCCCGGGCTACGTCACCGCTCTTGCCTACGCCCATTACGCTGAAGTCACCAAACTGAAGCTCCCTGATAATCTCCTTGTCATGGTTTCCGCTCAAGGTCCCTGGGGCGACAAGAACCCCAAAGCCCGGAAAGCCCACGACGCCCGTATCGCCGCATGGTACAAGAAAACCGGCCACAAGCCCTGGACCTGGAGCGCCGTCTACAAGTACGGCGGTCTGGAGCTCCCCAATGTGCCCCCTTCAACTCCCCGTGCCATCATCAATTACTTCTCACGGCATAAAAATGATCTGAGCGGCTCCTTCATGGAGTCCGAAACCGACCACTGGATCCTTGCCTTCCTCAACTACTACGCCTTCGGCAAGGTGGCGTGGGACAATAACACCGATGCCGACAAGCTCCTTGATGAGTTTTACACTCTCATGTTCGGCAAAGCCGCAAAACCCATGTCTGAGCTCTTTGAGACCATGGAAAATATCTGGATCGGCAAGATCGCAGGGCGCATCGTTGAAACCCCTCTGGGCTCCAACGCAGTGCCTCCTTCGGACTATGAAGTCTGGGAACAACTCTATTCCCCCGCCCAGCTCAAGCGCTTTGACGCCCTTATCGCTCAAGGGCTGAAACTTGCTGCCAAAGACAAGATGGCTGTGAAGCGCATCAAATACTTTGACCGTTATCTTCTTGGACAGATCAAGTCCGGTTCCGCCAAATACTTTGCCACCCGTTCCGCTGTGGATGACTGGCGTTACACTGTTCTTCCCGTTGCGGGAGCTCCTGATGCAAAAGCGTGGTCAAAGGCTCCTGAAAGTTTCCTTGTCCCCTGGGGCAAGAAAGACAAATCCGATGTCCGCACCTCTTTCAAGGTCCTCCGTGACAAAAAGAATATCTATTTCAAGGTCCGCTGCGGCGAAAATGATCTGCCCGCCATGGTCACGGAGCGCACCGGCAGAGACAATCCCGGATTGTGGCAGGACTCTGTGGTTGAATTCTTCCTCAATCCCTCCGGCGACCGGAAGGTCTACTACCACTTCATCGTCAACTCCAAAGGAGTGATCTATGACTCAAAGATCACCAAACACGGCGCCAAAGGCACTACTGACTTGAAGTGGAACTCCAAAGCCGCCGCAAAAACCGCTGTGGGCAAAGATCACTGGGAACTTGAATTCTTTATCCCCTTTGCCGATCTGGGGAAAGTGGATCCTGCCAAGTTCGTTGCCAACATCGGCAGATACCGGGTGCTCCGGCACAAGGCTGATATTTTCAGCTGGTCTCCCTACCTGAAAAATTTCCACGACCTTGAAAACTTCGGTATCTTCGTCTTTGCAGAAAAACTCCCCAAAGTTGAAAACCTCATCAAAAACGGTGATTTCTCAGCACCTGCTGCGGGAAGGGTCTTCGGCAAGGTCTGGTACGCAGACGGCAAGGCGGTGAAGGAGGGCAATGTCTCTCTGGATACGACCACCTACCGCGTGGGGGGCAAATCCCTGAAGATCACCTCAAAAGATGGCAAACAGGCGCTGGGAGTGACTTTCTTTTTCAAGCCCGCGCTCAAGCCCGGCACCACCTATAAGCTCACATTCCAGATCAAGATGGAAAATGTGCAGAAAACCGGCAAAATCAGCGGCGCGGCAGTCAACATCGCCTCTCCCTCAAATATGTGGTATCCCCGCAACTGGTACACCGGTAACATGCCCTGGACCCGTCAGGGGTGGATCTTCACCACACCCAAAGAGAACAAAAAAAATCTTTCCTACATGCGTCTCTACCTCTTCCGTGCCACAGGGACGGTCTGGTTTGATGACCTGAAACTGGTGGAAGTCAAAAAGTAAAATCCACTCCCTCTTGAGGGGCAGGGCGAGTCCCTGCCCCTTTTGTTGTGTAAAGTATGCTTCCATAAGGAGAAAATAGACAAAAAAAGCTTGAAAGTTGCTTATTGACATGCTATATTATGTCGTTATTTATTGATCCTGATTGTTATGCCGGGGGATTTTCCGGAAAATCTCCCGGCTGGTATTGTCTTTTCCTCCGGAAAAATCACCGGCACAAAGTTTTGAGGATTTGCCATGTCTGATAGTGACAAGACGGTTATAATTGAACCCGGAAGTAATCTTCCCGATTACGGAAACTGTCCCGTCTGCAGTCAAAAGCTGCAGCCCGATTGGGATAACGTTGAGCTTCTGCGCTGCCCGGCGTGCCGTTACACCAAAAAGGTCGTTACAGTAATTGAACCCGGCAGTGTGGTGGCATACAAGTACCGCATCCTTTCCTACCTTAACGGCGGCGGCAGCGGTTCCATTTTTCTTTGCTATCCCCTTTCCGATCCTTCAGTGCGTTATGTGCTCAAGGTTTTGACCCGTCCCACCGGAACGGGGCAGAAGCGGTTCCGCCGCGAAGCGGATATTTTGTGTTCCATCTCAGCCAACAAGCGTGTCGCAAAGATCATGGACTACTGGGAAGCCGGGAGCGATACCTATATCATTATGGAGTATGTGGAAGGTCACACCCTCAGACAATTGGCGGCTGACTGCAATTTTGATGAATATAATGTGCTTGTTATCGCTTATGAAGTGGCACGGGCCCTTCAGGACATCTGGAACAATTTTTCCATTATCCACCGGGATATCAAACCTGAAAATATCATGGTCGATAAAAATTCTCAGGTCAAACTTCTGGACTTCGGTCTTTCCAAGCAGTGCGATCACAGTGCAGAAACGTCACTGATCACCATGGCAAGTTCCACACTGGGAACTCCCGGTTACATGAGTCCCGAGCATTTTACCGACTTCAGGAATGCAGATTTCCGTTCAGATATTTATTCTCTTGGTGCGACCTTGTTCTTTTTGCTTACGGGTCACCAATCCACCGGCGGCAATACCATGATGGATTTCTTCAACAACACCATTGCATACTCTCCGCCGCCGGAAGAAAGTTTCAAAGGCAGCTGTTCATTTGAATGTATGACAATGATCCGCAAAATGATGCAGCGGGATTGCGCTGCCAGACACTCTTCCTACGAAGAACTGCTGAGTGAAATCAACGCCCTTTTAGACCGCTACTGACAGAAAGGGCAGGAAAGGAAAATCCATGTTTGAACACGTACTTGACTGTCCGCAGTGCGGTCACCGATTCCATTATGAACATGATGGAGATGAGTTTCCCGCAGATATCAGTTGTCCGCAATGCGGCACGACATCCCCCAGCAGCAGCTACTACGCTCTGGTCATCTGCAACGGATGCCGTTCAAAACTCAAGATCCCCCTTTCCATGCTGGGGAACAGTGAAAATGCCTGTCCCAAGTGCGGTGCAGAGATACAAAATGACCGGCTTTCCCAACTGACGGGAACCGGGACGACCATCGGCGACTTTGTGGTGGTCCCCGAAAAGAAGCAGATGCTTCAGGATGGTGACTTCTTTGACAAATACCGTATCATCCGTCTGCTGGGACGGGGCGGTATGGCTGAAGTCTACCTTGCAGAACATCTGCTGCTCAAGCAGCAGTGCGCCCTGAAATTGATGCAGCACAGTCTCGATCAGGATAACAATCCTGTTTTCATCAAACGCTTCGTCCGGGAAGCCAAACTGACCCACAGCCTGTCTCATCCCAATATCGTCAAAGTTTTTGATGCCGGAAGCGATTTTCAGACAGGCCATCTCTTTCTTGCAATGGAATACGTTGAAGGAAAAACGCTTCACGATATCCTTTGCGAAAGCGAACTGTCAGAACATGAGCTCCTTGAGATCCTTGTTTCCATGAGCTCTGCGCTCAAAGAGATCGAAAATGCGAAGATCGTCCACCGTGACATCAAACCCAGCAACATCATGTACACCAATGAGGGTGTTTACAAACTCATGGACCTGGGGATCGCCAAGATGGAAAGCAACCATCAGGCAGGCGATCTGACTCTGACCATGGAGCAATCCACCATCGGGACTCCGGGATACGCTTCGCCGGAGCAGTGTCAGGCTGCCCACATGGTCGATATCCGCTCTGATATTTTTTCTCTGGGTGCCTCCATGTACCACGTGGCGACCGGTCAGCTCCCCTTTGAAGGAGATACTCCTGTTGCGGTGATCCTCAGCACCATGCAGAAGGAACCGGTGTCTCTGCGTGAGCTCCGCCCTGATCTCTCCGGAGCTTTCATCAATCTTATTGAAAAGATGATGAAAAAGAAGCCTGCAGAACGGTTCCAGAACACAGATGAACTGATTGAGGCTGTCGAAAAAGTCCGCAGCAGAGCGGGGGAGTCCTCACCTGTTGTACATCTGAGAAGGGTGTTCAGCGAGATCACGACCACCATGATCTTCACTCTGAATACGAAGATCAAACCGGATCTGTTGGAGAAATCCAAATCTGCCTGCCGTCTTTCACTGGGAGTATGCTCCAAAGCCTTGAAATTGGCTTTGACGATCATACTCCTTGCTGTGATAGCAGTACACGCATATTACTTTTACCTGCGTTACCATAAGGAAGAACCCCTCAACTACATGACATACCTCCAATCTCTCAGGGATACGGTAACGGGAAAAAAGAAAGGGGAGCCCGCTCCGGGAACTCTTCATGCCCGGGCTCAGGGTACTCCGGGGAGTGAGGAGATCTACCGATGGGGAAAAGTGAAAAATCGTCTCAATTCCCTGCATCCTCTGATCCCCCTGCCCAACAGAGAAATGCAGCCTGTGAAACATGGCTATAAAAATATTTTCCTGTACACTAAAGTCGCACTGCAAAAGCCTTTGAGCAAAAAGTTCCTTGAAGAGCGGGATTTTCAGAGTGCTCCTTTAAGTAATTTCTGGGGGAGCAGGCCTGAAATGTTCCGGCAGGGGCTTCTTGATCTGTCAGAAAGCAGACAAATCGTCAGTTACAGCGGTGTTTTTAGAGGTGCTGAAAACTGGAGCGTGTTTTTGAACTTTGCTCTTGACAGAACAGATGCCTCTGCCATCTTCACCTATAACGGGGCAGAGTTGTTTGTTTACGAAGGAACTGTCAGACTTGCCTATTGCGGATACTACACTGATACCGGGATCAAAGTCAAACCGGGAAAATGGATGAATCTTACTCTTTCATTGAATCATCCGGAAAACAGACTCGACCTTGTTTCAGGAGATCTTCTTCTGGGTTCCTACCTCTTTTCCCATCAGACTTACGGAAACAAGTTATCGACATTGCGTTTCCACTCTGCTATTATCAGACAGTCATTCAAAGGAAAGATCGACTACCTGGCGGTGAGCAGTCAATCGCTTCAACTGAAACCGCAGCAGCCTTTACAGCGTGCTGCGCTGGTGACCGGCAGTCAGAGACTGCCTGACAGGATCATCTTTGAAAGCGGCAGCGCCCCGGAAACACGCCGTACCGCTGCCCGAAGCCTCCCCGTATCTCAAGTCACTGAGAAAGCAAAAAAACTTCCTGCCCCATCTGCAGTTGCCGCAACTGCACCCGTTGCAACTGCACCTGCTGCAACTTCATCAAAGGGGGAACTGATCCAATGGAGTTATACCCACCCCGGCAATAATGCTGATCTTGATCAGGCTCTCAAATGCAGCAGGGAAAATCTGGAACGCTATCGTGCCGCTGTGAAAAATGTGCGTGCCCGCAGAAATGCAAGTGTCTCACTCTCTCAACGGGATGCCCGCAATGCCATTGTGGATACTGCCGCTGATATTCTGGAAGGATGGGAAAAGCGTGTTGAAACCATGACACAGCGCAACAAGCGCATCCTTGAGGCAAAAAACAGACAGTACAGCGATACACAGACCAGGCGTGCCGCTCTGGAAGTCGAAGAACTGATCAAAACATGGTATCAGCACAGAAATGACAAAGCAAAGCTTGATGCCGCTTGCCGGAAAACAGTCGCCGTTCTGGAAAACAGAAATGTTGACCCCAATCTCAAAGTCAGACGCCTCGCCTGGTTTACGACATATAAAAATGGGAAAAGAGAAAACAGTTTTCGCTATTACGAATCTGCGCCCCTTCTGCGCTATTTCCACCGGAATTATTCTTACGCAACAGATTTCGCCCTGCTGCTTCAGGCTGTAATGAACCGTTATCCGGATCCTCAAGTACTTCAGCCGCCGGTCAGCTATTTGAGTTTATTGACAAAAAATTTTGTGAAATACGGTCTGCCCGCAAAAATGCTGCAGCAAACAATGGATTTGTTCTTTGGAGCGTACAGACTTTCAGAGGATGATCTCCAACACATAGCGTATCTGTTTATGGATGGAGCAAATTTGAAAAAGGAGTATCTTTTCAAAGCTCTCCTCATGGAAAAATACGATATCGTACTCTTTCTCCTTGCCTGCGGGGTCGATCCCAATGTGCGCGACTCCAACGGGGAAACAGCTTTACACAAAACCTATCTTCTGACAAACGGATCAAAATACCGTGATCTTCTTCTGGCGGCAGGAGCCGACCCGGCGCTCCGGTCAACACGGGGAAAACGTCCCGCCGATCTGATGGGGCTTGCTGCTGTTCTTGAAAAATGGAAAACAGGAGATATCGAAGCTGTCAGAAAAGCATTGAAAACAGGAAAAATCACCCCCGACCAGGTACTTCCCGGCTGCAGAAGCCTGTTGACACTGGCATGTCAAAACGGCAATGTGCAGCAAGTGGAGTTTCTGCTTTCCAACGGCGCCGATCCGAACCTGCGTGATGCTGCAGGGATGCATCCTCTTATGTGCAGACCCTCCTCCCCGGGGGAACAACAAAAGAGTACAGAAAACACCGTCAGGATCATTCAGCTTCTGCTGGATAAAGGGGCTGATATAAACGCCCCTGTTTCAAAAGGCGGGTATTTCGGTTGCTTAAGCTCTCTTCTCATGACTAACAGAAGCCGCATCAATGTGGAGGAGCTGATTCCTGCCATAGCACACCATCTGCACAAATTGGATGCAAGACAGTGGTCCAGATTGCTCATGTATTTCAGTGCTTCCCGGTCATCAAGCCTTTCCGATCAGGGGAAACTGATGCTTTTTGCCAAATGTCCTCCCCGCATCATGCAAAGCAGGTTCCGCTTTGTTTTCCGGCAGCTTCATATAACTCCCGATTTCATCAAAGAATACCTTTCTGGTGATGATCCGGAACGCTTCTGGATCACCCACAACGGCTGGTACGAGAAAACGCCCTTGCTGCTGTTCCTGATCCGGACACGTCAATCTATTGAAGTGATCCAGGCTGCCATTGACGCCGGAGCATACAATGCGTGCCGCAACTGGAAGAATTCCGTGGGCAGGACCCTTGACGAACATATCCCCTCTGGTCTCAAAGAGCAGCTGAATCTTTCAAGGTAGGTGCTGTTCCCGATAAAGGTCGTTGGATAAACCTTGAGGATCCGGGAAAAGAAACAAGGGCTGTTGCTCACCTTTTTGAGGTTTTTGCAACAACCCTTTTGTTTTACTTATTCCCGGTTGAAGGGAAAGGTTCAGAATCTGCTGTAGAACACGCACGCCATGATCATAAGCAGTGCGCCATTGTAGATAAAGCTGTCAAGGACATCAAGAGCCCCTCCCATGCCGGGGATGTAGTTCCCTGAATCCTTGATGCCGCAGCGGCGTTTGAGTGCCGATTCAGTCAGATCACCGAAGAAGCTTCCCACTGCCAGCACCACGCCGGTGACAATACACCAGTTGAGCTTCAATCCGCCCCACCAATGGAAACAGCAGGCTGCGAGCACCGTGAGCACCATACCGCCTGCGAATCCCTCCCAGGACTTTTTGGGACTGACAGAAGGAGCGATCTTGTGATTGCCGCCGGGGAGATATTTCCCGGTAAGCATTCCAAAGATATAGCCGCCTGTATCCATGGACTTGGAAACAGCGATCAAAAAGAGCATGGCTGAAATCTGACTGCCTTTGAAGACAGAAACAAGTTCAAAGGGCAGAACCAGCAGCCAGCAGCTTACCGCAGTCAGGAGCGGCACGCCGAAGCCCAGAAGCACTCCTGCAGAGCCCAGAAGTTTCTCAAGAAACCCCTCTTTGCGGAACGCCAGAGCCAGAGCCGGCAGTACCAGAAAAAGTGCCGGTACGCAGAAAAGCATGTCGATCTTCTGCGCAAGAGAGAGCTGATCCAGAAGCCAGGCGTGATTCAGTACTCCCAGAGCCGCCAGAGCAGCAATGATGCCTGTGACTTTGGGGAATGTGGGCACATTGATGTTTTTCACCATGGCAGCAGCCTCATAGACTGCCACTCCCAACGCCAGAGGCGCAACGACGGTGTAGATGTAACTGCCCCCCTCTTTCCAGCAGAAAATAAGGGCACCCAGAGCAATGAGCAATGGAAAACTGATGAGACGGTACTTTAACATGTCAACTCCCAGAAGTTTGACTCCACCGCCGCACAGAAAGCGTGGTAGACAGGCAGATGGAGTTCCTGTATTTTATAGGTTTCTTTCTCAGGCACGCAGATGGAAACATCAGCGTACTTTTCACATATTCCGTGACGGTTCCCGGTCAAAAGGAACGTTCTGATCCCTTTGACTTTTGCCGTCATGAGGGCACGGCGCAGATTTTCTGATCCGCCCCCTGTTGAAATGGCGAGGAACACATCCCCTTTGCGCCCCTGAGCCCAGAGCTGCTGGGCAAAGTGATCCAGAGGCTCAGCATCGTTGAGCCACGCAGTATTCAATCCGGGGTGTGAAAGAAGCGACACCGCAGGGAGTCCCCCCTGAAGCTCATTGGCGATTCTTTCCCCTTCCGCACCGAAAAGGGCGCTGAAAGCAGCTTTTTCATCTGCCGCAAGCTCTCTGCGGGAACGGAACCCTTTCAGGAGTTCGCCGCAGATGTGATCGGCATCAGCCCCGCTGCCGCCGTTACCGGCAACAAAGAATGTACCGCCCTGACGGTATGAGGCAGTCACAGTGCTGACCAGTTCTTCAAGGGCAGGGATACACGCTTCAAGAACAGGATAACGTCTTTTCAAATCTTCAAGAATGCTCCTTTGATCTTCCATAAAATCTCCAGCTCCTTCAGTAGACAAAAAGGATCTCACGGTATTTGGGTATGGGCCACGCCTTGTCATCAAGGACCGCTTCAAGGGCATCGGCACTTGCCCGGGTCGCCTCAAGAGCGGTGATGATGGCGGCACAATCATCTTTTTTAATGGCTTTTTCAAGAGCGATACAGTTGTCGGAAAGGGCATCCAGCCCTTCGCCCAGCGCCTTGACGGTCCGTTCCATGGCACGTTTTCCGGGATATTTCCCCAAAGCGTTCAAAGTTTCCACAGCGCTGCCCAGTTCAATTGAAACGGCAGGAAGTATGGTGCTGCGAGCCATTTCGAGCCCCACTTCTCCTTCGATGCGTATTTTCCGGCGGTATTCCTCAAGGAACACCTCATAGCGTGAATCCATCTCTTCTTCAGAGAGGACCCCATAGTGCGCCATCAGTTTCTTATTGGCATCATATTTGAGGGGTTTCAGGGCATCGAGGGTGTTGTTGAGGTTGATAAGCCCCCGTTTTTCCGCCTCTTTTGCCCATGCTTCAGAGTAGTTGTCGCCGTTGAAGACCACCCGTTTGTGAGCGGAATAGACCTCTTTCAAAAGTTTCTGGAGATTTTCGTTGAAATTTTTCCGCGGGAACTGTTCAAGTTTTTCAGAAAAGTAGTCAAAAGACTCCGCCACGATGGTGTTGAGCATCATATTCACCCCGGAACAGGACTGGCTGGAACCGGGGGCTCGGAACTCAAACTTGTTCCCCGTAAAGGCAAAGGGACTGGTACGGTTTCTGTCTGTGGCATCACGGGGGAGCACCGGAAGAGTGTCCACGCCGATCTTCATGCGCCCCGGCTTGCCGCCGGATCTGCCTGCGGGAGCTCCTGACTCAAGAGTATCCAGAATGCCTGTGAGCTGTTCCCCCAGAAAGATGGAAGTAATGGCAGGGGGGGCTTCATTGGCGCCCAGACGGTGATCGTTTCCTGCGGCGCCGGTGGTGGTGCGGAGCAGGTCGCTGTGAAGATCCACCGCCCGGATGATCGCACACAGTGCCGTCAGGAAGAGAGCGTTTTCCTCAGGATTTGAACCGGGATCAAAAAGCTGTCTGCCGTCACATGAAATGGACCAATTGTTGTGCTTGCCTGAGCCGTTGACTCCGGCAAAGGGTTTTTCGTGGAGCAGACAGACAAGACCGTTGCGTTCTGCGACCTGGCGGAGTATTTCCATGACCAGCATATTGTGGTCCACCGCCAGATTCTGTTCTTCATACATGGGTGCCAGCTCAAACTGTGCCGGAGCCACCTCATTGTGCCGGGTACGGGCAGGGATGCCCAGTTTCCAGAGCTCCTGCTCCACCTCGGTCATGAAGTTGAGGACCCGGGGGCGGATGGAGCCGAAATAGTGATCTTCAAGCTGCTGGTGCTTCGGTGGGGGGGCGCCGAAAAGGGTGCGCCCGGTCTGGACCAGATCAGGACGCTGGAAATAAAAGTTGCGGTCGATGAGGAAATACTCCTGCTCTGCCCCCAGAGAAAGCTGAACATTGCACTCATCCTTGCCGAAACAGCGCATGAAACGCTTCACAGCACTCCGGAGCGCCTGTATGGAACGCAGCAGAGGCGTCTTGCGGTCAAGCGCCGCCCCTGTATATGAGCAGAACACCGTGGGGATACACAAAGTGGCTCCCTGAGCATGACGTTTTATGAAGGCGGGACTGGTGGGATCCCAGGCGGTGTATCCCCGTGCCTCAAAGGTGCAGCGCAGTCCGCCGGAGGGAAAACTTGAAGCATCAGGTTCGCTCATGATCAGATTTTTACCTGAAAAGGTCATGATCGCCTGTGCCATGCCCGTTCCTTCGAGGAAGGCATCGTGCTTTTCAGCAGTGCCGCCTGTCAGGGGCTGAAACCAGTGGGTGAAGTGGGTGACGCCCCGTGCCATTGCCCACTCTTTCATAGCGTGAGCAACATCGCCTGCGATAGCAGGATCAAGGGGAGCGCCTTCGGTAATGGTCAGCAGCAGTTTCTCAGCAGTATCCTTGGGGAGATATTGTCGGATCGCATTGCCGTTGAAAACATCTTCGCCGTAAAAAGAGATATCGACGTTTTTAGCGGGTGCCGGTCCCGGAACAGGACGGGCGGCGACCGTGTTGATGGCATAGATCCGGTTGTTGCTGCTCATAGCAAATTTGACTCCTTTGGGAATATCTTGAAATCTTTCTCTCAGCCATTCCCAATTCAATTGAACGCCGCAGAGAAAAGTACATTTCTATAATATAATCATAAATTGTTCTTTTTACAAGCGCCCCCCTCTTTCCATAAAGGAGTTTCAGATAAAAAATGGAAAATTTTTCTTTACCTGCGGTACTCTCCCCTTGCCTTTATGCTCTTTCAATGATATATTTTCTTTATGTCATATCTACAGGAATTTTTTCGTGAAAACATTGGCTGAAAAATCATTTTTTCTTTTTCTGCTGACTGCAGCACTCCTTTTCCCCTGCAGCGGAGCGGAAACGGTCATTATCTACCGCTCTTCTTCTGAGGTCCCTCTTTCTGCCAGCACCCCTCTGCGCCGTCTGGAACAGTTTCTCAAAGAACTTTTCCCTAAAACCCCCTATCCCAAGAGCCCTCTGACCATCGACATCACCGGCAGGGGGACTCCTCCTGAAGCGGCTTCCGGGAATGTCTTGCAAGTGGATTTTTTCCGCCTTCAAAGGGAAAGTCTCACACTTTACGCCGAAGCGGGCGGCGCCATGCTCCACGCCTGGGGCAAAGCCCCGGCAGGATTCCGCCTGCCCCTTTTTCTCTGCGGCGCCTTCAGGCACCGGGAAAGGGCTGCCGCAAACGAGTGCCGTTTTCTGGGGAACAACCGCCGCCTCAGCTCCATAGAAGCGGTGTTGCGCCACGGACAGGTGCCGGATCTTAAAAAGATACTGAAACACCGGGTCGATGAGAGGGACCGTACCGCCAACGAATGGTTTGATGACCACGCCCGGCTTCTGCTGGAACTGCTCCGCCGCCGGGGATTCAGAGGGAAAGCCGAAGAGCTCAGGGGCGCTGCGGAAAAACTTCTTGCCGGAGAGCTGAAAAGTGAGGAACTTGTTCCGATGATCTGGGGAAACTTCAATCTTCTGCCCCCTGAACTGGCGGAGCAGGAGCTTTCCCGTATGCTCACAGTGGAGATCCCCAGGCTGGATCACATGAATGAACCCAACGGTCTGACCGAAACGGCTTCCGCCTCCCAGCTGCCTGCAAAAGTGCTCAAACACCCTATGCGTCAAGAGATCTGCAGGCAATTCGGGTCCTCTTTGCTCCGGCAGTCGGTGAAGCTGCCTTCGGGATTCAGACCCCGGCTCCGGCAGCTCCATGATGCCGCTCTTCTGCTGGGAAAAAGTCCTGCGTTTGAACCTGACTTCAGAGGCGCTCTGGCACAGCTGGAAAAGTTCTGCCGATCTTACGCTGCCAGAGGGGCGGCTCTTGACAAGCTCCAAAGTGAAACTCACCAGCCGGTCAGGATGTGGAAAAGATCCCTCACGACCAACGGTCAGCCCGGCACCATCATCCCCCCGGAAAGCAGCCGCTTTCTGGACCGCATGGAGGAGTATTACACCGGAATATGAAATTTTTTAACGATATGGAACGATACATCTATGGCTGAAAACAAAAAACTTTTCCGGCGGTTGTGGCTTCCGGGGATCTGCATCGTGCTCTTCGTGGGAGCTGCCGCCGTGAGCTACCGCTGGTGGGCTCCCCGCATCAGCCGGGGCGCCGGAGGATTTTTCCGTCCTTACCTGCTTTTGGCACATGCGGGGAACGCCGCCCTCTCGGACCAGACACTGCTGCTCCACGACAGGATCACTCTGGCAAAAGAGATCGAAACATTGCGCCGCCACAATGCGGACCTTGAAAGCCGCAGCGGTCTGGCGCTGGCGCTTCTGGAGGAAAACCGCCGTCTCAGGAGCTATCTCAATCTGATCCCTCCCCGGAATTGGAACTATGTCCACACCGAAGTCCTGCTCCGTGATCCTTACGCCTGGCAGAGCTCTTTCACCATCGCCCACGGCTCCCGCCACGGTATTGCGCCGGGTGATGCGGTCATAGAGATCCGCACCCCGGGAGTCCGGAATCTGGTGGGAGTCATCGGCAAAGTCGAACCCAACCGTGCTCAGGTACTGGTTCTGGGCAACCGTGCACTGCGTCTTTCGGTCCGGATCGGCAGTACCAATGTGGTAGGGTTCCTCAACGTCAGTGAACGCTCAGCCACACTCCGGGAAGTTCCCGTGGGACTGCTTCCCAGAGAGTATGTTTTTCAGCGGGGGCAGGCGGTGACCACCACCGGTTTTGAACGTGCCATTCCCGCCGGACTCAAGGTGGGTGAAATGTCCTCTCTGGACTCAGGAGGCGAATTTTTCGGGGGTGACTCCCAGAAATCCGGTTTCCTCAGACTCACCACCGATTACAACACCTTGCGTTTTCTGGTAGTCATTACCGGCAGAAGCTCCGCCGTGCCGCCCCGTGATGCAAAGGTGATAAAAAGACCATGATCAATATTCTTCATGGTACAGCGGCTCTGCTTTTTGCCGTATTGCTGGAGCTTTTTGCAGGGAACTGGTATGTGGTGATCCCCTTCAGTATCTGCGTCCTCAACAGGATCACAGAAAAGTTCCCTCTCCCTTATGTCTTTTTGAGCGGATTTCTCACAGGGCTGATCATGGACCTCATCTATTGGCGGTCATATCCGGGTTCCGCTCTGGCGACCGGCTTCACTGTGCTGATCGTCCGCCTTGCGGCGGACCGCTCCAAGATCCGTTCCTCTCTGCTCAAGGGGGGGCTCAAAGGAGTCATTACCGGGGTGCTTGCTGTTTTTCTCATGGCGCTTTTCAACGGATATGCCGACGGCAGAAGGTTTCCCCGCAAATATCATCTTGTCAGTTCTTTCTGCAGTGCGGTGGTCATACAAGTACTGATCTCCCGCCGCAAGGGAGAAAGTGATGCTCCTGAGCGCAAGGCGCCCCAGGGGAAAAAAGAGTCCGGCTCAACATCGGGGAACACAAGAAAAAAGAAGAACGCTTCAAGTTCCGGACGCTCCGGCAAAAAAAAACAGGGTTGATCTGAAAATGGCTCCAAAAAACAATAAAAAAGAAAGAAATTCTTCCCAGCCTTCTCCGGCGGCGGAAAAACTGGGTGTCAGTACCCGGATCTTTTTTCTGGCAGCGGTCATGGGAGTGCTTTTTATCGCCATTATCGTGCGGCTCTATCAGGAGCAGTTCCTCTCTTCTGAAGAACGGCAGGAGCGCATCACCACCCAATCCATCAAACGGATCCGTCTGCCCGGAAGACGGGGAAATATCCACACCTCTGACGGTGTCCTCATCGCCGGAAACACCGGGACCCGGCAGCTTCTCTTTTTCCCCGAAGAAATGCGTAAACGCAAATATCAGGAAACCGTCGAACACATGCTCAACACCGCCCGGTATATCTCTCACGCCGTGGGCAGACCCAATCCCCTGACCAAACGCAGGATCTCACGGCATCTTTACACTCAGCCCGCCATGCCGTTGACCGTCCTTGAGGATCTCACTCCCCTTGAGGCGGCAAGAGCCATGGAGTGCGCCAATACCATCGACGGCGTGGAACTGGTGGGGGCAGATGTGCGCAGTTATCCTCAGGGGGACTTTGCCCCCCAGCTCATCGGTTACACGGGGAACGCTTCAGCCGCAGCCTCCCCTGACCGGAAGGAGTTCAATCTCTACGTTCCCGATGTAGTGGGCAAACAGGGCGCTGAACGTGCCTTTGATTATCCGGGGGAAAATGAGACCACCGTCAGAGGATTGCTGGGAGAACCCGGATACGCTCTGATCCGGGTCAACAATGTGGGACACGCCATCAACCGTCACATCGGCAGGGATGAACCCCGTCACGGCAACCACATCTTTCTGACCATCGATTATCGGGCCCAGAGACTGGCGCAGAAACTTCTCGGCAGCCGCAGAGGTGCCTTTGTGGTGCTGGATGCCTCAAACGGAGCGATCATTGCCGCTGCTTCATCCCCCGGCTACGATCTGAGGCGTTTTTCCCCTTTCATCCCGGAAGATTTTTACAGAGAGCTTCTGAACGATCCGGGACGCCCCCTTCTCAACCGTGTGACTCAAGGTGTCTACACCCCCGGTTCCATCATGAAGGTGCTGGTGGCGCTCGCCATGCTCAACAACGGACACGACCCGCAGAAACTCATCAACTGCCCCGGCTATGCCGCTGTCGGCAACGCAAAGATCCGCTGTGCCAGCCGCTACGGACACGGAGAGCTGGATCTGAGCGATGCCATCAAGTACTCCTGCAACACCTATATGATCCAGGGTACCCGGAATATGAAGATGGAGGAGATCGCCAAAGTCATGGCATCCGCCGGTATCGGACGCCCCACGGGAGTTGAGATCGAAGAACGCAGCGGACTGCTTCCGTCAAGAGCTGCCAAAGCACGGCGCTACCGGGGCTGGGAAAAACAGTGGACTGCCTTTGATACGGCACTGATCTCCATTGGGCAGGGCATGGTCATGGTGACCCCTCTGCAGGCGGCAAACATCGCCGCCGCCTTTGCCAACGGCGGTATCTGGTACAAGCCCCATCTTCTCGACCGTGTCACCGATCAGCTGGGCAGAGAGCTGATGAAGCACACTCCTGTGCAGGGTGGCAGACTGCCGGGCTCCCCTGCTCATATTGAAGAGATCCGCCGTGCCATGTTCAAGGTGGTCAACTCCCCCGACGGCTCCGGCAGACGTGTCCGCCGGAAGGGGCTTGAGATCTGCGGCAAGACCGGTTCCGCTGAATCCGGTCCCAGGGAAAACCGTATCGTCACCACCTGGTTCATCGCCTGTGTGAAGTATAAAAACAAGACCTATGCCTCGGCGCTGGTCTATGAAGAAGGACGCTCCGGAGGCTCTGACTGTGCGCCTCTGACAGGAGCATTCTTTGAACGTTTCCTGCTGAAAAAAGAGTGAGATGATGAAAGAAAAAAGAAAGAACGTCGTCATATTGGGAGCTTCAGGTTCCGTGGGGAGTTCAGCTGTCAATGTGATCCGTGAAGCCCCTGAAAAATTCCGCATCACCGCCATGAGCGGGTTTTCGAGAATGCCTGAACTTGCGGCACTCTGCCGGGAGTTCGATTGTCCCTGTGCCGTGGCGGCAGATCCCGCACACTATGATGAGCTCAAAGAACTGCTCCCCCGGTGCCGCTGTCTGGCAGGCATCGAAGGCATGGCAGAAGCCGCATGTGCCCCTGAAACAGATGTGGTCCTCTGCGCCGTGGCAGGTGCCGACGGACTTCTGCCCGTCATCGCCGCCCTCAAAGCCGGCAAACAGGTCGCCATCGCCAGCAAAGAGGTGCTGGTACTGGCAGGGGAGCTGGTCATGGAGATCGCCCGCCCCGGCCAGCTGCTCCCTGTTGACAGCGAACACGCCGGGGTCTGGCAATGCCTTGAGGGGCGCCGTCCCGATGAGGTGAAGAAGATCATCCTCACCGCTTCGGGAGGTCCCTTCAGACTTTGGGAGAAGGAAAAGATCCTCAACGCCACTGTGGAAGAGGCTCTTCGCCACCCCACATGGAACATGGGCAGAAAGATCACCATTGATTCCGCCTCCATGATGAACAAGGCTCTGGAGCTTGTGGAGGCAAGCCGTCTTTACAAAGTGGGCTCTGAAAAGCTGGGCGTCATCATCCATCCCCAGTCAAAGATCCACGCCATGGTGGAGCTTACCGATGGCTCTCTCATCGCTCAGGTGGCGGTCCCCGACATGCGTCTGCCCACCGCTTGGGCGCTGACCTGGCCTGAGCGCGGGAACTTCAACTTCCCTGCCTACGACTGGCGCACAGGGGGCGTCATGGAGTTCTTTGAGCCTGACAGAGAGAAATTCCCCTCTTTTGAATTTGCAGAAACAGCTTTGCTCGCAGGAGGCACGCTCCCCGGAGTCATGAGCGCCGCCAACGATATCGCTGTGGAAAGATTTCTCAACCGTCAGATCCCCTTCGGCGGCATCTGGCGCATCATCGGCAAAGTCATGGAAAGCCACAACTGCCTTCACGGTCTTTCCCTTGAAGAGATCCTGGCAGTTGACCGGGAGACCCGGATCAAAGCCCGTGAGGTGAAACTGTGAAACGTTTTTTGAAACTTTATTGGCAAAAGCTCCTGCTGCTGCTGTTCCTCTTTGCCGCAGCCACCCGGGTCAGCAATCTCTTTGCCGCTCTGGACTACGATGAGATATGGACTTTGACCTATTTTTCCACCAGAGATCTCAAAGCCATTTTCACCGAACTCGCCCTCCCCAACAACCAGCCTTTGAACTCGGTCTTTGTCAAGTTTGCGATTCTTGGAGGAATGCCCTTGTGGGGGATCAGGCTCCACAGCCTCATTGCGGGGATCGCAGCGGTCATGCTCATGGTTCCCATCGGCGTCAAACTCGGCAGAAGCCGGGGGGCAGGGTTCTGGAGCGCTCTTTTTCTTTTGTGTTCAGCTCCGGCGGCGGCATATTCCCAGCTGGCACGGGGGTATGAACTCCAGCTTTTCGGGCTTCTCCTCTACGCATGGGGGCTCCTTTACCACAGAGAAAAGAAATTTTTCATTCCCGCTCTCTGCGCAGTGGCGGCAGGGGGTGTCATGAGCATACTGACACTGCCCACATCGGTGATCTATCTGGGAGTCACCACGCTGGGGTATTTTGCTCTTTACCCCAAACTGCCGGGGAAGGCGCTTGGGGGAGTGCTTCTGGGGGGGCTTCTTTTCTGCGCTCTCTGGTACGGCATCAACTTTTCCCAGTTCCGCACCGGCCAGCAATGGGGA
>JAFTIE010000141.1 GCA_017457065.1 Lentisphaeria bacterium
ACTTATTGCTCAACAACGGTTCGAGTCTTCCCTTTTACGGCAACTATAAGGCGGGGGGAGGACATGTTTATAATCTTGCCCGCTATGGGGACGCTCAATCGTACTTTGTCGATGTCATCGGCAATAAGATCCTCTCTCTTGACAAGTCCCGCAAAGGCGGGGTGATGCGCTTTAAGAGCGGGATCAGCAGACACACCAACCAGCTCAACAATCTTTTTGCAGGCAGCGGAGCTGTTTTGTACTCCGTTCCCGGGAGTACTGCCACTATCAGAAACAACACTGTCATTTCCGGAAAATTCAATTTCACTGTTCCCAATACCGGGGAAAAATATACCCCGGATATGAAAGATAATCTGGAGCTTGTCGGCAGAAACTGGAAAAAGAGTGTGCGCTTTGTGAATCCTGAAAAATACGACTACCGCCTTTTGCCTGACTCCAAATATCTGGGCAAAGGATTTGCTCCTGTGCCTGCTCCTGTCTGGTTTGTGAAACCCGGCTCCAAAGGTGGAGACGGCAGAACTCCTGAAAAAGCCTTGAATTCCCTCGCAGAGCTGCAGAAAAAGGTCAAAAGCGGGGACACGGTTTATTTTATGAAGGGCAATTACACCGGGCATGTCATTTTCAAAAACTTGAAAAATGTGACCTTTTCTGACAAAAGTTTCAACACTGCCGGTTGGAAGGATTTCAGCATCGCTTTTGAAAATTGCTCCGGGATCCGTTTGGAAAATATGGATTTCCGCAAAGGGAATTTTTCTTTCAAAAACAGTGTTTGCGAATTTTCAGAAAATCTTTTTGCCGGTACCGCCTTTGCCGCTCAGGGAGGGAAAATCGTATTTGCCAACAACCGTTTGGAATACAGTTCAGTAAAAAGCTCCGGGCGGGTGGTTTTCAGGGAAAACATCATCAATATGTTCAAAGTTGATGTTAAAGAGGGCGTTTCAGAACACAACGGCTTCATGACCGCTCAGGAGCTCAAAAAGTGGGCTTTCAAAGAAAGTTTCAAAAGTTTTGTCGCAGGCGTCAATGGGCGTATTCCCCTTAAAAATGTGGTCTGCGGCTCCCGGGGAACATGGATCGGCGGCAGAGCCATTCCAGACCGTATCCCGCCTTTGGAACTCAAGTATGCCAAAGTGACTCCTCTGAGCTGCGGTACCAAAGCCGTGGTTTCGTGGGAGACTCCAAAAGATTACGTCCAAGCCTATGTGAGAGTCAAACAGGGAAAGAAACTGGTCTGTGCTGAGCATGTCCCTTTCGGGGATTATTTGGGCACTGCCGGTTCTTTTTGTATTCCCGGACTGAAACCGGGACTGGAATACAAAGTCCTTCTCCGTCTTGCCCGCCACAATGAAGAGACTTCCGCAGTGCGGGAGTTCAAATTGGTCATGCCCCGGAAAAAACAAATTGCAAACTCTTCCATTATTGAGGTCGGCCCCGGAAAAAAATACACTTCTGTGGCTGAAGCTGTGCTTTCTGCGTCCAATGGAAGCACCATCCTTGTGGCACCCGGGATCTATCCTGAAATGATCAATGTCTATGCCGACAATATCACCATCAAAGCTTCAAAGCCCGGAACGGTCAAGTTCAGTGCGGAGTATATGTTTGATTATGTGATCCGGGCAGCCAATGTCAAGGGACTTACCGTTGACGGTATCGACTTTATCGGCGGCCGTTATTCCGCCAAGGCCAAAATGATCGACATCTACCGCTCCGGGAGGATCCGGATCCTCAACTGCCGTTTCTTCCCCGGCATCGACAGAAGGATGAGCAATCTGCAGATCTGCGGCCGTTATGTCAAAGGTTTTGAGGTCAGAAATTGCGTCTTTGATAAGGGATTCCACAGCCTCTGGCTTATGGAGTCAGGGGATGTGGTCGTTGACCACAACACCTTCTGGGGCATCGGTATCAACGCCATCCATGTGGGGGGCGGTAATGGCGAAAAAGTGACCATTACCAACAATCTTTGTCAGGATGTGGTTTCAAATCATAATTCTCCTGCCATTTCAGTGGGGCACCGCAAGATCAAACTGGTGTGCGACTGGAACTTGTACTGGTTTACCAAAAAGCACTGTCCGAAACAGAAGGTTTTCGGCTGGGGAGGCAAATTGGGGATACACGCTGTCGGTCAGGTGATGCGTCAGGATGCTTTTGTGACCATCGAAGAGTGCCGCAAACACTACGGCGTTGAGAAAAATGGACTCTTTGCCGATCCGAAGATGAAAGATCCTGGGCGGGGGGATTTTTCCCTTGCTTCAGATTCTCCTGCCCGTAAGCGGGGCAGTGACGGCAAAGATATTGGCGCTGACTTGACAGTCTGGGGCAAATAAGGAGAATTTTTGCAGATGCGGTCTTTCTTTCTCTGGGAAATAATAAACGGCATAAGGCGCCTCTTGAGCCCCCGGGACAAGTGGTGCCTTGCGGGGATCGTTTTACTGCTCTGCATCGGAGCCATGATGGAAATCGCAGGCATCGGATTGCTTCTTCCGCTGGTCGCTGTTTTCACCAAACCGGAACTCCTTGAGCAAAATGCCATATTGAAGTGTTTCAGGCAGATTTTCAGTCGGGCGGATGAAAAGGAATTCATGCTGATCTGCTGCGGCTGCATCGTATGTATGTTTGTCGTGAAGAATCTCTGGCTTTTCTTCACCATGCGTTTGTATACCTCTTTCACTTTCAGACGGTTGGGAGATATAGGAACTCAGCTTTACTGCGTGTTTCTTTCCGGAAAATACCGGATTTTTCAGGAGTACGGCAAAGTAGAACTGCAAACCATTCTCAACAAGATCGATCAGCTGGGCTTCATGGTATTGATGCCCTTTATGGTTCTTGCAGTCGACTTTTTGACGATTTTTTTTATTGTCGGGATGTTGCTTTTTACGATCCCGAAGGTGGTCATCAGCTGCACTCTGATCCTTGGGGCAGGAAGTTTGCTGATTTATTTCCCCTTGAGGAAATTCAACTGGAGTCTGGGGGAGGGGCTGAACCTTGTTTACAGCAGGCTCAATAAAATTTCCCTTTATTCCCTTGAAGACATAAAAACCGTAAAGGTGCTTGGTTTGGAAAAGTTTTTTACTGCCGCTTATGGAAATGTCCGAAAAGAGCGCAGTCTTCTGGAAACAAACTATTACCTCACCGGGCAGATCCCACGGCTGGTTCTTGAAACTCTCGCTGTTATTGCTGTTTTGGCGATTTTTGCCTTTATGCTCTGGCGGGGAGAGCCCATTGGTACGGTCATTCTCAGTTTCAGTCTCCTTGTTGCTGCCATGTCAAGACTGCTGCCAGCCATTTCGCGGATCAATTATTCCTTGACGACCATCCGGGTGGGGGCTCCTATTTTCCGGGAGATCATCGCAGCGATCCGGTGGGAGCAGGAAGAATTGGGGGATCGGGAAGAAAAACTTTCATTCAATGAAGAGATCAAGGTTGAAAATCTTTCCTTTGCCTACCCCGGGAGTGACCGCAAAATCATTGACGGTTTGAGTTTCAAACTGAAACGCAACAGCTCTCTTGCGGTGACAGGCCCCACAGGGGGCGGTAAAAGTACCCTTATTGATCTGCTTCTGGGGCTCCAGCTGCCTCAAAACGGGACCATTTCAGTGGATGGAAAGGATATCTCTCTTGCCATGGGGGCATGGCGCAGGATGATCGGTTTCGTTCCCCAGCATATTTTTCTTGCAGATGACTCCATCGCTGCCAATGTGAGTATGGGGAATAGGGCTGACAAGATCGACCGCGCCCGGGTCAGAGAGGTGCTCCGCATTGCCCAGCTGGAGTCCTTTGTGGATTCTCTGCCGGAGGGCATGGATACGCTGATCGGTGATAACGGCATACGCCTTTCCGGAGGACAGCGGCAGCGGCTGGGAATCGCCAGAGCCCTCTACCGGGATCCGGAAATCATTATTTTTGACGAAGCCACCAGTGCCCTTGATACGGAAACTGAAGAGGAACTTATCAAAGCTCTTGACGGACTTTACGGTCAGAAGACATTGATCATGGTGGCGCACCGCCTCAGCACCGTTGAAAAGTGCGAACAGCGCATTGAAATCAAACCTGCCGCCAATGAATGAGATTTAAAGCAGATAACGTATCGCCCGGGCTATATCGGCATTGAGTGCGGCGTTGCTGACACACTCTTCTTTGTGACCGGGAATAAAGTTGATGACTTCACCGCCCCAGGGGGTGAAGCTTGAGGTGCATTGGGGGAAACTTTTGCCGTTGACATCGCATGTCATGAGACAGGAGACGGGAGAGGTCTGTTCAAGGTCGATGTAGATCTCATCCTCAGGCAAATCAAAGTTTTCAAGTTCCCGGCACAGGGGGTGGCGGCATTTGCACACCGCAACATGACAGGGCGCCTTGGGATGGGTGGAACGCTCCACGCCGTCGGGATCGTTGGGGCGCACCCAGCGCACCCCAGTGATCTCCCGCCACCACTGCCACTGCCAGAATGCGGCACTTGAACCGTGGAGCAGCAGCATATTGCCTTTGCGTTCACAGTATTTTTTTACGGCACCTTCCGCCCCGCTGCCGGGATGGGGCAGTGAACAGGTACCGCCAATGAGGTGGAGTACAAGGAGCTTGCACTCCTTTTCCCATGATCCTTCTTCAAGAACAGTGAAATCATCTTCAAAAAAGCGAACCTTTTCTTTCAAATCACAAGGGAGATTCTGAAAGATGTTTTTTCCGGCATGGGTATTGTAATGATTGTCCGAAAAGAAGAAGATCATGGGAAAAGCCTCTTTTATTTGTTTTTCAAGCGTTCAGCCAGTTCTTTTTTACGCATCTTGAGGATCTCTGCCTCCTTTTTGACCTTGTAGAAAGGATCAAGGGGATAGCAGCCGGAGACAAGTCCGTTGCGGGGAGCTGTGGTGCAGTCGCCGAAGGTGCGGCAGAGTTTTTTGGTCTGCATGGGATTTCCGGCGAGGGAGTCAGCACAGATCTCAGGATAAGCAAGAGCCTGTCTGCCGATACCTACGAAGTCCGCCTGATTGTCTCGGACGACTCTCTGGGCGATATTGACCATGTATTCCTGCAGACAGCTGTAGCCGGAACCTACCAACTTGATCCTGCCGCCGAACTCTTTTTTGAGTTCCGCCACAGTTTCGATCTGGCGGCAGGCGCCTGCCACAGGATCTTCCGGGGGCAGATAGCCGTCCCAGACAGGATAGTAGGCAGGGCGCTGGAAATGAGGATTGTAGTAAGGGCTGCACACAGTGGTGCAAACCAGTTCAATGCCCAGTTTGCAGCAAAGTTCAAGGAACATCTTTGTTTCGGTCAGATCACGCCCCAGACCGGTCCCGTCGCCGCCGAAGGCGTAGGGATAGCTGCCGACCTTGACATCGCCCCGTTCCATGGGGACGCCGCGGCGGTCAGCACCCGGCTCAAAGGGGATACAGTCAAAGAGAGAAAGGCGTGTGGCAATGGCAAGACCGGGGGCGGCTTCACGGATCGCTTCAACGATCTCTCTGAAGAAACGGGTGCGGTTTTCAAAAGAGCCGCCGTAAGCTCCGGGACGGGTGAAGGCACTGAGAAATTCATGTCCCAGATAACCGTGCGCCATTTTCACATCCACAAAGTCGAAACCCAGTTTCTGCGAAAGTACTGCCGCTTTGGCAAAGTGTTTCACCACATTGGGGATCTCGCTGTCGCTGATCACATTGGCAGAACTGCAGTGGAATCTTTCATCCAGAAGCGGATGGGCATAAGCTGTGACGGATTCAAGTTTCGCATCATCATGGGGATGGCTGTAACGCCCCGAATGGGTCAGCTGCAGACCGATCAAAGTATCATCAGCAGTGCCGAAACGCTCAGAGTGGGTTTTACGCATTTCCTCAAGCAGAGCCCCCAGTTTTGAAGCGTTGCTTTCGGTGAGCATAAGCTGGCGGGTGTTGCTTCTGCCGGACTCCATAACGGCACAGGCTTCGCATCCGAAAAGGAGCTTTGCGCCTGAAATGGCAAAGTTGTGCCAGCGTCGTCTGGTCAGATCACTGGGGGCACCGTCACTTTCGCAATCCCAACCCTCCATGGGGAGAATACACCAGCGGTTGCCCACTTTGCGGGAGTAGACTTTAATATCCTGTGCCATGGGTGAAAGAGGTGCACTTTCAATGACATCATCAAGTTCCTGCTTCAAGCCGATGGAACGCAAATGCGCACGGAATTCACCCGGCGTTTTGAATGAAGATATCTTGGGGATAGTTGTATTACTCATTTACTTTTTTTCCTCCATTACAAAAAATTGATTGCCTTCAGGGTCAAGACCTCTGCGGCATTCGTCACATCCGAGATGAAAAACCTCTTTGAACAGAGGGAAACCGGCTTTTTTCAGCCGCTTTTCCAAAGCTGCCATATCATCGGTTGTGAAAAAGCAACTTGCTGCTGCGGAACCGTGTTCAAGAAATTTAGCTGTCGTTTTGACAAGATAGAGTCCGGAATCCTTTCCGATCCGGTAAAAATTGCCGAAAGATGAGATGATTTCAGGTGCGCCGATCTGCAGTACATCTCTGTAAAAGTTGTCGCATAACGGCAGATCGTTCACTTTGATGATAACGGCACTTCTCATAAATCATTTCTCCACTTCCCGTGAGAAAACGGCATTGAATGAATCCGCAAGCTCAATATACTCTTTGACGGAAAGTTTTCCTTCCCGTTTGGCAGCGATCCTGCCGGCAGCTTCGGCATTGTTGCTCAAGAGATCGATGGCGATCGCCGCCAGGATCTTGGCATTAGTGACGTAGGCTCTTGTTTTATCGGCGATCCGGTAACTGACACCGTGTGAAGTTCCTTCAGCTCCGGCAGTGTAACCGTGAAGTGTGGGCATGATGGTGCTCAAATCCCCCATATCGGTGGAACTGCATCTGTCAAAAGAGCCGTGGTTGGGGAGCTCAGGATCGATATCTTTGACGGCATCGCAGTAGAATTGCTCCAACTCTTTTTCATCGTACTGGGGCATGTATCCGGGGATGGTGGTGATTTCCACACCGGCACCGACTGCCAGTGCGGCTCCGTTCATGGCACGGTCAAACTCTTTGTGGAGAAGTTTGAGCATGTCGATATTGTTGGCACGGATGAGGAACTCCATCTTGCATTTGTCAGGGATAATGTTGACCACATCGCCGCCTGCGGTGACGATCCCGTGGATACGGACTGTGGGATTCATGCCCGCCCAGCGTTCCCGCAGAAGCCCCACTGCGCTCTGGGCAAGGGTCATGGCGTGGAGCGCATTGATACCGCCGCCGGGGGCAGCGGCATGGCAGGAAAATCCTTTGAAGGTCACCTTTTTGGTGATGAATCCATTGTGGGTGCCGTAGGCGTAACCGCCTGCACTGTGAAGCATGAAAGAAAGAACGACATCATCAAAGACACCCCGTCTGATCAATTCCCCTTTGCCGCCCAGAGAAGCGATCTCGCCACGGGAAATCATATCGAGGCGTTTTTCGATCTCAATACATTCCTCAGCAGGGACAGCGATAAAGGCGATCTTGCCGCTGAGTTCTTTACCGATACCGGCTGCGGCGATACCGATGGCGGCACCCAGCATACCTGCCATACTGGCATTGTGACCGCAGGAGTGGACTGCACCTGTTTCAGGATCACATTCAGGATGGGTGGGCAGGATCAGGGAGTCCATTTCACCCAGCATAGCAACGGTGGGACCCTCTGAAGAAAAGCTCATGTCACCTCTGACTCCCGTCAAACCCAGTTTTTCCTGAGTCGGTAAATTGAGTGATTTGAAGATCCCGGCTGCCAAAGCGGCAGTCTTGTATTCTCTGTAACCGGGTTCCGGATTTTTCCAGATGGTATCGCCGATCTCAATGATCTTTTGGGCATTGGCATCAATGGCGGCGAACACTTTAGCTTTCAATTCTGCATTTGACATGGCTGAAACCTTGCTCCTGTGTATATTATGTGTGTTGTAACGGTCATCTTTTCCGGGCAGGTCATGTTTACTGCCCTATATGCGCACCTGGGGCTGCATACGGTAGTATGCTCCACCCAGAAGTTTGACAGCTGTTTCAGCAACTTTTCTGGGGTCGGCAAAACCCTTGACAAAGAGATCAAGGTATACAGTGCGGGGCTCTGTTGCAACGGAACCTGAAAGGCATCCGTTTTTCAGAAGCTGAACGAAATTGAACCACCCATGTTGTTCCGGAGTCACTGTCAATCCGCCACAGGCTTCGAGATGGGAGTGCTTCAGAAACTCTTTTACGAAATTTCTGAAAGATTCCTGAGACGTGAAATCAATGGCGCTGCAGTTGCAGATATCCATGGAACTGGAAATAGCTCTGGCACCTGTTTCTTCGCAGCGTTTTTGCCATGACAACTGGAAACTCCGGTTGTGCTGCTGCTCGATCACGGGAACCATACGCTCAATGCCGTTATGGCTGACGATCCCCCGGTTGACCAAGCTGGAAACGATCCATTGCTTTGAAGAGATCCCGTGAGCTATCACCTCAACAGCTTTGTCAAAGTCCACTCCTTCACCGCAGGTAAAAAGGTCAACTGCTGCATATTCATGCTCCGGCCAGGCGTGAACGGCGAAGTGGGATTCGCTGATGATGATCACACCGGAAACCCCTTGAGGGTTAAATTGGTGGAATTGAGAATCGATGACCGTAGCGCCTGAGGCATGGGCTGAGTCAAGAAAGACCTTTTCCATCAAAGAGGCATTTGCCAGCTTGGCAGGATCACAGTCATAGAATTCAACTGTCATCTGGCGTCCGAGAGCGAAATCAGACTCCCGGACGCTTTTTCCGGAACGGGGATCGATCATGGTACTCAGCGTTCTGCGGTGACGGAGGGATCCAGTTTACAGGCAGAATTGAGCTCTTCCATGAAGGCTCCCTGAAGCATCTGAGTCTTCTGCATACGCACGATCATCATGTACTGGCTCTCTTTTCCGGTATAATTTTTGTAATCAGGAGCCTTTCTTGCCTTCAATCTGACCATCTGCAGATTGACCATGGGAGCAGAAACCGTTCCGGGTTTCATATTGACTGCCGCCATAGCCGCCTGCTGGAATTTGAAATCAGTCGGGGGGACTGCAAGAGAGAATTTCAGGTCGGTGTATTTGACTCCTCTGAGAGATTTGAAAGCTTTTTCCTGCTGGGCGGCGGGAAGCTTGCGGATCGCCGTGAAGGCTGTTTCTGCAGTTTTACGGGCAGCCTTGTAGAGGTTGTCCTGAACAAGATCGGCACGGACCTTGGCAAGAACTTCATCAAGTTTTGCATCCCGGGTGGCAGTACGGCTGCGCAGGAAACCGACGCAGGCACTGTCAGAGGTGGATACGGCTCTGGTAACAGGATTACCGGCGATCTGGTTGAGGGCGTTTACGAGATCTGCAGAGTGGATGGAACCGATACTGCGGTCGGTGAAGAGAACTTTGGCATTTTCCATGACAGGAAGTTTGAGTTTATCGGCAGCACTGCGGAAGGCTTTTACCTTATCAGCCTGTTTGTCGGCAGCGGCAACGGCATCACCGGCATTGACTGCGAAATCTTCTGCGGCACGCAGGGCAAGATCTGCACTTTCGATCTTTACGAATTCATCACGGACTTTTGCTCTGGCGGCTCTGAAAGCAAGAGTTTTGCCATTTTTATCCTGGAAAAGAGATTTGTTGGCGTTGTAGAATTTGAGCAGTTCTTTGTCGGTTGCTTTTTTTGCTGCCTGAGCTGTGAAAAGAGAGTTTTTGAATTCCACCACCATTACGTTGAGCCAGCCGGGGATCTTGTAGTTTTTCCGGTTGGTCTGGAAAAATGCCTGAACAGCCTTCTGCTCAGCAGCGGGGAGCTCCGCAAGTTTGCGGGCATTGGGCTTGACCATCCCGGGAGCTTTGGCAAGCTGGAATTCTGCGATCTGAAGTTCATACTCCGTATTGAAACGGCGGAAAAGATCCTTTGCTTCACCGGGAGTGACAACGATGGAGTCACCCATAGTGTTCTGCATCTTGTTGATGACAATGATCATGCGGATCGCATCTTCAATATCGCTCTGAGTAACACCGAACCGGTTCAGATTGTTCTTCAGATTGGTGTATTTTTTGATGTCGAATTGATTATTGGTCTGGAGCATGGGATGCTGTTTCAAAGTTGCGGCAACTTCTTTGTCGCTGGCGGCGATACCCATTGTTTTTGCCTTTTCCAGAATACAGTAGAAGACAAACTGTTGTTCGATGCCCACATCGTTGATGGGAAATCCCAGCTGTTTGCACACTTCAAAGTTCCGGTGCACAGAGCGCAGATCTTCGTATGTCACTTTTTTGCCGAAAGCAGTACCGACTTTTGCGCCGCTGCCGGTGTCAGGACCGAAACCGAAGAAGGAACCGGGGACCATGAAGCCGATGAATGAGATGATGATGACAATGGTGATCAATCCGAAAAGCCAGCGGCTGTGACGGTGAAACACGCTGTTGAGTTTTTTGATGATCATAATTTTTTCCTTTCCTGTGTGTTTTATTTGGATGTCTTTGGTGTCAACATGATTTCTGCTTCTTCCGGAACGATGGAGACGACCTCCATGCCGGGGATATTGATATTGCAGTGCAGCGGGAGCCGCTGCTTGCCGAAAGTTTTCAAATCAACTGCATCCACATAGACCCGTACCTGGTCATGGGGCAGTGCGGCAAGTTTTGCGGCAGGTCCCTTCAGAGTCAGTTCTGCCCCGCCCCGGGGAGGCTGGATCATCACCGCTGAGACATTGCTCTGCGGAGACAGCAGCAGGGAGATGGGAATACGCATGGAACGTTTGCTGTGCAGTGTGTACATATTGACTCTGACCAGAACCTTTTTTGGGGCTGCCGCAACGCCCTCAGGCAGATGGAGCGGAGCATTGAATTCAAAAAACTCCTGCGCTTCATTAAGAGGAATGGGGGTTGTATGGAGCTTATGCAGTTCCGAGAGAACATTTTCAGGACCGGTAACCAGCACTTTATCAGGAACCGTCTGCCATTTCAGTTTTTTTCCGCTGGGAACGGTTCCGTTAAAAACGGGTTCGATCCGGAAATGGCGTTCACCGCGGCTCAGCAGATTGAGCCTGAGATTGCCGTCCTCAGGGAAATCAATGGAGTGCAATGAAAATTTCCGATTGGTGATCCGGATATTTTTCGGGGTGACTTTTACCAGATAGGTCCCGTCGGACTGGCGGTTGTGAAGTCCGACTTTAACGGAAATCTGCACACTGCCGTGGATGAATTCAACTCCGGGTTTGCCTTTCAACGTCAGTGAGATCTCAGGCGTCTGCCCTGTGGGTTCCTGCAGTTCAGGCGCCAGTGCCAGAGTGACCGGCACCCGTACCCGGATCAGGTGTTTGTCGGAACTCAGCTGAAAGTTCAAATGCATATAAAGAAAGATGGCAAAAGCAAGGGCAATGCCGCGGCGGAGAGGATCCCGTTTGATGAAGAGCCAGATCTTAGTCAACATTTGAAGAAGCTCCCCGTTCCTGTGTCTGGTTAAGCAAGTGACCGGATTGGTCGCATTCCTCCATGGCGAGAAGCGTCTCAGGAATATCCGCATCTGCTTTCTGGATGATGTACTGTTCAAGGAGATGCTCCAGCTGAGGGATGGAAAGATCCCTGTGAAACTCCTCTTTACAGGTGATGCTGATGGCGCCTGTTTCTTCAGAAACCACAACGCTGACAGCATCCGTTTCGTCTGAAATGCCCAGAGCGGCACGGTGACGTGTTCCGAGTCTGGGAGAGATCTTTTCATTTCTGGTCAGAGGCAGGATGACCCGTGCCGCCTGGATACGGTCATCCCGGATGATTACAGCACCGTCATGGAGAGGTGAATTGGGGAAAAAGATGGACTCCAGAACCAGAGCGTTCACCTTGATGTCGAGAGGAATGGAGTCGTCTATCAGCATTTGAAGTTTGATCCGTCGCTCAATGACGATCAGGGCGCCGCATTTACGCCGGGACATATCCCGTGCCGCCGCCACGATTTCACCGATAAACTCTCTTTTTTTCTTGCCCTGCCGCACCAAGATACTGCCAAGTTGAGCAAGGGCGCGGCGCAATTCAGGTTGAAAAATAACGATCAAAGCCAGAAAAGCCGAGGCGTAAATGGTTGAAAGGATATAATTGATGACCTGAAGTCCCAGCTGATTGGCTGCAAGAGCCAGTGCCATGACGATGATCAGTGCACCGGTCAGGACCAGAGAACCTCTGGTATTTCTGAGATAGTACAGAAGTTCATTGATAACGACAAACAATATGGTCACCTCAAGAATGGCACGGAGGATTGTGAAAATGGAATCCATGATCTTATTCTCCTTTTTTCTGCCATTTCATCTGCTGACGCAGTGCTTTGACATTGTGGGTCCGGATCACGGAGGCTCCGGCAGCGATGAGTCCTGACTCCAGGTTGACGCTTTCAACGTCTCTGGAATCTGGAGTTCCCCCCATGAAGGATTTGCGTGAGATCCCCCACAACCACGGAAAATCACGGGTAAAGAGAGCTGCTTCGCCGATAAGAGTACGGCACTGCTCTGCTGTTTTGGCAAAACCGATCCCCGGATCAAGCCAGATATTTTCCCGGAGAACCCCCGTCCTGACGGCAGTTGATACCGCTTCAAAAAGTTCAGCTTCGACTGTTTCCCGGAGCCCTGCCGGATACTGTGTGAAGCACGGTGAATCCATGTTTGCCGGAGTCCCCCGGGAATGGCACAGGACCAGCACCGCTTTATGAGCGGCAACAGCTTTGACAAGATCCCGGTCTCTGCCCATGCCCACATCGTTGATGATGTCAGCGCCGTATTCCAGTGCCGCCAGAGCTGTTTCGCCGTGGCGGGTGTCCACGCTGATGACCGTGCGGGGCAGGGCGCTTCTCAGCTCCTTGAGCACCGGCAGCAGCCGCTTGCACTCCTCCGTTGGGGAGATGGGGGGGCTGCCGGGGCGGGTGGATTCAGCTCCCAGATCAAGAATGTCCGTCCCTTCCTCAATAAAGGCAAAAGCCCTCTTTACCGCTGACTCAGGAGCGGAAGCAATACCTTCGCTGAAAGAGTCACCGGTAATATTGACGATGGCCATGAGAGCACATCTATTCAGTTGTTTGAGAAAAGAGGCAGGATCAAACATTATTCCTGTTCCGGAGTTTGTTCTTCTGCAACAGGAGTTTCCTGGGGAGGAACGGGCTCTTGAACTGTGTTTTCGTTTTCAGGCTGTTCAGTGGTGGCGGCGCTTTCAGTTTTTTCAGAAGCAGCCACTTTGGAAATACCTGTGATCCGGTCGCCGTCGTTGAGGCGCATGATGATCACGCCCTTGGCAGCACGACCGACACGGCGGATCTCGTGGACAGGAATACGCACCAGCTGACCTCTTTCGGTGGTCATCATCAGTTCATCCTCATCGGTAACCTGAACGACGCCGAGAACGGTTTCATTTTCGCGCAGGCGGACGTTGACCACACCACGGGCACCGCGGTTGGTCTTACGATAGGTACTGACGCAGGAGCGTTTGCCCATACCGCCTGTAGTGACCACAAGGACTTCGGGGCCGGTGGAGCTGACATCCTCTTCAGCTTCAAGGGATTCGCTCAGATTGTCCATATCGTCAGCTTCGGCATCGGTCATGGATTCGGGCTCATCGTAAGAGTGTTCACGGATGATTTCCAGACTGACCACTTCGTCACCGGGCAGTTTGAAACGCATACCGGTCACGCCCCGGGCGGTACGGCCCATGGGGCGGATCTGATCGTCGTTCTGATCGAAACGGCATGCCAGACCCAGTTTTGTCGAAAGCAGTATCTCATCGCCGTTGCGTGAAATGGCGGCACCGATAAGGTCATCATCTTCTTCGATGACCAGTGCACGCAATCCGATACGGCGCAGATTCTTGAAAAGCTGCAGTTCGGTCTTTTTGATGTATCCTGTTTTGGATGCCATAACGATGTACTTTTCGGGATCGGAAAGTTCTTCCTGAGTGACCGTCAGCATGGCACAGACTCTTTCGCCGGGCTCCATCTTCACAAGATTGATGATGGCTCTGCCCTTGCCGGTGCGGGAGCCTTCGGGGATCTCATAGACATTGAGCCAGTACATGAACCCGCGGTTGGTGAAGAAGAAGATCAAATCGTGACTGTTGGCGTTGAAAAGGTGTGCCACATGATCTTCTTCACGGGTCTCCATGCCGATGATACCTTTGCCGCCCCGGTGCTGGACCCCGTAGGTGTCCGCAGGGATGCGCTTGATGAACCCCGTATCAGAAACGGTGATGACACAGTTGTGGCGGGGGATCAGATCAGCGATGTTGAGGTCGCTGTCGTCAGAGGTGATCTCAGTGAGTCGGGGAGTGGAGTACTTCTCTTTGATCTCAAGAAGCTCTTCACGGATAACACTGATCCGTTTTTCACGGGAACCGATGACCTCTTCAAGGTAGGCGATATATTTCAGAAGTTCCTCCAGTTCGGCACGCAGAGCATCGACGGTCAAGCCGGTGAGCTGGTGCAGACGCATGTCGAGGATGGCGTTGACCTGGGGGACGGTGAATTCAAATCTTTCGATCAGGGCGGTCGCTGCTGCCTGACGGTTGGCGGATTTGCGGATGATGTCCACAACCTCATCAATAGCATCAAGAGCTTTGAGCAGACCTTCAAGGATGTGGGCACGGGCTTCTGCTTTTTTAAGTTCAAAAAGTGAACGGCGCATGACCACATCCAGACGGTGGTTGATGAAAGCTTCAAGGACCTGCAGCAAATTCATGGTCACAGGGCGGTTATGGTCAACCACCAGCATGGTGCAGCCCATGACCGTTTCAAACTGGGTGTGTGAGAAGATCTGATTCAGCACAACCTGAGCCACGGCGCCCCGCTTGATGTCGATGACCACCCGGATACCGGTGCGGTCACTGGTTTCATCACGGAGTCCGGAGATACCGGTGATACGCTTTTCGTTGACCAGTTCGGCGATGCGCGCCACCTGCTGCGCTTTGTTGACGCCGAAGGGAACTTCGCTGATAATGATCTGCTCTTTTCCGTCCTTTTCAATGATATCGGCACGGGAACGGATCCTGACACTGCCGTGTCCGGTCTGGTAGAACTGGCGCAAGGTGTAACGTCCCCGGATGATGGCGCCCGTCGAAAAGTCGGGACCGGGAAGATAGTCCATCAGTTCGTCCACGGTAGCGTTGGGGGTATCCAGCAAATAGATGGTGGCATCAATGACTTCACCCAGGTTGTGGGTGGGGATATTGGTTGCCATACCCACACCGATACCGGTACCGCCGTTGACCAGAAGCTGGGGGAAACGGGCAGGAAGAACGGTGGGCTCCACATCGGTTTCGTCGAATGTGGGCATCATATCCACAGTTTCTTTTTCGATGTCGGCGAGCATTTCATCAGAAATACGCTCCATGCGGCACTCTGTGTAACGGCTGGCAGCGGCGGGGTCGCCGTCCATGGTTCCGAAGTTACCCTGTCCCTCAATGAGGGGCATACGCATGGAAAATGGCTGCGCCAGACGCACAAGAGCATCGTAGATGGCAGAGTCGCCGTGGGGGTGGTAATTACCCATCACTTCACCGACCACCTTGGCACATTTGACCGTGGCGTGGGATTTGGTGATACCCATCTGGCGCATGGCGTAAAGGATACGCCGGTTCACAGGTTTGAGACCATCCCGTACATCGGGAATGGCACGGCCCACATTGACGCTCAAGGAATACTGCATGTAAGCAGTATGCATGATCTCTTCAATATTGACCGGAAAATCTTTCTTTTCCAATTCACTCATAGCAATCGTCTTCCGTCATAGTATGATTAATGTTTGCAAACACATACAACTGTCAAAGAGGACACAAAAGTGTCAACTGAATAATATACTCCAGAAAGTGCAAATAAACAAGTCCGTAAAACGGATTTTTGTCAAAAAATGGGAATCTTGAATTCATCAGGAGCAAAACGGGGATTGAGCTTGAAGCCCACCAGTTTGCTTTCGGTTTTGATACCGTTTGTCTCAGATTTGGTCAAATCGGCAAGCATCATGCCTTCGTTGAGGGCGTAGTTGACCACAGTTGAACGGTAATCCAGAGAGGCTGAACCGATTTTGAGTTTGCCTGTAAGAGTTCTGAGACGGAAGTCTCTGGCAGAGATAAAAAAGTCGAGGACATTGCTTTTGGGGGACTTCCGGCAGCGCAGCAGATAAAAGTTTTTGCCGTCAACTGTTCCACGTTTGATTTCAATGTGCTTGAAAACACTTCCAAGCTCCATAACAGGATCAGCGATTTCACGCATGGTTCTGAGGTGGAAAAGGAGTTTTTTGTCAAGGGCTCTGACTTTTTTCTTCCGGTAGTCGATCATATAACCGCCGCCGTCGTTGAAGATGTATCCGTGATGAAGACCTTTTTCGTCGCTGGTGGTGATCTTGAAGTTGCCGGGGCGGGCGAATTTGACTTCAACAAACTCTTCTTTCGGGGGCTCCAGCCAACCGGTCGATGTTTTGACTTCAAAACGTTGGATAAAGCGTTCTGCTTTGGCAAAACGTCCCTGAGGATCCAAAGCGTTTACCATCTTTTTTTCCAGTTCTTTCACGGTGAGATCTGAGTCACTCAGAATCATTTCCGGGGCACATCCGGCAAGAAAGAGCGCAGCGGCGGCGCAAACAGCGGCAAAAAAAAGTTTCTTCATAGATCATTCCCTTGAAAAGTGACAGCAAAGGAGGTAATTTCAAAAGTCATTCAAAAAATGGCAAAGATGCCATTCGCAAAGAGCTGCAAAGGGTAGTTTGAGGTTGCTACCTGTAAGGTAACAGCCGAAAACGCTCCCTTTGTCAGATCGAAGCGAGGGCGCTTTG
>JAFTIE010000142.1 GCA_017457065.1 Lentisphaeria bacterium
CTCCTCAAAATTGTCAAAGCGCCCTCTTCTTCGATCTGATAAAGGGAGCGTTTTTCCGCCTTCGCATAAAGCTGCGGCGGGACAAGCGCCTGTTACCTTTCCCCCTCCGCATAAAGCTACGGCGGGACAAGCCAGGTAGCAAGTGCAAACTACCCTTTACAGCTCTTTGCGAATGACATCTTTGCCATTTTTTGAATGACTTTTGAAATTTCCTCTCCTTACTTGCTCAGTTCGCCGTTTTCTGCATCAACGGCATGACCTTTGCTCCAATCAGCGGCTTTACCCCTGACCTGGCGCGACAGCCACTCAAAAGCAGTGGCAGGAAAGATGTTGTGACCGCCCTCAAAAAGAGTCATGCGGGCACTTGCCGACTGGCGGCGGAGCAACACCGGATGGGCACTGTCAAAGGCATCGTCAATATCGTTGTATTCAAGACCGGGGAAAATTTTTTCTTCCTTTTCCATAAAGGCGATCTCTTCGGAACTGAATTTGTTTTCCTCATCAGCCAGTATATTGAAGGCATTGAGAGCCTGACTGATGGGGACGCTTCCAGAGTGTCCGTCGTGGATCCCTGTGCTGATATCCACCGTCAAGCCGGCAGCTCTGGCATTGGTAAGCCAGGTAAGGGGAGAGCGCACTTTGCACTGCAGTGCCGCCTCAGCTGAAGTTGCCGGATCACCCCCGCATGCCTGCTCAATGTGTTTTGCATAACCATCGTGAGGAGTACCTTTGCACTGGGCGTGCCAGGCGGCAATATCTGAAATGGGGCACCAGCTGGAAACTGCGGTCCACAGATCCGGGCGCCTGCCAGCCAGAAGCAGTGAACAGTGTCCGCCGCCGGACCCTCCGACAAGGTAGATCCGGTCGGGATCGACATTGCAGACCCTTTTCATATAGATAACTGCATCTTCAAGGTCAGAGACGACCAGATCTGATCCGCAACCCGCCTCTTCCCAGTTAGGTCCCCGGAATTTGGGGAAGATCAAATGCCAGTCCCATTTTTCTGCCTGAAGCATATAGGCATCATAGTGACCGCTGTGATCGTAACTCCAGGTGTGCAGCGCCACAACCAGCGGGCGGGGAGCTGCAGATGATGACCGTCTGAACATGGCGGGCTGAAGAGATGCGTCAAATTTACAGGGGTAGGTTATTTCTGTAAGTGACATGATTTTTTCTCCTTGATTTTACGAAAAAATATGGAATTAAAAGTTCGAGGTAATTTCAAAAGTCATTCAAAAAATGACAAAGATGCCATTCGCAAAGAGCTGTAAAGGGTAGTTTGAGGTTGCTACCTTAAGGTAACAGCCGAAAACGCTCCCTTTATCAGATCGAAGCGAGGGCGCTTTGACAATTTTGAGGAGTTTTGAAACTGCCTCAGTTCATCTGGAAAATTTCAGATTGCCGCTTTCCCACGCCGCAGAAGCAAAGAATGTCAGGGCAACAGCCGGATAAAGATCAAACCAGGCTGCCGTGAAACTTTTTATGAGCAGAATCGCTGCAGCAAAAAAAGCTGTTCCGGCTGCGATCCGTGAGGAGTGATTGGGACTCCTTCCTGCCCGCAGTGCGGTCAGCAGACAAATGACCGCTCCCAACAGGATCCCAGCCATATCATAGTTCCGGGGGAATAGCAGTACTCCAACGGCTGAAGCCGGGAGCAGCCAGGCAAGATGGCGTGCCGGAGTTGTGTATTTCCGGCAGATAAAAAGAACTGCAGCCCCCGCAAAAAAGATGAGCAGCCAGGCACTGATACGGAGCGACAGGACAGATCGTAAAAGAGTCAGGATCCCGAAGAAAAAAAGCAGAGCGCACCGCGGCAGATGCAGATACCAGATATCATTGTTGAGAAGCCGGAACAATTCTTTCAAAAAACGTTTCATGGGCTTTTCCGGAATAGGAGTAAGAAAAATGAAAAGGACCGGAAAACCGGTCCTCATGTACAGATTACTTTTTCTTGCCGATCAAAGCCTTGACACGTTCACGGCAACGTTCGAGGTAAGCCTTGCGGCGGCGGCGTTTCTGCACTTTGTTGATCTGCTGACCCATGATAACTCCTTAAAAAATTAACTTTCTATTAAAGTTCTTCTCTTAATATAGCATACGGAAGTTCAAAAAGCAAATCATTTTTTGCGTAAAGGTGCTGTTACGGGGAATTTTTTTGAATTTTTTCGGGAACAGGATTTTTTCAGGCTTAATTTGGGAGTTTTTTTCAATGAAATATTTGCAAAAAACGTTGAAAGGTGATATATTATAGGTATCCGAACCATAAATAATAAGGAGAATCTCAGAATGGTCAGTTACAAAACTCTCGGATTGGTCAACTCCCGGGAACTTTTCCGTCGCGCAGTTGACGGCGGTTATGCCATCCCGGCATACAACTTCAACAATATGGAACAGCTGCAGGCTATCATTCAGGCTTGTGTCGAAACCCAGTCTCCTGTGATCCTCCAGGTTTCCAAGGGTGCCCGTGACTATGCCAACCAGACTCTGCTGCGTTACATGGCTCAGGGTGCTGTTGAGTACGCCAAGGAACTTTCCGGCGGCAAAGGTATTCCGATCGTTCTGCACCTGGATCATGGTCCCGATTTTGAGACCTGCAAGAGCTGCATCGATCTCGGCTTCAGCTCTGTTATGATCGACGGTTCCTCCAAGCCTTTTGAAGAGAATATCGCTGAGACCCGCAAGGTTGTGGAATATGCCCATCAGTTTGATGTCACCGTCGAAGGTGAGCTGGGCGTTCTCGCCGGTGTGGAAGATGAAGTCAAGTCCGAAACCCACACCTACACCCGTCCTGAAGAAGTCGATGAGTTTGTGAAGCGCACCGGCGTGGATTCTCTTGCCATCGCTATCGGTACCTCTCACGGTGCCTACATGTTCAAGCCCGGCGACGATCCCAAGATCCGTCTGGACATCCTCCACGAGATCGAGAAGATGATCCCCGGATTCCCCATCGTGCTCCATGGTTCCTCCAGCGTGCCTCAGGATCAGGTCAAGATCATCAACGAAAACGGCGGTAAACTCAAAGATGCCATCGGTATCGGCGAAGATCAGCTCCGCGAGGCTGCCAAGTCCGCTGTCTGCAAGATCAATATTGACTCTGACGGTCGTCTTGCCATGACTGCTGCCATCCGCAAAGTCATGAATGACAAGCCCGAAGAATTCGATCCCCGCAAATATCTCGGACCTGCCCGTACTGCTCTCAAAGAGCTCTACAAGCGCAAAAACATCGAAGTGCTCGGTTCCGCCGGTCACGCATACGACGAAAACTGATTTTTCAGATTTTCTCAAAATACAGAAAAGCGACGGTAAAAGCCGTCGCTTTTTTTATCCTCTGAAAACTTGAAAACAAGGCGTTTTTATGCTATATTAAGGAAAGTTTTTCATGATTTTCAGGGACACTTTCTATGGATCACAAGTTAAAATATGATGTCGTCGTTGCGGGGGCCGGAATCGCCGGTATCGCTGCCGCTGTTGCCGCAGCCAGAAAGGGGATGAAAACCGCTCTGATCGAAAAACAGACCCTTATCGGCGGACTTGCCACAAGCGGATTGATACTTGTCTATCTGCCTTTGTGTGATGGAAATGGAACTCAGGTTACTTTCGGGATCGCCGAGGAACTTCTCAAGCGGAGTTTGAACTATGGACCTTTTGATCTGCCCGAAAAGTGGGGCGGTCCGGCGGGGAACAAGTGCGAGGAAAATCGCTACAAGTGCTACTTCAATCCGGCGGGATTTACCCTTGAATTGGATAAGATACTTCTCGAAGCCGGCGTTGAACTGTTCCTTGACACCATGATGATCGCCGCTGAAACAGATGAAAAGAATGCTGTAAGGTCGATCCGGGTTGCCAATGCTTCAGGTTCTTTTGATATAGAAGGAAAGTGTTTTGTCGATACCACGGGGGATGCTTCTCTTGTCCGCAGGGCAGGGGGAGAGTTTGAGACAGGTGAAAATTATATTTCCCCCTGGTGGATGGAAAATTCCCCGGGATATTCTCAGCGCTATCATTTTGTGGATGACCTTCATATCCAGCCTGTGGGCCCCATCAAAAATTATCCCCGTATCGACGAACCGGAAACAGGCAAAAGTGCGACATGCTTTACACGGACCGCCTGGCAGATCATCCGCGACCACTATGCTTCGATCTACGCTGAAGATCCCGGATTGCGGCACAAGCATTTTCCCATTCACCTTCCTGCCATGCCTCAATTCCGGAAAATCGCCTGTGCCAAAAGCTGTTTCATGCTCAATGATGAGATGTACGGCAGACACTTTGACGACTCCATCGGATTGTATGCTGATTGGCGCAAAGCAGGCTATGTGTGGGAAACGCCTTACAGATGTTTGCTTCCCGAAAAGATCAACGGTATCCTGACTGCCGGAAGATGTATGGGCGCCGTGGGAGATGCCTGGGAGACATTCCGTGTGATCCCGGCTGCCGCCATGACCGGTGAAGCGGCGGGATGTGCCGCTGCCCTTTCAGTGCAGCATGATCGTGACCCGAAAGAGCTTGATGTAGAGCTCTTGCGGGCTGAGTTGAGAAAAAATGATTTCCGATTCCACCTTGAAGAGGTCGGACTTGAGAAAAGGAGTTGAATATGCTGAGCTGGAAACAATTTACAGATTATGCCGCTGAACTTCAGATAAAGTCGGAATATGTGGCGCAGACCAAAAACTTTTTTGATGCCATCGATCCTGATTTTTTTGACCGGATCTTCAACGCTGAAAAAATCGATCAGGAAGAGATCAAAGCAGCTTTTCCCGGTGAAGAGTACCGCCGTTTTCTGCTGATTATGGCAGTGGCAGGCTTGCCCTCTATGAAAGAACATTATAAAAAGATGAATTTTTCACAGCAGATGCTTGATGACATCAAGCCTGATTTGGGGCTGTGGGTGGACAAGTTTGTGGCTGAGACCGGATTCCCCGGATTGGATCTGCGTATTTATGGCTGGACTCTGGCGCTTCGCAAGGGATCTATTTTGCAATTCGGGCGTTTGCAGTGCAACTATGACCACGCTTTTTACGGCAAGGTCGCCTGTTTCCGGAACAGCGAAGGAGAGGTATATCTTGAGCCCTGTGAAGAACACAATGACAAGGCGCTTTTCTCTTTCGGTGATCCTGCCATCAACTTGCATATCCCTGCCGCAGGACCCTTGAAACGGGAACTTTGCATTGATGCTTTGCGCAAGATGGTCAAATTCTTTGCAGCTTACAGACCTGATTTCAACTATAAGGCTGTGGTCTGTTATTCATGGATCCTCGATCCCACATTTACCCGGATCATGAAAAGCACAAATCTGGCTGATTTCCAAAATTTGGGACACCTTTTCCGTATGGAAGGTGTTGACGAAACCCGTGAAGTGATCTGGCGGGTCTTTGATATTTCCAATGGCACTGCAGCCGACCTTGACTCCTGTCCTCTCAATACCGGTATGCGTAAAGCTGTCGCGGAATATATCAAGGGGGGCGGACGCTTCTGTGAATACGGAACAGTTATCCTGAGAGAAGAGCTTGAAGAGTTACTGAAATAAATATTGACTCTGCAGGGGCGTTGACAGCTTCTTCTTTTGGCAGTTGCTGAGAAAAAAAGAAGATTTTGAGGCAAAAAAATTTGACTTTTCGGCGTCAACGTATTAAATTATATATCAGAAAGCAGGTCAGTCTCGGAAACAATATTTGCATCGGGCTCTCTTTTGAGCTTATTGGTCTTGTGTGGTCGCGAGATAATACAACCTGCTTTCTTTTTGGCTCTGTTCCTTTCACGGGCAGGTGAATAACTTTCCATTGTCCGTAAATCTTTTTACAGACCGCTTTTTATTTTTGAGTTTGCTCAAAAATGAAAAGCGTTACTGAAAAGGGTTTGGAAAAAAGGGGTGGGGTTCGGGGAGGGGAAAAAGGACCTTTCCTCAAAAGGTCTTTTTCCCCTCCCCGACTCCTCAAGCCTTATTTACCGACCTTTGTCGGAAACAGCGACTTCTTTTTTTGTCTTGACTGCCGGAGATGTTTTTACAGAACCATCAGGCGCAAGATCTGTTGCACTTGGTATTCAATGCACAATTTTCCATCCCGAAATGAAAGAGTTCTGAGGGCACTGTTAACAAGAGTCAGCTGATCTTTCACCTTTTTTTCCGACATCAGCCGATCCACGATCTTTTGTGCCGTGTCACGACTTACCGGCAGGGAGGTGAGCTTGCAGGAAATAATACGGCACTGGAGATTTTCTCCTTCATTTTTGGAAAGAGTGAATACCAATTTGACATAGATCGTTCCACCCCACAACCACTTTTGAGAGGTTCTTACAGGGAGAACTGCAGAAAACTCTCCCCTGTCATTGAATGCGCACCGGTAGTAACGGATGGGGTAGGGGGATCTTCGCATTTGAACATTGCCGACGAGGCGGAAGAGGGAATTGATCTCCTGAGGGGTGAGCTTCAAAACGGCTCTGCGGTTCGGATCTTTTTGCGACTTTGAAAATTCTTTGGAAATACGCCGCATCAGGCGGTATTGCACCGCCAGATCATTGACGGAGCTGTCCGTGGCAGAAATCTCCTGCCACGGGGAAAAAATGAGATACGTGATCCCCGCAACGATCACCGCCAGAAAGATGGTGATCCCGAGGATCAGTTTGATCCATAAACCTTTGGCAGAAGAGGAGGGGGCGGGGTGAGCACAGTCTGTATTCTCTGTTGCCTTCATCCTCTGAATTCCACTGCTTCGCGGATATAGACCAGATTGTCCGCATTGTTATCGTATGGAACGACTTCTGTCCGGATCAATCCGGCACAAACGGCATTTCTTGCTGTGATCTCCTGAGTACCTGTGATCTTGAGGATAGAGTCGTATTCTCTGCAGTCGGCAATGAAACGCCTCTTTCCCGCAGCGCAGTATTCTTTGAAGGCATCTGCGTTGAGTACAGCATTGAAATCACGTTTTTCCCAGCGTCCGTTTTTGAAAACAAGACCGTAAAGAAGAACTTCGTGATTGCGTCCGTCAAAGAGGCAATCCAACTCTTCTCCTTCATATCCTGCGAGACCGTCAACAAGGGCAAATGCTGCCGGAACGCAACGGAACTTTATTTTCTCATGTTCCAGAGTCCAGGCAGCGACCAGCGCCGCAGTCATCCTCAGTGCTGTAAAGCCGCCGGGACCGGCTCCGGTGGTCCAAAAAGCGATATCGGCTATATCCAAATGGAGCGCTGCAAGTTCTTTTGCCACAAAGTCCGGCAACCCCGATGCCTCCCGGTTTTTCATGGGAGCAAAGGTCTCAAGAAGAGTTCTGTCATCTTCCATCACTGCCAGCTGGACGCCGTCAGAGACTGGATTTAAAGCACCATATCGCATGTTTCTGTGGTCCTTGTAATGTTGTCGATCAGATCCCGGTCCGTGTCACGGCGCCGGAATGAGATCACTTTGCCGCCCTTAACGACAACTTCGGCAGGCATGGCGCGGAGGTTGTAGATGCCCCCCATGGAGTAACAGTAAGCTCCTGCATTGGCAATACCCAGTAAATCGCCTTCCCGGATCTCCGGCATGGGACGCTGTTCTGCAAAACGGTCCCCTGTTTCACAGATGTTGCCGCAGATGTCGTAGATTTCTTCTTTTCCGTCAGGATTGGTCAAGTTGAAAATCTGATGATAGGCATCATAGAGTACCGGACGGATCAGCTGCGGAAAACCGGAATCTGTTCCGGCGATCAAACGCTTGCGGTTGCGTTTGAGGGTATTCACACGGGTGAGCAGAGTTCCGCATTGGGCGACCATGAACTTTCCCGGTTCAAACTTGATCCGCAGCTCTCTGCCGTACTCCTTTTCAAATGCTTTGAAACGTTCTGCGATCCCTGCTCCCAGAGTCACATAGTCGATGCTTGCCTCATCCGGACGGTAGGGAACTTTGAATCCGCCGCCGAAGTCCAGAAACTCCAGATCTGGGAAATTTTTACAAGTGGCGACACTCATGAGAGCTTTCATGGCGGCGTGGAATGATTCAGGCTTCTGTATACCGCTGCCTGTATGTTCGTGAAGTCCCACTACCTTCATCTTGTATTCCCTGACGATGGCGAGGACTTGGTCAATATCTTCAAGGAGTATGCCGAATTTTGTCAAATCGCCTCCTGTCATGGTTTTTGCGCTGTCGCCGTCGGTGACATCAGGGTTGAAGCGCAAGCAAACAGACATGCCGGGGTGAGCCGCCCCTGCTTTGCGGAGCCGGGAAAGTTCTCCAATATTCATGATGACGCCGGTTTGGAAAACCTTTTCAAACTCTCCATCAGTCATGTTGTTGGCAGTGTAGATGATTTTATCCGGTGAAAAGCCTAAATGGAGCGCATATTCAACTTCTCCGGGGCTGACCGCATCAATGCCGCATCCGGCATCTTTAAGCTCGTTCAAGAGCGCCATATTGAAGTTTGCTTTGAGAGCATACTGCAGTTCAAGGCGGGGGTGATCTATAAAACGGCGCAGGTCGTTGTAACGTTCAATGACCATATCGCCGTCATAGACAAAAAGCGGAGTACCAAAATGCTCCGCTAAAGTTAAGAGTTGTTCAGTTTGCATCAAAAGGTACTTTCAGTAGGTTGAAATAAGAGCGACCAGCTCCAAATCTTCATCGCCGATGTTGCGGATGGCATGCCCCGCACCGTTGCCGGTGAGCAGAGTGTCCCCGGCTTCAAGACGGGAAAGAGTTCCATTGTCATCTGCTTCAGCGACTCCTTTGACGATCACGAAGATCTCATCCTCATTCTGGTGATCGTGGAATCCGATGGACCCGCCCGGCGGAAGTGTCAGACGTGCCGCCATGCGGTTGTGACCGAGCATTTCAGTACCGGGTTCCCAGAAGTGTTCGATCTTGACACTTCCATTGCCGCCCCGCATATTGTCACGCACTTCTGTGCGGTAATTTCCAGCTTTGCGGATCATTTGTCTCCTTTCAAACGGCCGAAGATGTTGCCATATTTTTTCAAATTGAGTGCTTCAACGTATGCAGAGATCTTAGTTTCGGTACTGCAGGGATCGATGGTCGTGTCCACACAGTCGCCGTCGAGGACCAGAAGAGGCACTGCCGCAGCGGTGAGTTCCTGTCTCAGATGTTTGATGAAGGAACTGTCTGACATGGAACAGCGTCCGAAACCGTGGTTGTAAAGGATACAGCCGTTGAATTTCATCTTTTTGCCCACCTCTATGATCTCTTTTACACGGAGTGCGGGATCCATGAAGCCCTGGGTCAGGATCTTTCTGGCAAGTGAACGGTATGGATCATCTGCATTGAGAGGCTCCCAGCCGACAAAGTTCACCTCTTCAAAGAGGATGGGGGCGTTGCACTTGACTTCTATGTAATCCAGCAGAGCCGTATCATAGAAGGGGGGCAGGTGGAGCCACATCAGACGGTGTGTATCCTCTATCTGAAGTGCGGGGTCAAGCTGTTCTTTGGCTTCCAGAAGCTCATTGTAGAGTGCCTTCTGGATATCCACCATCTCCTGCCGTCCCCAGAGCTGACTGAAAATGGAGGCGAAGTAGATCGCCTTTGCTCCACGGATCAGGGGAGGGGAAACATGACGCAGTTCATTGCTTTTAAGAGAATATTCCCGGGCCTGATTGGAAAGTTCACAGGCGGTACGCAAATTGGCATCAGTCATCTTGCAGCCGGTGGCTTTTTCAAGCATGGTAACGGAACGTTCAAGTTCCTCGGCAAGATGTTCTATATTAGACTCACAAAGCCCCCCTATGGCAGGGGTGTGAAGAGAAAAGAGTCTGTCGCTCACATTGTAATCCCGTGCCAGGTCACGGAAAATGCGTTCACCCTGCTGACAGGGCTGGGAAGTGGAGATCACTGCAGCAGGCTGGGGCAGTTTGCTGCCTTCCAACACCCTGAGGAATGAACAGGTCTCTCCTGAAAATCCTTTGCAGGCAGCCTTGTCGAATGCACGTTTGATACGGTGCTGATTTCTGGCAAAAAGGGCTGCATAAGTTTCAAGTGTCAGAGAGTTGACCCCCAACGCATTGAGCACTTCGGGGGGGAAGAAGAGGTTTCGCCACACCATGGGGGCATCGGAACGGCCGATGAAATTCTTTTTATTGGCAGTTGCACGGATCGCAACGGATTCATGCTTGACTTCAGGAATGGAAAGAACCTTGTTTTCAAGTTTTCCTTTGAGGTCGGAAAATTGACGTGCCAGACAAGCGGCTCCGAGCGCTCCCATAACACTGTGAAACTCAGGAATAACGATCTTGTTTCCTGTGATCTCATGAAGATAATAGGCAACTGCCCGGTTGTAAGCTACACCGCCCTGGAAGACGATGTCGCCTTTGTAACCGAGGAAGAGTTCACCCACGCCGGACATAATGGTCCGTGCCTGGGCACGGCAGGCGCCGCCGATGATGTCTCCCAAAGGAAAACGGTTCTTGAATTTGTTGATACTGGTGGCGGAAAGCACTGCACAGACTGATGAAAATTCAAGGTTGCTGTCATAATTGACCTTGTCCGCCATCTTGTCAATGGGCACGTCCAGTTTGGCTGCCACACTGTCAAGGAAGGCTCCCGTACCGGCGGCACAAATACCGCTCATCTTGTAGTTCCACATATTCATGTGTTCGTTGAAGACCATTGCCTTACTGTCCTGACCGCCCACATCAAGGATCGCTTTGCATTCCGGATGATAGTGGCGGGCACCGGCAACGTGAGCGGTGACTTCACTGATCCGGAAATCGTAGGGGATAAAATCAGCTGTATCTTCAACGATCTGGCTTCCTGTCACCACCGTACAGGTAATGCAGTGCAGTCCGGGAACTCCGGCATCCTGAAGGAATTTGTCAACAGTTTGGCGCAGCTGACCGAAATTGCAGGCGCCGCACTTTGAACAGATCCCTGAACAACGCACTCTGCCTGTATCCGCAGGACGGGTCCGCTGATAGATCGTCTGACGCACTTTGCCGCGCTCATTCATCAAAACCGCCTTAAAGGTGGTTGAGCCTATATCGATACCAAGATATAATTTTTCCATTATCAAAAATTCCTGAAATAAGTAAATACTTTTATTTTTACATAATATACACTTTCAGAAGACTTTTTTCAAGAGCGGGAACTTTTAAGCTGCCATTTTTCAATGATTTACCGCATCAGTTGTTCCGGAGACGCTGAGTGTGTCTTCTTTTCAACTCTTCCAGAAGAAGTGCAGGAACACATAATTTTCCGGCACCGCATCCCAGAGAGATGTTTGGTGAGCGTTCTCCATGAAAATCACTTCCGCCTGAGAGCCCCAGATCGAATTGCTGTGCTGTCTCTGTGACCAACTGAGTTTCGGGAGGTCCGAAAAGGGAATAGTATCCTTCCATGGCATCAAGTCCCAATGCGGCAAGTTTTCTTGCCACACGTCTGACATAAGCTCTTTCATTGCGGTCCCGGTAAATGGGGTGCGCCCAGACGGCAAGACCGCCCGCACTGTGGATCGCTTCAATGGCTTCCCGGGGGGAGGCGTTTTCCCGGGGGATGTAGGCCGGTCTGTTATTGCCGAGAAGTTTCTCGAAGACAGTACGCAGATCGGGGAAGTTGTATTTTTCCATGAGAGCCTGAGCAAAATGGGGACGTCCCAGATTGGCACTCATGCCGCCGGCTGCGGCAAAGGCGGGCTCATTGTCATTCAAGGGATACCCCAGAAGAGACAGTTTTATTTTCATATCCCGGTTGCGCTTGATGCGTCTGGTCCGTTCCAGGGCAAGGAATTGTTCCAGCAAAGTATTGCGGCGATCGATGAAAAGACCGACGATATGAAGTTCTCTGGCGCCGTAGCGGGTGGAAAGTTCCACGCCGGGAATTGCTTCCAGTGCCGGGAACGCTGAAGCGCTTTCAAGAAATTCCTCTATCCCGTCAGTTGTGTCGTGATCAGTCAGGGCCACGGCAGAAAGTTGTTGTTCTGCGGCAAGAGTGATGATTTCAGAGGGCGTGCAGGAGCCGTCTGAAGCTGTGCTGTGGGTGTGCAGATCTATCGATCCGGGGGTACATGGCATGATGTGTTACCTTTTTCCGGCTGCTCTTCTGAGTATTTCTGTCAGATGCCGCAGCCGCAGTTCAAGTGAATCTCTATAATCGATCCGGGGCGCATTGCCGTCCGGAAGACGGTAGATGGTCCCCCCGGGATTGTTCAATGTGACTTTGCCGTTGATTACCGACAGCTGCCGGTAATCGGCAAGAGCGGCAAGGATCCTGAGCCGTGTGACCTTCAACAGATTTCCTGTGATGGAAGGGATTTTTCCGTAACGGTCACGGAGTTCGTTCTCAAAATCATCCAGAGCAGCCTCGCTTTGAAGATTGCCCAGACGTCTGTATGTATCAAAACGCAGACGGGCGCTGGGGATGTAAGACTCAGGTATACTGCAGCACAGTGTACCGGGAGTATCACTTTTGAGGGAAAAGCTGACAAAGTCTATCCCGACAGTCACTTCCGGGAGCAGTTCGAGTTTTTTCCCCGAAAGGGAGGCGACCTCCTGCTTGAGCAGCTGGCAGTAGAGGTCGAAGCCGATGGAGTTCAGGTGTCCTGATTGTTCTGCCCCCAGCAGATTGCCGGAACCACGGATCTCCAAGTCGTGGAGCGCCAGCTGAAAACCGGTTCCCAGACTGGAACAGCGGCGGATGGCAGCCAGACGTTTCCGGGCATCACTTCCCAGAAGCGTATTCCGGGGCAGAAGCATATAGGCGTAGGCCTGATTTTTCCAACGCCCCACACGGCCGCGAAGCTGATGGAGTTCGCCGAGTCCGAAACGGTCTGCGCGTTCAATGATGATGGTGTTGGCATTGGGGACGTCAAGACCGGACTCAATGATGGTACTGCAAACCAGACAGTCGATGCGTCCTTCAAGAAAATCTTTCATCACCTGTTCCAGCTCCTGCTCCGGCATTTGACCATGGGCTGCGGCAAAATGTCCGTCGGGGACCAGCTCCCGGAGCTTCCGCATGGTACTGTCGATGGTTTTTACCCGGTTGTGAAGATAGTAGACCTGTCCGCCGCGGGCGAGTTCAGCTTTGATGGCATCTGCAATCAGCTCATGATCTTCGGGAGCAATGACCGTTTTTACAGGAAGACGCATCTTGGGAGGCGTCATGAGAGTCGTCAGATCCCGGGCGCCTGCCATTGCAAGATAAAGAGTACGGGGGATCGGGGTGGCAGACATGGAAAGCACATCCGCTTCAGCACGGAACCGCCGCAGCCGTTCTTTCAGTTGGACACCGAAACGCTGCTCCTCATCAATGATGACCAGACCCAGATTGCGGAATTTGATCCGGCTGCTGCAGAGGCGGTGGGTGCCGATAACGATATCGATCCCTCCTGCCGCAAGGTGCGAAATGGTGCGCTCCTGATCGGATGGAGAACGGAAACGGCTCAGAACATCTATAGTGAAAGGATATTTGGCAAAACGTTCACAGAAACTTGCGTAATGCTGTTGGGCAAGAACAGTAGTGGGGGCTATGACCGCCACCTGAAAACCTGCTGAGACTGCCCGGAATGCCGCCCGCATGGCAAGTTCAGTCTTTCCATACCCCACATCTCCGCAAAGGAGTCTGTCCATAGGCTTGGCTGCAGCCAGGTCGGCGCCGATTTCTGCAGTGCCGCGCCTCTGATCGGGGGTGTCCACAAAGGGGAAATCGTTGAGAAAGAGTTTTTCACTTTCGGCATCGGGAACCATCTTGATTCCGGAAATGGCTTTGCGCATCGCTTGAAGCCGGAGCATGTCCGCTGCATAAGACCGCACCCCCGCCCCTGCCTTGAGGCGTTCTTTCTGCCAGCGTGATGAGTTGGGGGCATGGAGTTTGACTTTTGCAACAGCTCCCACATAACGGCTGAGTTTGTGGGCTTCGGTCAGGGGCACATAGACCTGCTGATCGTTGCGGTACTCCATGACGATGACTTCACGGGCGCTGCCGCTGTTTTCAAGGATCTTGAAGCCTCTGAAGATGCCGATACCGTGATCGACATGAACGGCGTAATCCCCTTCATCAATTTCGGCAAGGGAAAATTCGATCACAGGCGCAGGAGCTGCAGATAAGTTTTCACGGGAGTGCTCCTGCTCTTTTTCATGTGTGGAACGCTCTCTGATGAAACCGGCTTCAAGAAGTTCCTTTTCTGTGAGAAGCAGCAAATCATCTTTGAAAAGCATGAATCCGCATGAAAATTGCAATGCGGCGAACTCCAGTTTTCCGTCAGAAAGATGTGTTTTGCACCATTGTTTCAGCTTTATAAGGTTTTGTTCATCTTTGGCTGTGACCAGAATACACCCTTCATTGCCGGAGATCAGATTGATTTTTTGTCTGAGTTCGTTGAGACGGAATTTTTCCGATTCCTCCCGGTTGCGGCGCAGCCGGGGGGAGTCGCTTTCAAAGACAGGGAGTATATCAGGAGAAGCATATTCCTCCGGTGTTTCATCAGGAGCAAGGGAATGGAAACTGCGTTCCTTGTCTTCTTTGCGGCAGCGCAGTGTGAATTCATCAAAACGCATCAGTTCCCGTTCTGAAGCGTAGCGGCGCAGTTTAGCTCTGGAATTGTCGGGAAACACATTGAGAAGCAGGAACTCCTTTTTTTCAAAGTAGGCAATGGCATCTGATTCAGCTTCTCCTCCGGCGGAAATGCCGGAACGGCCGATCAGCTGATAGGAGCTGATCTGACCGGTCGATCTTTGTGTTTCCGGGGCGAAGCTCCGCATGGTGTCGATCTCATCACCGAAATATTCGATACGGCAGGGAAAATCGTGAGCGGGGCTGTAAAGGTCGATGATCCCGCCGCGTCTGGAAAATTCTCCGGGGATAGTGGTTTCGTATTCATCATCGTAGTCAAGCTGGACCAGTTTTTCAATCAATTGTTCCGGCGGCAAAGTCATTCCCGGACGCAGCACAATACGGCAGGATGCGCTCTCTTCAGGGGCAGGCGCGGCACCGGTAAAGGCTGTGACACTGCCTATGAGAATATCGTAATCGCCCGACAAGGCTTTGTCAAGAGCCTGAGCACGACGGCTTTCAGCACCGGGAAAACGGAGCTTGCCCCTTTCTGTTTCCGGGAGCAGCAGCAGATTTATTTTAATTCCGGCAGCGGCGGCACACTGCCGGAGTCCGGCGCTGATACTGTCGGCTTCACTGCTGCCGGGACAGATGATGATACTCTTTTTTTTACCGGTCAAATGGGCACGCAGAAGGGGGAGTGATACCAGTTCCGGAACAATGGAAAAAGCAGGAATCGCCTC
>JAFTIE010000143.1 GCA_017457065.1 Lentisphaeria bacterium
CGTGGGACTGGTCTACGTCGCCGCATGTGTCAAAGGGGAAATCCTCTGCCGTGAACTGAAACTGCGGGGCGGCAGAACCATGATCCGCCAGCGTGCCGCAGCTCAGGCGCTCATACTGCTCAACACCATGCTGGAACGGATATGAGCGTCAACGAACTCGATCTTCTCAAAGCCTTTATGCCCATGCTCCCCCTCAACGGTAATGTCATCGCCGGAGCAGGGGACGATTGCGCCGTTTTGAAGTGGAACCATGAGTACGATCTTCTTGTCACAGTGGATCAGCTTATTGAAAATGTCCACTTTCTCCCCTCAACGGCTCCTGAACGGGCAGGGGCGAAACTGGTCAAACGCAACATGAGCGACATCGCCGCCATGGGAGGCGAACCCCTCTGGGCGGTCATGACCCTTGCCGCTGAAAACAAAAGTCAACAGTACCTTGAAAGATTTATGCAAGGGGTTTCTGAGGAGTGTTCCAGATATGGGACAGCTCTCTGCGGCGGGGATATCAGTTCGTTGAAAACGGAAGGTTTTGTGACCACATTGACTCTGGCGGGCAGAGTTCCCCGGGGGCAGGCGGTCATGCGTTCCACCGCCCGTCCGGGGGATACGCTCTATGTGACGGGAGAAGTGGGAAACTCCTTTGACTCCGAACATCATCTGGAGTTTTCCCCCCGGCTGGATCTGGCGGAATTTCTGCGCAAAGAAGCTTCCGCAGCGCTGGATATCAGCGACGGTCTGCTACTGGATGCCAGACGGCTTGCGGAAAGCTCCAAAGCAGATATCAGAGTGGACATTGAAAAGCTCCCCCTGCGTCAGGGAGCAAAACTGCCGGAAGCTTTGAGCGACGGCGAAGATTATGAACTGCTTTTCTGCGGCAGAGAAGGACTCCCCTTTCACGCCGTTGGAAAGGTACTGCCGGGCACAGGAAAAGTGATCGTTCCCGGCTTGAAAGAGGTGGTTTCTTATGGATTTGAACACTGAAAAAACAGTTTACTCCCGCTCCGAAGAGGAAACTGAAAAAATAGCTTCTGAAATAGCAGCGGCACTTTCTCCCGGCGACACGGTGCTGCTCAGAGGCAATCTGGGTGCCGGGAAAACGGTCTTTTCACGGGGATTCGCCCGGGGGCTTGGGTGCGAAGACACCCTCTCAAGCCCCACATATACCATTGTGCAGGAGTATCAGCTCCCCTCGGGGGCGCGGCTCTATCACATGGACCTTTACCGCATCGCCGATGCTGCAAGCGCTCTGGGGTTCGGGGTGGATGAATTTATCGACGACCCCAAAGCCTACAAGCTCATCGAATGGCCCGAAAGGATCGAATCTCTGCTCCCCGAAAAGTGTCTGACCGTGGAAATAACCCACAAAGGAGATGAAGAACGCTCTCTCAGGATCACACCATGAAGCGATATCTGTTCACGCCCTTCCCCCGGAACATCTTCATGCGTCCATGGAAAGTCCATGTCCCCATACCTTATCTTATTACCGGGAGCATCTCTGCGCTGATCGTCAGTTTTTACTTCGGGGGGCTTCTGGCACCCCATACGGGGATGATAAATGCTCTTTTGATCTCATCGGCAGCTGCCATAGTGCTGTTTCTGCTCACTGCGGCAGTTTCAATGCCCCTGGGGGATGTGTGCGCCAAAGTGGGACTGCGCAAGGTCGGTTTCAGAGAGTTTCTGCTCTGCGTGGGAGCTTTGCTCATCATACTGGCAGGCTCCGCTTTTCTCACCGCCTTCTGGCAGCAGATACTGGAGTATTTCAAGGTCCCTTTTGAAAAAGAACAAGCCTTGCTGCAACTGGTGCGGGGCTGTGATCTTGCAACACTGCTGAAGCTGCTGCTGCTCACCGCCGGATTGGTTCCTGTTCTGGAAGAGCTGGTCTTCCGCAGAGCGCTTTACAGCATACTGCTGAAACTGGGAGCTCCTGTTGCCCTGGTGGGCACATCAGTGATCTTCGGCGCCGCCCACGGCTTTCTGCTGGGGTTCCCCGGACTCTGCTTCATGGGGCTGACCTTTCAGTGTGTCGCCAACAGAACGAGAAACCTCTGGTGCTCCATCATCCTCCACGCCATGCTCAACGCCACTGTCCTGCTGGTCACTTTCTGGGCATCGAAAATGGAAGGGTGAGAGGCAATTTCAGCACCGCCTGCCACAACTGAGAAGGGGGGAAAATCACTTTTCGACTTTTTCATCTTCCCAGCCGATAAGATTACCTTTGACGGTATCGAAATTCACACCGATGATATAGATTTCCCGTTTATCAAGCAGATACTTTTTGAAATATTCTTTTTCTTTGATCTGTTCCAGAGCTGTGGGATCATCATCCAGTTTGAACTCAAAAATGTAGATCGCTTTCGGAGTCTGCACAACGGCGTCGATACGCCCGTCATTGGTGGCGGATTCCGCCTCTATATATACGCCAAGCAAACGGAACAGGGAAAAGAAGATCCCCTGAAATGTGGATTCCTGTTTTGTGTGAACATCATAAGGAACTCCGGCAAAGAAAACTTCCATGGCTTTGCGGAGCTTTTTCAGATCGTTGTTCAGGAGACTTGTGGCAAGTTCTGCCGCAAAAC
>JAFTIE010000144.1 GCA_017457065.1 Lentisphaeria bacterium
GACCATCAGAGGTGAAGGCTTGAAGGTGATCCGTCAGGCGCTGAAGGTGCTGGCGTTCCACCGCAAACACCCCGGCGATATAGACATTGCCATTGATGTGGACCCTCAGTCGCTGATATGAAAGATGTTGTAAAAAGATCAGGTCAGAAAGGCATGTAAACAGTTTATGGCAGAAAATGATTTGCGGAAGATACGCTTCAGGGAAGAATCATTTGTCATTTTTCCCCAGCAGGTGGACGAGGAAAAAAGTATCAGATGCAGTGAATATGGTGCCGCCCGGATGCAAATGCCCATCTTCGCCGACTACTGGTGCGAATCTCTGCGCAATGATCGGAACTGGTGCCGCCATAACAATTATCCTTACGCCTCCCTGGAGTTGATACTCAGCGGCCGGGTGGAGTATATTTCAGAAGGCAGCAAATATGAAGCTGCCGCAGGAGATCTTTTTGTGTTTACACACGGACAGAACTGCTGGTATATCCACAAAGAACGTACCCACAAGATATTCCTGATCATTGACGGAACCATGTTCAAACTGCTGATGGCAGAACTGGGCTTTATGGAAGACACTCTGATCCACCTCGAGGATCCAGCCGAAACAGAAAACCAGCTCCGTCTCATACACGAAGAGATGGAAAAACACTCCGAACAGGGCCGTTACCGTGCCTCAGGCCTGTTATGGACACTTCTCCTTGATCTTTCGGGACAGCTGAAAAAAACAGACTTTATCAACAATATCCCTCAGAAACTGCAATCGCAAAGGGCATCCCTTTCAAAGGGGAATATGACCTACTGGAAAAATGATGAGATCGCCAAACTTTTCGGTGTTTCAAAACGGACTCTTTACAACATCTTCCGGAAATACTGGAAAGATTCCCCGCACCAATGGCAGCGCCGCCAGCAGCTTGAACGGGCGGCCCTGCTCCTCAGCTCCACTGAAAAGTCAGTCACAGCCATCGCCGCAGAGTGCGGATTTGAAAACAGCAAATACTTTATTACCCTTTTCAAAAAAATTTACGGTGTCACCCCCGGGCAATGGAGAAATGACTCCAAAAACACTCCCCCGGCACCTTGAACAAAAGTTCTGTTCCCAATATGGGGCGTTTTTTCCTTTCTCAATCTTTGAAGGGTACAATACTGTTGCAAATTTTTAGTATTGTTCTGAAAAAGGTTTTCCGTTCTTCATTTCATTACGCCGCGACAAGGGGGGGGGGCAAGTAAATCGAAGCCGACGTTCGGCCCTCAAAAGGGCTTTTCCACCGCCCCCGACTCCCTTCACCTCTTTTTTACCGACCTTTATCGGGAATAGCGCTTGAACAAAAAGGCGTCCTCCTTAAGTCCGGGAGAACGCCTTTGGTTTTATTGGCAGAGAAGTTACCGCTTGATGATCTTGATATCAGCCTTTTCCACAGTAACTTTGCACTCAGCACTGTTCAGGAATATGACCGGCTGAAAAGCCCAAGCCCCTTTCTGAACAGCATTGATGCCGCAGTTGAAACGCCATGTAAAGGTTTGAGCTTTGTCTGAGAGATGGAACTTCACGCTGTTGGCATTGACGGCAAAATCACCGTCCCCGCGGTGCCAGCCGGCACCGAGATTTATGGTTCCCCTGCCTTTGGCGACGATTGAAAAGATACAATCTTCATCCTGGTCCACCTGGATCTTGTTTCTGTAATAAAGTCCCTGATAATTTCTGTCGGTCTTGACGACGGTGATACCCGTTCCTGTAAATGCAGCGGTCGATCCGGGGCGTGCAGGCGCAAGAATCCATCCGGCGGGAAAACCTTTTTTGTCTTTGATTTTGAAACTGCCGTTGACATCAGCTTCCCTGACCGTTCCGGAATTGGCGTTGGCTCCTAAACGCACCTTGGCAAAACCGCTGATATCTCTGAATGAACCGCTGACAGGAACATTGAAAGCATAGTGCACAGGAACTCCGCCGGGAACAAATCCGAACTGCATCAGAACTCTTTCTCCCTGACGGGGGATGCGCCCGAAAACACTTTTGAAAGGAATAGTGACACAGGAGTTCCATACGCCGTTTCTGACCGTATCTTTATGACTCCATTTGCCGTTCCATCCGGTATAAAGTTTGTTGCCGTAACAGGTCCCGTCAAAAGCACTGCCCGGAGCACTTGAGAAGACCATCTGTCTGCGGTTCAGAGCTGCAGTACTGATAAAGATCTCCCACACAGGATTCCTCCACAGCAAAGCGCTGTCACGGGGAACTTTTTCAGCGGCAGCTCCGGGATGGGGCGCCTGACACTTGATGAGGATGGCTTCATCGTTGAAGGCGATTTTGAAAGAAGCGTTTGTGGCAGGGAATTGCGCCTTCAGTCCCTGCAAAGGATTTGAAGGGATCTTTTCCCATGCGGGATCCGCAAAATCTTTGACCTTGACAGTATCGATATCTTTGTTTTCCGCACGGAGAAGTTCAGGAGAAATGTCAAACAAAGGTCCGAATGCACCGAACATGCCGCCGCCTCTTTTGAGAGCAGATTCAGTGGTACCGCCGAAATACTTGTTGATCCGTTTGGGATTGTTCTTTGAACGGGGCAGTTTGTCAATGAAGCGGTTGCGTTTTTCCAGGGAATCGGCAAGTTTCAGCAGATTGGCTCTGGAAGCATCCTTCTGTACAGCTGCTGCGGCATGGGCGGTACGGGCGGTGATGCGCATATATCCAAACTCAACCTTGAGCTGATCCACCATGAAATTATCCGGATCACACTTTTTCATAGCCTGATCAAAAAGTTTTTCCAGTTGATCCATGACTTTCGGCGGATAGCGCCAGTTCCAGAAGACCAGGGCAAAGACCTGAGGCTTTTTCACAAAGTTGTTGAAATCATGATCCGCCGGAGGACGGTATATGTTCATGCGGTCATCTATGAGTTTGAAAAAACGCACCAAATCGGAAGCGGCCTTTTCACCGAATCCGAAGCGGCAATATTCTTCAAGGATTTTTTCCGTATCGCTGTCGGGATTTCCGCAGAGTTTGCCGAAAGCATAGATCCAGGGACCGTTGATGCCGGGTACGCAGGAGTAACCGCAGTTGTACATGGAGTAAACACGGGTCCCGGCAAGTTTTCTCAGCTCGCTCTGCAGTTCGCTGAAAGAACGTGAAGGAGAATATCCGCTCTGCAGATAACTGCCGAAGTAATAGGTCCATGCAACAATGCCGTCCACATTGAATTTTTCCATTTCCTTAAGGATCTCCAACGTCACAGGGGCCACGTCGATGATCATCCTTTTAGTTGGGAACTTTTTGAAGGACTTGGGCAGATTTTTGTGGGTGGGACCGTAGCAGGAGATGGCAGGAGTCACATGTGGACGGTCCTTTTCCAGTCTCAAGGCAAGATCCCGGTGGAAACACCAGAGTTTTTCACCCCAGTTGGAAGTATTGTACCATGCCTTGCATTTGGTACACTCGCAGCCGATAAAACCGTCACTCTGCCCGAATTCAATGACGGTATATCCCTTGTCTGCGCGGCGCAGCGCTTCTTCGTAGATCAGGCGCTGCACATCAGGATTGGTGAGACAATACTGGGGACGGATCCCATCACTGTCGCCTTTGTGAATATAGCGCTTGCCGTTGACCAGAGCGAAATATTCAGGATGGGTCTTGGCATATTTCTCCTGGGGTACAGCCCTGTTGTGGTAGTGGACTGCATACTCTTCGGAACAGTTGAAGTAGTGGTTGTTTGCAACAGAATAAAGTATTCCTCCCAGGGCATGGGCATTGTTGAAAAGAAAACGGGGCTTGTTGCGGTAAGAAAAATTTGCAGGGAGTTTGACCTGTTTCAAAGGGAGTGTCCGCACGCCGTCATGAAGTCCGTAGGTGTTGTGGACGATGCCGACAAAACGGGTGTTGGTGAACTTTTCGGCAAAGACACAGGCGCCTTTGAGGGTTCCCACAGTGTAGTAGACAAACCAGCGGGGCCATCTCATACCTTTGAGAGGATTGGGAAGATCCCTGCCGTAGATGTAGATATCTTTTCCCTTGACAGTAATGGCATGTTCCCAGCGTGCGAACTTCTCTGTGGAGATCCCCAGTTTGGCAAGGGCTTTGGTATTACCGATGATGAGAGCGGGCTTTCCGGCGATCCGCCGGGCTTCACTGACCAGCGGCAATTTGGCACCGGTGGATTTGAAAATGGTATGCTGGAGCAATTTTCCCCCCAGAGAAACAAACTCATCCAAACCGTCATTTCCACAGGATTCAGGAATGACGATCTGATAGGGACTCCTGCCTTTTTCAGCAATGACGAGATCCGCAGCACCGCAAAAACACAGTGCTGCAAGACACACAAGAAGAAGAGTGATTTTTTTCATATTTCCAACCTTTCAAGTTTACCACTTGTCATTCCACCACTGGGTGAGGAACCTGCCCCATTTCCAGTAGGTCGAGTTATCAGCTCCCGAATATCTGCCAAGAAGCGGACAACGGTTCCGGGTCACCGACGCTACATGGAGATCGTGAAACAGCACATTGGAATATCCCGGACCATTGATCAGAAGCTCTCCCGAAAGATTGTCATTGATCCCCTGACTGCTGTGGGGGAACGCATGACCGCTGTTGCTGGGATTGTAATTCACCCATTCTGAATTAGAACTGGATTCAGTGAAAAATGCACTGCGTGAGGGCAGCGTTGTCTGGACAGCCTTCCAGTAATTGTTTGCGAGCAATCTGGCATAAGTAAATAAGCTCCCGTAATAATCAGGAGTGGAAAAATCGTATTTCCGGGCAGGACACATGAGAGGGGACTTTGTAAAAGATCCCTGGCCAAGGCGGTTTTTCACGGCCCCCCCCACAGGAGCAATTTTAACTGTCAGATAGGGATGAAAAAGAGAAAGTTCTTCCACGCTGTAAGTTTTCCGGCAGTCTGCATTATCTGTTGAACCGTTGCGCAGGGGCATCACATAGCCCTTGTTGTCGTCAACATAAAGACCGCATACCCTGCCGATCTGGGAAAGATTATTGACACAGGCAGAACTGTAAGCTCTTTCCCGGGCTTGCTGTAAAGCGGGCAGCAGCATAGCGGCGAGGATGGCGATGATGGCGATGACTACCAGCAGTTCGATCAGCGTGAACGCTGATCGAGTGAAAAAGTGAAGATGCAAAGAGCTTGACTGCATCGAATGCGAAGCGCGCTCTGGAAAAGAGATGCTCTTTTCATTTGAGGAAGCACTGGAAGAAAATTTTTTTAACATGGCAATACTCCTTTTTATTATAAAAGTCTCTCCTTTAATTTATAACCTCAAAAGATCAAATGCAACTCCGAAGGGTTTGAATAAGCGTAAAACAAGGTTCAAAAAAATGCACAAAACAATACTTTTTTATCCGCAGCTTCACTTGATAGGATAACTCTTAAAAAAAGTCCCGGCAGGGGCATCGACACCGCCCCAAAGTCGCTGATTCAAGAGCCGGGAATAGTGGGAATAACAGGAATATTGAGGATGCCTGTGTCATACTGGGGTCTGCGACTCCTTCGGCGGAGTCCATGTTCAACGCCAACAACGGCAAGTTCCTTCTGGCAAAGATGAACTCTCAAGCCAATGACAATGCCGCCCCCGTCATGCGTCTGGTGGATCTGCGCCTTGAAAACCCGGAAGACGGCAATCCGCTCTTTTCAAAGCCTCTCATTGAGGAAGTGCGTGACCGTATCGCAAGGGGAGAGCAGAGCATACTCTTCCTCAATTTGCGGGGGTATGCCCGGGTGATGGTCTGCAAAGAGTGTTCTTATGAAGCCTGGTGCCCGGAGTGTTCAGTTCACTACACCTACTCAAAATC
>JAFTIE010000013.1 GCA_017457065.1 Lentisphaeria bacterium
ATGCCTTCCCACCAGACATCGCCGTCATCGGTGAGAGCGACGTTGGTGAAGATGGTATCCTTGGAGCAGGAGAGCATGGCGTTGGGGTTGGACTTCATGGAGGTACCGGGAGCAACACCGAAGAAACCGGCTTCGGGGTTGATGGCGCGCAAGTAGCCTTCATCGTCAAACTTCATCCAGCTGATATCGTCGCCGACGGTCTCGACCTTCCAGCCCTTGAGGGTGGGGATGAGCATGGCGAGGTTGGTCTTTCCGCAAGCGGAGGGGAAAGCTCCGGTGACATACTTGACTTCGCCCTGGGGGTTGGTCAGCTTCAGGATGAGCATGTGCTCAGCCAGCCAGCCCTCATCACGGGCCTGGACGGTGGCGATACGCAGAGCAAGACATTTCTTACCCAGCAGAGCGTTGCCGCCGTAACCGGAACCGTAGGACCAGATCTCACGGGTCTCGGGGAAGTGAGCGATGTATTTCTGATCCATGGGAGCGCAGGGCCACATACCGTTGTCGCTTTCGCCTTTGGCGAGGGGCTTACCGACGGAGTGGACGCAGGGAACAAAATCATCGTTGCCCAGGATCTCAAGAACGCGGGTGCCGACGCGGGTCATGACGTGCATGTTGATCACAACGTAGGCGGAGTCGGTCAGCTCAACACCGATCTTGGCGATCTTGGAGCCCACAGGACCCATGGAGAAGGGGATCACATAGAGGGTACGGCCGTGCATACAGCCCTTGTAAAGACCCAGCATGGTGGCTTTCAGTTCTTTGGGGTCGATCCAGTTGTTGGTGGGACCGGCATCTTCTTCTTTTTCGGAAGCGATGAAGGTACGTTTTTCCACACGGGCAACGTCAGAAGGATCAGAGCGGAACAGCAAGCTGTTGGGGCGCTTTTCGGGGTTCAGACGGACAGCCAGACCGGAAGCGATCTGCTCTTCGCAGAGACGGTTGTACTCTTCCTGGCTTCCATCGCACCAGTAGATGGCGTCAGGCTCGCAGATGGCGGCCCACTCTTTGACCCATGCGACCAGCTTGGCGCTGGCGGCGGCGGGGGTCTGATTCAGTTCGATCATTTTACTTTTCCTTTTGTTTGGGGCAAAGCCCGTTTATTTTACAGGAGACAACTCCTCAACCAACTTTTCAAAACGGCGTCCGTATTCGATGTAGATCTCCTTGCGTTGATCTTCAGCGCTGCCGTTTTCGGTATCGTGGAACACATAGCCCATGTGGGGTTCCATGGAAAATCCGCCGTCGTAGCCGTTTTTGAGCAGATCGCCCACGATCTGGCGGACTTTGCCGTCGCCTTCACCTGCGAAGGTGTAGCGGGCGGAAGAAAATCCGATCTTCTTTTCGGTGCAGACGCCGTCCTTGATGTGGACGTAGCGGATAAAATCTTTAACATTGGAATAGAAGACGAAGGAATCCTGCATTTTTTCCAGAGCATCGCCTTCTGAGCGGTCAAAGTTCAGCACCGGGTTGCCGGTGTCGAAGATCAGTCTGAGACCGGGAACATTTTCCAGAAGTTTGAGGGTGTGTTTCCAGGACTGACCGCCGTAGTTGTTGCAGTTTTCGTGGAGATACTCGACCCCTGCATCCTGACACATTTTTACAAGGGTGTTCACCTTGGAAAAAACATGTTTTTCCACCTCTGCATCCCATGCGGGACGCTCCCACTGGGCTTTGAAGCTCATGCCCCGGAGCATGGTGCAGTTGAGTTTTTTCATGCGGACGATGGCACGCTCAAGCTGTTTTTTTGTCTGTTCAAAGTGGTCGTCGTCCATGGGCTCCCAGCCCCAGTTTGCCACGCAGCTGCCGAAACAGTTGACACCGATACCGGCATCAGCGAGTTTGCAGCAGACATCTTCAAAGACCTCCTCTGAAACATCGTGCAGATTGGTGCCGTCGATCTGGCGGGCTTCAATGAATTTCCACCCCAGAGCTTTGGTCACTTCGATCTGACCTTCAATGGATTTTGATGCCTCATCGGCAAATCCTGTAAAGTACATTTTTAAGTTTTCTCCTTCAGCAGTGTAAAATCAGCGGTACTTGGGAAGCATATCGCCGTGAGCGTCGATCAGGGCATCGCACATCTTGATGATTTTGTCCACAGGGAGTTCCGCTGCGGTGTGGGGATCCATGAGTGCCGCCTGATAAATGCGCTCTTTTTTCAATGTGAGAGCCGCCTCGATGGTGAGCAGCTGGACGTTGATATTGGTCATGTTCATGGCGGCGCACTGGGTGGGCAGATCGCCGATGTAAGTTCCCTGAACGCCGTTGCGGTTCACCAGGCAGGGGACCTCCACCACGGCATCGGAAGGCAGATTGGTGATGAGACCGTTGTTGAGCACGTTGCCGCCGATCTGGATGGGCTTGTCAGTGACTATTGCCTCCATGATCATGGAGCCGTATTCGTGGGAAAGGGTGTGGCTCAAATGGGGATCGTCGTGGAGTTCCTTGTACATCTTCTTCCATCCGGCGATCTGGTTCACACAGCGGCGGGGATATTCGTCAAGGGGGATACGGTACTCATCAAGGAGTTCGGGGAAACGGGAGTTCATCCACCAGGGACCGTATTCGGCGTTGTGTTCGCTGGACTCAGTCACATAGTAGCCGAAAAGGCGCATCATCTCCAGACGGACGATGTTGCCCCCTTCGGGCTGGTGCATGATCTTGCGGCCGCCGTCGATGAATTCCTCTTTATGTTTGCGCCACTCTTTCACCTTTTTGGCGGCGATTTTTTTGAGTTCGGGATAAAGATCCTTGCCGTCCCGGGTCAGTTCCAGAAGCCACGCCATGTGGTTGATACCGGCGATCTTGGACTGGGTGCGTGCCAGCTCCTCTTCTGTGGGTTTCAGTCCCAGAGTGTCGTAGAGAGAAGAGACACAAACCTGCACACTGTGGCAGAGACCAACGGTTTTGACTTCAGTCGCCTTGAGCATGGCGCCGGTAAGCATCGCCATGGGATTGGTGTAGTTGAGGAGCCATGCTCTGGGGCAGACCTCTTCCATTTCGTAAGCGAAATCCAGCATGACAGGGATGGTTCGCAGAGCCCGGAAGATGCCGCCGATACCCAGTGTGTCGGCAATGGTCTGGCGCAGACCGAATTTCTTGGGGATCTCAAAGTCGATGACGGTTGAAGGCTCATAGCCCCCCACCTGAATGGCATTGACCACGAAATCGGCATTTTTCAGAGCTGCTTTGCGGATTTTGACTCCCAGATGGGTGGTGATGGTGGCGCGTCCTCCGTTGACATTCTTGTTGATGACATCAAGAATATAGCGGGATTCCTCCAGACGGTTAGCGTCAATATCGTAAAGAGCGATCTGAGAATCTCTCAGAGATTCACGGCACATACAGTCGCCCAGAACGTTTCGCGCAAAAATGGTACTGCCGGCACCCATGAAAGTAATTTTAGGCATGGCACAATTTCCTTATATGCAAATTAAACCAGATTTCTTATAAAATACACCCGCAAAGTATTTTTTTCAAGGCAAAAGCTTATATATAAAAGAAAAAATTCAGATTTGAAATAAAAAAAACTCCGGAGAGCTCCGGAGTTTTCAGAAGGTATGAGGCAATATCAAAACTCCTCAAAATTGTCAAAGCGCCCTCGCTTCAATCTGATAAAGGGAGCGTTTTCGGCTGTTACCTTACAGGTAGCAACCTCAAACTACCCTTTACAGCTCTTTGCGAATGGCATCTTTGTCATTTTTTGAATGACTTTTGAAATTACCTCGTATGTTTATTTTTAGGCTATATTCCCTGTATGGGTAGATTTCTATTCTCTTAAACTTTTAAGCGGCACAATACTATTGCAAAAATTGCAATAGTGTTGTGCTGAAAAAGGTTTGGGAAAAGGGGGTGGGGTTTGGGGCGGGGGAAAAAGACCTTTCCTTAAAAGGGCTTTTCCCCCGCCCCAACTCCATCAACCTTTTTTACCGACCTTTATCGGGAACAGCGCCTATTTTTATTCGGCGCGTGAAGCGGCGATACGGGCGGCGACTTCGGCTTCGTATGCGTCCAGATCGTCGATGGTGATCTGCGCCACGCCGCTCTTCATGGCGGCTTCGGCGACCTTGCGGGCGACGTGGGGCACCACGCGGGGGTCAAAGGGCTTGGGGATCACCATTTCACGGCGGAGTCCGGCAGGGGTGTCAAAGAGTCCTCTGGCAGCATCGGCGGGATAGGCGGCTTTGAGGAGAACTTTGATATCTTCGGGGATCTCAGCTTTGGCAAGTTCGGCGAGAGCTGCTGAGGCGGCGAGCTTCATCTCTTCGTTGATGTCTTTTGCCCGGACATCCAGAGCGCCCCGGAAGATACCTGGGAAGCCCAGAACATTGTTGATCTGGTTGGGGTAGTCGCTGCGTCCCGTACCGGCGAGAGCGGCTCCGGCGGCAATGGCGGCGTCGGGGAAGATCTCAGGAGTGGGGTTCGCCATGGCAAAGACGATGGCATCACGGTTCATGGACTTGATCATCTCAGGCGTAAAGCAGTTGGGGGCGGAAAATCCCAGCAGGATATCGGCGCCTTTGACCACTTCGGCAAGGGTGCGCATTTCGGTCTCTCTGGCAAAGAGCTGCTGTTCTTCGCTGAGATCAGTGCGCCCGGTGTGGAGCACGCCGTTGATGTCAACGAGGGTCATATTTTCAAGTTTTGCTCCGGCGGTGAGGTAGAAACGGCTGCAGGCAAGTCCGGCGGCTCCGGCGCCGTTGACCACGAAGCGGCAATCTTCGATTTTTTTGCCGACCAGCTCAAGTCCGTTGAGAATGGCGGCAAGGGAGATGATGGCGGTGCCGTGCTGGTCATCGTGGAAAACGGGGATGGAAAGCATCTTTTTCAGTTCACGCTCCACCTTGAAACAGGCGGGGGAAGCGATGTCTTCAAGGTTGAAGCCCCCGAAACTGGGTTCGAGGCAGGCGGCAGCGGCAATGAGTTTGTCGGCATCGGTCTTGCCGTCGGGACCTGAGACACGGTTCAGACAGATGGGAATGGAGTCGATGGCGGCAAAGTGTTTGAAAAGCACCGCTTTCCCTTCCATGACAGGGAGTCCCGCTTCGGCGCCGATATTCCCCAGACCCAGCACGGCAGTCCCGTCGCTGATGACCGCCACGGTGTTGCTCCGTGAGGTGTAGCGCCACACATTTTCCTTGTCCGCCTTGATTTCCAGACAGGGTTGTGCGACACCGGGGGTGTAGGCGAGGGAAAGCTCCTCTGCGCTGTTGCAGGGCTTGGTGGAGCGGATGGCAACTTTGCCGGGTCTGCCTTCGCTGTGATAGGCAAGGGCTTTCTGTCTCAGTTCTTCGGGAGTCATGTTCGTTTCCTTTGCAGTTACAGTACAGTTTTTATGACATTTTCTTAATATACTTTCCGGCGCTCCAAAAGTCAAATCCGCAAAACTGTTTCCGGTCACGGCACTAAAAAACTCCGGCAGTTTTGTGCTGCCGGAGTTTGGGGGGGAAGCTGCGGAAAAATCACTTTGTTCCGGGAGTGATCCGGTAGTAGTGGTTCACCAGCATATCCTCCGGGGTATTGGTCCCGTGGGTGCCTGAAGTTTCAGAGATGGGGTGGTTCCCGTGATCGGGAGCCCAGACCAGAGTACGGTTGTACTTTGCCCAGTATTTGTCAATGAGACCGGCGAAATCTTCAAAGTACTGCACGCAGTTTTTCAGCGCAGTGACAGAGGTTTCGGAGTCGCATCCGGAGCAATGGGAAAGATGGTCGTAATCGGTGCTGTAGCAGACGATCATATCGTAGTCATCATTGGCAAGGAGCATTTCAACCATCTCCCGGCAGCGGGCATCGGTCAGCATGGAATAGTATTCCACATTCCGTTTTCTGAAGATCATGTCGATACTGCAGGTGTTCACAGAGATGATGGCGCACTTTTTCTCAGCCTTTGCCACACTGTCGAAAAGCGTTTCCACCTCCAGAACAGGCTTGGCGTACTGCTTGATGCCGTGGACCTCCGGGGAGGCTCCGGAAAAGATGGTCCCGAAGCAGACGGGGGTGACACTGGGCATGACACCGCTTGAAAGCAGACGGATCCCAGCCACCTTTTCCACCCGTGCCAGAAGCTCAGGGTAGTGCTGGCGATGGATCTCTCCCACTGCATCGGGGCAGTAGATGAAGGTCTTTTCGTTTTTTCCTTCACCGCCGAAAACCCGCTGGGCATGGTCCACGATCACAGGGATAGCAGTTGCTCCGCACTGTTCAGGGATGGACCAGTTGTTGATCTCGCAGATGGTGGGAGTCAGGTCGCCGATGGAGTAATCGACGTTGTACTGGTCCTTGTACTTTTTCAGTTCGGCAAAACTTGTTTCGTTCATCATTTCACCTGATTGTTTTCAAAGTATGCCACCAGTTCGGGGCGCAGAGCGGGGACATCCTGACGGTTGTTGCCGTTGCGCATGGAGTAGTGGCCCAGGACCCCGGCTGCCACAGACTGACGGGCGGCGATGGGAGAGGTGTTGGTCTTGGCGCCGAAACGGACGAAATCAAGGAAGTTGTCGATAATGGGGGTGTCGGCACCGCCGTGACCGCCTTCCACAGGTTTCAGCTTGTAGATGATGTCCGGGGTGGAGCGGGGACCGCGCTGAGTCCACACATGGACTTCGCAGTTGCCGGAGTCACCGATGTTGTCCACCCGTCCCTTGGTTCCGATGAAGGTGTAGTTCCGTTCGGAGTCGGGGGTGTAGTGGCACTGCATGTAGGTCATCTGGGCGCCGTTTTCAAGCTGCATCATGACCATGCTGTGATCTTCCACGTCGATGATGGGGGAAAATCCGGTCTGGGTGAGGGGGGGATACTGTCTGTTGTCCCACTTGGCGCATCCGGGGGTATCGGGGGAGCGGCGTCCGCAGCGGTTGTAGACAGAGAGCATGCCCATACCCACAACGCTCTTGGTGTAGCTGCCCATGAGCCAGTGCATCACATCGATGTCATGAGCACCCTTCTGGAGCAGCAGTCCGTTGGAGTAGCGCTGCTCTGAGTGCCAGTCACGGAAATAGGCGTCGCCGCCGTAGCAGACAAAGTGGCGGCACCAGCCCACCTGCAGTTCGCCGATGATTCCGGAGTCGATGATCTCTTTCATCTTGAGGACCACGGGGAAGTGGCGCATGTTGTGACCGATGAAAAGTTTGCTGCCGGTGCGGTAGGCGGTTTCCAGGATACGGTCGCAGCCTTCGATGGTGATCGCCATGGGTTTTTCCAGATAGACGGCTTTACCGGCTTCGAGGGCGGCGATAGCCATTTCTTCGTGGAGATAGTCGGGGGTGGCGATGTGGACGGCGCCGATGGAGTCGATCTTGAGCAGATCACGGTAATCGGTGAAAGTCTGAGCTTCGGGGAATTTTTCCTTGAAGTTGTCAAGGGCTTTCTGGCTGATGTCGCATCCGGCGACGATTTCGACTCCCTTTTCGGGACGGTGCATCTCAAAGCCGTGGACGCCACGTCCGCCGGTGGCGATCAGACCTACTTGCAATTTTTCCATGGTGGTTATCCTTTCGTTGATACATTGATGCAAAAATAGCCTCTCCATGTAATATAAATCAAAAAGGCGTTTTATGCAAGTCAAAACTCTTTGAGAACAGGGGGGATTTGCAAAATTAAAGCTGTTTTTCTCCGGTTTTCATGAGTGCTGCGGCATAAAGGAGCACTTGTATCAAGAGAGACCGCAGCTCCTCACCTTACCCTCAGAGGGCTGAGAAATCATCTTTTCCAAAAGAGAAAAATGAAAATTATTTGCAATTTTTCCCTTTTATGTGTATATTATTACGATGTATTATAAAACGTAACTCTGTCCCTTTTGCCGGGGACAGAACGGATGTACCAAATTTTGGAGTATTTTATCATGGCTGAAACACTTTCCCGCTCAAGTTATCTTTCCCGCAATGTGGGGGACTTCCCTGCAGAAATGGAAATCAACGGCCGCCGCTACGTCAAGATCGACGATCTGCGCTACGGAACCAACCCCCACCAGCCCGCTGCCAGTTACCGTCCTGTTGACGAAATCGGCGTCATCGGGGGTATGGAAGTTCTCAAAAACGGCAAAAACGGTCTTTCCCAGACCAACTTTGAAGATATCTCAGGCGCTCTCAATATCGTCAAATTCTTTGACATTCCCGCCTGTGCCGTCATGAAACACGTCAACCCTTCCGGCGCCGCCGTCGCCGTTCCCGGCGAAGATCTGAAAAGCGTCTACATCAAAGGACGTGATGCCGATGCCCGCGCCGCTTTCGGCAGCGTTATTGCTTTCAACGTTGAAGTGGATGGTGCCACTGCTGAAGAGATCATGTCCACCTTCTGTGAATGTGTCGTGGCTCCTGCTTACACTGCTGACGCTCTGGCGGTTTTCAACGACGGGGAAAAGTTCAAACTCAACAAGCACATCCGCATCCTCAAGTGCGGCGATCTGAACACCATGCCCAAGTTCACCGGTGAGACCAGTGCCATCCATCAGACCTATAAGGTCCTTGCCGACGGCACTGTCATTGTTGCCGCCCCGCTGACCACGGCTTTGCGTTCCATCGCCGATCTGAAACCCGCTGAAGGCGAAAACAACCGCTGCGGTCATCAGATTTCCACTGTGGAAGCAACTGAACAGCAGAAACTTGATTTGCTTTTCTCCTGGTATGTGAACTTGAGTGTCCGCTCCAACGGCGTGGTCATCGCCCAGAACGGTCAGACCCTTTCCGTCGGCACCGGCGAACAGGATCGTGTGGGTGCCATTGAACAGGCTATTGCCAAGTTCCGTCAGAAGTACAGCGGCACCGGCACTCTTGAAGGCTCCGTCATGTCAAGCGACGGATTCTTCCCCTTTGAGGATGGTGTCGAAACCGCCGCCGCCGCCGGTATCAAAGCCATCATCGCTCCTGCGGGTTCACTCCGGGATGCTGATGTGATCAAGCGTGCCAATGAACTGGGCGTCGCTCTCTTCCATGCCCCTGAACGTATCTTCTCACACCATTGATCTATTCTTGAAAGGAATCTTGTACCATGGATAACGAAAAAAACAAGCAGATGAATGCTGAAATGTCCGCCGCTCTTTTTTCCGAAAGAGAACGTTTTGAAATGCTTTTTGCCGAACACTGGAAAAAAATCGCCGTCATCGGCGTCCTTATCGCTCTGGTGGTGGCTCTTGCTTTCGTCGCCTGGGGCATTACCAACCGTTCCGCAATCAAAGCCACTTATGCTTTTGCTGATGCTGTTGATGCTCCCTCTCTTGAAAAAGCTCTGGCTGAAAATGCCGGAAAAAGAGGTACTCTTGCCGCCCGTCAGCGGCTGGTCCAGATCTACATCGACGGCAAAAAGTATGCTGAAGCTCTGAAACAGCTGAAACTGGTCGCCGCTGATCCCGATGCCGACAGCAACATCCGGGGCAACGCCGTTGTTACCGAAGGATTGATCTATGAGCTTCAGGGTAAAAACAAAGAAGCCGCAGACCTTCTGGCAAAAACCGCAGCCAGCGCCAATTATAGAAATGGTGTCCGTCTGAACGCCGCTGCCGCCGCCGGCCGTCTGCTGGCTGCTGTTGACCCCAGCCGTGCCGCCACGGTTCTGGAACAGGCTTCAAAACTCATGGCAGACACTCCCGTCGCAAAGCAGGCTCTTGAAAGCGTTCAGGAACTGAAACTGGCTCTTGCCAACGGTGAATTCGGCGCGAAACCCAAGGCTAAAACGCCCAAAGCAAAATAAGTTGCAAGGCTGAAATCGTTTTTTACAGGGGGCAGATGGGAAAGAGTGAAACTTTCCCTGTTGCCCCTTTTGAGTTGTATTATTGATAGAAGGTCTTTTTATGTCATTGCCGCCTCCCACCAAGCGTGAAACGGCGCTGCTCCGCTCTCTTGCCACCCGGCAGGGAAGGCGTAAAAGCTGCTGCTGCCGTTGCGAAGGACTCCGTGCTGTACGGGAATTGCTGAGTTTTTTCCCGGATAAGGTTCTTTTCTGCGTGGGAACTGAAAAAGCACTTGCTGAGATCCAATTCGATCCCGCCAGACTCAGGGTACTTCCCGAGCATCTCTTTGAGCAGATCTCAGGGACTGTTTCCCCTCAGGGGATCATTGCAGTCGCCGAGGTTCCGGAACCTCCGGAAAAGATCTCCGGGGATTTTATCTTTGCCCTTGACGGTATTGGCGACCCCGGCAATTTCGGCACCATTGCCCGCAGCTGCCGTGCCGCAGGTGTCCGGGAGCTCTGGTACACTGTGGGAACGGTGGATCCATGGAGTGACAAAGCTGTCCGCTCCGGTATGGGGGCGCAGTTCGGACTTGCTCTCAGAGGTTTTTCTTCTCTGGACTATCTTCTCAGCACCGCCGCCGCTGCCCGTTACGATAAATTCTTTTATGCCGATCCCCACGCCGGGGAAAGCTGTTTTACCGCCCCCGGCATCTACGAACACTCTGTGGTCATCATCGGCGGGGAGCCTTCAGGCTCCCATGTGGAGCAGGCGCAGAGCATCAATATCCCCATGCCGGGAAATTACGAATCCATCAATGCCGCCCAGGCGGCAACGGTACTGCTTTTTGAGTATGTCCGCCGTATGAGTCTGAAAAAGGAGCGTTGAAAATGGCGGCAGTTTATACTCAGGGCCCCATTGCCCAAAGCATGATCAAAACAGCTTTGGCTATGATCCCCGCCACACTTGCCCTTTCGGGTTACAATCTTGTGGATGCCTATTTTGTGGGGCAGATGGTCGGCAGAACCGCCGCAGACGCCCCCATGGCAGCAATGGGCTTTACTTTGCCCGTCGTAATGCTTATCGGATGCCTGTTCCACGGTCTCGGCATTGGAGTGAGTGCTCCTGCGGCGCAGGCTTTGGGGGGCAATAAACTGGAGCGCGCCGCCAAAGGGAGCAGTTCCGGGGTCCTTATGATCATGCTGGTGTCCATCCTGACCGCTGTTATCGGAATGAGCTGTGTCAGGAGCGTTTTCAGCTCTTTCGGCGCCGCAGGCGAGGTCCTTGATCTGGTCATTGAGTACATGGATGTCTGGTATTTCGGATGTTTCACCGCCTCCATCGCCATGGCAGGGCACGGACTGCTTATTTCTGTAGGCGACAACCGTATGGCAAGTACGCTCATGATGACCGGCATGATCATCAACGCCCTGTTGGACCCCTTTTTCATATTCGGCTGGGGATTTTTCCCTGCTCTTGGTATCCGGGGCGCCGCTCTTGCCACCATCTTTGCTCAGGCGACAGGAGGGAGCATTTCCATGTATATCCTCTGGCGCAAGCATCATCTGCTCCGGTTCCGCAAGATCCCTTTCCCGGAACTGCGGAACTACTGGATCGTTACTTTGCGTTATGCCATCCCCGCTTCTCTGGGGATGCTCATGATGCCTGTTGGTATGACGGTCATCACCCGTCTGACAGCCTCCTTCGGCACTGCAGCCATGGCAGGATGCACCGCCGCCGGACGTTTGGAAACCATCGCCTTTGTGATCCCCATGTCACTGGGAATGACTTTGACCCCCTTTATCGCCCAGAACTACGGTGCCCGCCGTTACGACAGGATCAAAGAGGGGTTGATCTTTGCCTTCAAATTCGCCTTTGTTTTTCTCTTTGCCAGCGCCGTGCTCTTTGCTTTGCTGGCGCGTTTCATTGCCCCCCATTTCTGCAACTCCGCCGAGGCGCAGGATGTGATGGCAAAGTGCATCATGATTTCGGTCTGGGGCCTTTCCGGAGTTGAGATCCACCGTTTTGCAGGATTTTCCTACACCGGCTGCGGACGCCCTGCGGCAGCGGCAATGCTCAACGGTATGCGTTTTCTGCTCTTTCTCATCCCCTTTTCTCTCGTCGCCTGGTATTTCCGCAGTCTCAACGGACTCTTTGTTGCCCGTCTGGCGGCGGATGTGCTTTCAGGCGTTGTGGGAGCCTTCCTTGCTTTGCGGACCATCAACGCTTTGATTGCCAAAAGGAAAAAGTGATTTGCAATTTGCGGGAAAAGGGTTAAATTATAAAGTAAAGCAATATTTCTCAAGGAGTCATCGTGCGCACTGTTTTTCACACACACATCGGCAAGCCGGGTGAAGTTTTTACCCCGGAGCCCAGAGAGGCAGAACACCTCTTCCGGGTCTTTCGTGCCCGTCCCGGTGAAAAGGTGCTGGTCATGGACGGCAAAGGCGGCAGGGGCGAAGCGGAGGTGGTGGACAAAAAACAGCTCCGTTTCACCGCTCTTCTGCCTGAGATCCGGCAGGAGATAGAGCTGGATCTTTACTGTGCCATCCCCAAAAAAGCCAAACTGGATTCCCTGCTGCCCCAGCTCCCCGGATTGGGAGTGCGTTCCCTTCATCCGCTGCTTTTGGAGCACTCTGTGGCGACAGGCGAAAATACCGCCCGCTGGGAGCTTCTGCTCCGTGAAGGGTGCAAACAATCCGGCAATCCCCGTTTGCCGCTGCTTTATCCGCCGGTTTCTCTTGACGAAGCTCTTGCCGGGGTGCGTGCTTCAGGTGCTGAACTCTATTTCGGTTCTGTGACTCCTGCCGATCCCGGCAGTGCCCCTCCCGGTCCCTTGCGTGCCTGGTTCGTGGGACCCGAAGGGGGATTTACCGCAGAAGAAGAACAAAAGCTCCTTGAGGCGGGGGGACGTCCTCTGAAACTTGGCAGCTGGATCATGCGCCTTGAAAGTGCCGCAGTGGCGGGGTTGGCGGTCCTCTGCCGTACACTCCCTCTTCTGGTGATGCTCTTGGGGCTGCTTTCTGCCGGATGCGACAGGAATGATGATGTGCTCCGTCACCCCCTGATGATCCGTGCTGAGCGCTGCCGTGCCGAAGGTGAACCGGTCCTTGCCATGCGTTTTTACAAAAAACTGCTCCATCGCCGCCCGGACTCCCCTCTGCTGCGGCTGAAGATCGCCACTTTATGCGATGAGGTGCTCAACGACCCCGTGGGGGCGATCTATCACTACAATACCTATTTGAATATGGTCCCCGGTTCTCCCGATGCCCCCGCCGTTGAAGGATACCGGCTCATGGCAAGAGCAAAGCTCCTCAGAGAGCTGAAAAGAGAGGCTCTTCCGAAGCCTCCGGCAGACACCTTTGATGAACAGCTTTTGCAAATCAGGAGTCTGAAAAAAGAAAATCAGCGTCTCAACCGTTCTCTTGAGACAGTGACAAAGCAGAATAGTGCCTTGCAGAGTTACATCCGTTCTCTGAGGAACTACTATGAACGTGGCAAAACGGTCAGTGATCAGAGTGAAGAACTTTACACAGTCCGTTCCGGTGATACCCTTTCGGGTATAGCCGCATCACGGAAGGTCCCTCTGAGGGCGCTGATGCTGGCAAACGGACTCAACAGTTCCTCTGTTCTGCGGGCGGGGCAGGTCCTGAAGATCCCCCCCAGATAACAGTTGGACTTTATCATCAATCAAGGAGTACCTCAGTGAAAAATACCGTGATCCTTTCAATTCTCTGTACTGCCCTTGCATGGGGCGCCGGATGTTCGCTTTTGAGTACACCCGAATACAAAGAGGTCGCTTTTTACGATCTTGCGGCAGAGAAAGGTGTGGAGCGGATAACTTCCGTTCCGGCAGAGTTCCGTTCCTTTTCCGAATCCGGCGGCAACGGGGTGCGTTTTCCCGTCAGGGAGTCCGGCGGCAGGATCCGTTTTGACTCCTGTAACTGTTTTGCGGCACCACCGGCTCAACTGATACGGAGCCGTTTGATCGGGTTGTTCCCTGCAGCTTATTCCGATGATGCCGTAAAGGTGAACGCCCTTCTGAACCGTTTTGAATGTGACCGGCAGAGCGGAAAAACTTTTATGTCCATTGATTATCAACTTTTATACAATAAACAGAAGAAGGCGGTCCGCCATGAACTTGAGACCAAAGTCAGTAAGTTTGACGGTCCCGGTATTGCCGCCGCCTTTGAAACAACTGTGATCCGATCGGCACGGCGCCTTGCAGGCGAGATCACGGTGTTCAAAAAACAGTGTGCCGGAAAGAAGGAGAAGAGAAAATGAAAAAGAAATGCTGCCTTGCAGGAGCTGTGCTGCTGCTTTTCTGCACCGGTTGTGCCACATCCACCTTGAAATGGACCCCCGCTGAAGCCGGGGAAAAAAGTTCCTCCGGCAATACAGTTCTCTGGCATCTGGAAGGTGTGAGCAACGGGGTCTACCTCTTTTACTATATCCCCATCGTCTGCGGTCACTCCAACAGACCCAACCGTTTTGACTACCAGTTCTTCAAGCACTGGATCAACGAAAAACATGCTTTGCGCCTTTTGCATTGCAAGCTCAAACCTCTCAAGGCTGATATGGTGGAAGATATTTCCGTTATCTGTAATTCCAATGGCTGGCCGGGGCTCGGCATCTTTTGGAGCCGTTCCTTCATGGCAAGAGGCAAAGCAGTGAAAAAAATGCGGAAATAACACGAAAGTATGAGATAAATTGATAAAATCACTTGCAAAATTGCCAAAGTGATGCTATCTTTATAGGCGGAGTACTGTATTGACACCGGAAGGATCATCACAGTTTTATGTTTTTTCAACTGAAATTAAGGATAAAATCATGGAAAGAAAAGTTATTATCGCCGGAAACTGGAAGATGAACAAAACGGCTGCTGCCGGTAAAGAACTGGTCGAGGCTCTGAAGCCCCTCGTCGCTGATGTTACCGAAGCCGAAATCGTCGTCTGCCCTCCCTTCACCACTCTCAATGCCGTTGTTGCCGCTGCCGCCGGTTCCAACATCAAGGTCGGTGCTCAGAATGTCCACTGGGCTGAAAACGGTGCTTTCACCGGTGAAATTTCCGCAGAAATGCTGGTTACTTCCGGCGTAGAATATGTTATTATCGGTCACAGTGAGCGCCGTCAGTACTTCGGTGAAACTGATGCTACTGTCAATGCCCGCATGAAAGCTGCTCTCAAGGCTGGTCTTAAAGTCATCGTTTGCGTGGGAGAGACTCTTGAAGAGCGGGAAGGCAATAAGACCTCCGAGGTCATCGGGCGCCAGATCAAAGAAGGATTTGCCGGGATCGATGCCGCTGACATGGCAAATGTCATCGTCGCTTATGAACCCGTTTGGGCCATCGGTACCGGTAAGACCGCTACTCCCGAAATGGCTGAAGAAACTCACAAATTCATCCGTGAAACCGTCAGCGCTATTTTCGGCGGCGACGTTGCCGGCGCCCTCAGAATTCAGTACGGCGGCAGCATGAAGCCCGAAAACGCCCGGGAATTGGTCGCTCAGGCTGATATCGACGGCGGACTTATCGGCGGCGCCGCTCTCAAGGCTGACAGCTTTGCCAAGCTGATCACCGAAGCGATCGGTCGCTGAATAATTCAGTTTTAACAGGAGCTTGCAGCGAATGGCTGGACTTACAGTTTTTCTTTATGTGCTTGTTGTGATCGCATCAGTGCTGCTGATCGGTCTTATCCTGCTTCAACCCGCCAAATCAGGCGGTATGGGAGCGGCTTTCGGCGGTGTCGGTGAATCGGTTTTCGGTGGCAAAGCCAGCAACCATCTCACCAAGGCAACTGTCTATCTGACAGCGATTTTCTTTATCATTGCACTGGCACTTGCCGCTTTGATCGGTCACGGTGTCCGTATCAGTGGCGCAGAAAACAGCGCTGTTGATGCTCTGTTGAAAGAAAAAGCTGCTGCACCTGCTGCCAAGAAAGCTGCACCTGCTGCCAGCAAAGCTGCACCTGCTGCCAGCAAAGCTGCACCTGCTGCCAAGAAGGCTGCACCTGCTGCCAAGAAGGCTGCACCTGCTGCCAAGAAGGCTGCACCTGCTGCCAAGAAAGCTGCGTCTGCCAAATAAACTGTCAACTGAAAGGTAAGGAGTAAGAATTTATGGGGAAAACATTGAAATATTTGACACTTTTGTGTGCATTGTTTCTTGTTGTTTCTTTGCATGGCAACGATGCAAGGCGTCCTCTTTTTACTCCTGTTTCAGTAAAGTTCCGTCTGGCGCAATCTCCCCGAATCAAAGCGGGATCGGTCTCTTCTGCCAACCGCGGCAGTCTGGTTCTCGTCAACCGCCGCTGGGGCGTGATCGAGATCGGCTATAAACCCCGCTTTGATTTTGAAAAAGGCAATTCTTCCCGGAACAAGAATACAGCTCCGGGAGTTTGGCTTGATGAAGTGACCTGCGGGGTCCGGGTGGTCCTCTGTGACCCGCAGAATCGGCAGAATCCTGCCATTGCTCTCTTTTCGACCCGTGTTGATTTCTGGACCATTCCTCTGGATTGGAAAGAGCATAAGTATTTTGTGTACATCCCTCCTGTTCTTATTGAACGTGTGATGCCCGTCCGTAAGAACGACTCTAAAGCAGTCAAAGTTGCTTCGGACAGTGATTTCTTTATCAGCGTGGTGTTCTTCCACAAAAAATGGGGTGTGCTCGGTGAAGGTTTCTACGGACTTAAAAGACGTTCTGCCAGTGACGATTTCAAGGAACTTGTGCGTCTTGTTCCCAAGCATAATGTCTTTCACGGTTCCATTTATCCCCGTTCCAGATCCCCCTGGGGGATAAATGATCAGGAACAATTTGATTTGGAAAAACCTGCTTCCCTCCCTGCTCCTCTGGATGAAGCAGCTATTGAGAAAGCGGCTGTTGATGCCGCAGCTGAGGAGGCGGCATTTGCTGAGAAGAAGCAGGGGAAATCTGCTGTTCCGGCAAGTGGTAAGAGAAGCAGAAAATCAAAAAGATAACCCAATACATTCCGGGACTTGCTCATGCAGAAGGATAATAAGATCCTGTCGATCGATATCGGCAGCAACAATCTCAAGATTGCGGAGTTCGTGTTTGCACCTGGCTCTTTGCGGATGACAAACTTTGCCTTCCGCTCTTTTGATGTCAATCCTGAAGACGGTGATGAAGCTGACGTTATCGCCTTCATCAAAGCCTATAATGACCTGATCAGTGAAAATGATTTTACAGCTGCACAGGTCCGCATTACTTTGCCCTCCAAGCTTTCGTTCCAGCGCTTGAGCAAGCTGCCTCCCATCCCCGGCAGCCGGTCGGCTATTGATAAGATCGTTGAATATGAAGCCAGACAGACCGTTCCCTACGCTATCAATGACGTGGAGTGGGGCTACCAGCTGATCCGCCATCAATGGGAGGAAAAGCGTATGGAGACCCAGGAGGACGGCACTCTTCTTGAGGTCGTTGAACCCCGCGAAGATTATGAGGCCATGTTTGTGGCTGTCAAGACCGATATCATTACTGCATATACCGATGTGATCGAGGATTCCGGGAAGAAGGTCATTTCTGTTGAAATCGCTCCCGTTGCTCTTTTCAACGCCGCACTCAGTGCCCAGGTAAAAGAGGAAGAACCGACCCTTCTTCTCAATATCGGCAGCCGCAGTTCCAGTTTGATGATCGCTGACGGCAACCGGGCTTTTATCCGTGATATTCCCATTGCCGGTGATACCATCACCAATCAAATCTCCAAGGAGTTCAACATTTCCTTTGCTGAAGCCGAGCAGATGAAAATGCGTTACGGTTTTGTTGCTCTGGGAGGTGCATACGAAGAACCGGATTCCGAGCTGGCGGCAACGATTTCAAAGATCGCCCGTAACGTTATGACCCGTCTCCACGGCGAGGTCAGCCGTTCAGTCAATGTGTGGCGCGCCCAGCATGGCGGCTCCGCACTGAAACAGGTGCTTCTTTCAGGCGGCAGTTCAACAATGCTTTATATGAGTGAGTTTTTCCAGGAAAAACTCCGTCTGCCTGTGACCTATCTCAACACCTTCCCCGTGGTTGCTCTTGATGATAAAATCGACAAGGAATTTCTTCAGAGCAAAGCCCCCATGTGTCAGGAACTTATCGGTGCTGCGCTCCACAGTGTCGGATCGTGCCCCATCAATATTTCTCTGCTGCCCAAGATGATCCGCAAGCAGTATGAACTTAATTCAAAAAAACCTTACTTTTACGCATCGGCAGCCGTACTTATCGCCTGTTTGCTTCTTTTCGGATTCGGTATCGACCAGCTTCTCCGGCGGGAGATGGGACGTGTGGAAAAAGCACGCCGCGAGGTCGAAAGCATCTCCAAAGTTGCTCAGCAGATTGATGGACTCAGTGCTCAGTGCAGATCTGCAGAAAGCCTTCTGAATGATTATGCCCGGGTGTTCCATACCCGTTCCGGTGTCAGGAAAGAGGGGTTTTTCAGGATCCTTACGGAACTCCAGCGGATCATGCCCGATCAGATGTGGCTGGTCTCTCTTGAGCCTTCTGACATAATTCCCCCTGAACCCAAAAATAATATGGCTGCTTCCAATGATGGTATGGGGGGCGGTTCCGGTGAAAGCGGCGGGCAGAAATTCGATTCTGTTGCTCATGCCAATCGTGATCAGCGTGAAATCAAATACCTTATCCTCAAAGGATACACCATTTCTGTCAAAAATACCTTGAGGCCGGTCAAGGGGGCGTACCCTGATGTCAACTATCTGCGCCAATTCCGCAACGCTCTCAAGGACAGCAAGGTTTTTAAGGCTGACAGCCGGCTTTATACAAATAAGACGACCGGAAACCTGACAGGTTTCGATATTATACTTGAACTGCAAGAAACTCTCAGGAAGTGATTAAAAGTGAACCGTTTTACCCGTAACAACCTTTTGCTTATTGTGATCATCGTCTGTTCCTGTCTGACGGCGGTGGGTTTGTTTATCTTTGCGATCATCCGTTTTTTTGCCATGAACAAGTGCATGGTTGAGATCAATGAGATCAGTAAAAAGGTGAATGAACTTTCACGCAAAAATCCCCGTCCGCACTTGAACAATAAAGGCCCGATTGAAAAAAATATCGCTCTTTACAAGAAAACAACAGATCAGCTCTCCGCTTATTTTCAGTCTCCTATGCGTAAGGTCGCTGAGGAGTTTGTTTTGGGGCTGAAAGAGAAGAAGCCCCAGAAAGATGTGCCCCTGACTGTGGAACAGTTCCGCAAATATTATGAAGAAATGTGGAACAGCGGAACGAGCTATGTTGACAAACAGTACAATTATAACAATTTCCGTGAGGAGCGGTTCACCAACTGGAACGCTCAAGTCGCAAAGTATCTTCCCCTTGCGCAGAAGTGGACCGTGGAACCTCTGACTGAAGAAACTTTGCCTGAGGTCCTTTTCTCCTATATCGGCATACCGCGCATTATGGGTGAACAGCCTGCTGCAATGGTCCGTTTTCTGAAAAATTATCAGAGTGCTCTGGTCAATTTGATGAGTGGTGTCAAATATAATACCATGGGTGTCCGTGTTGACTGGTTCGGTTTTGATGCGGATCCGACTGCTTCGCAGATCGCATCAAAGTTCAACTCTCCCCGGGATCATTATCCCAGGATCGTTGCCGTGTGGGATATTTTCGGTGATGTGATCAAGCGTATGACCTCTTGTTCCATGATGATCTCTTTTACCGATAAAAATGGCAAAAAGTGTAATGTTCCCTACAATAAAGAGATCGTTAACAGACTCAGCGACAGTAAGATCCCTTTTACCACATACGATGATAATGTCGATACCTTCCACGGTCTTGTACTGCGTGCCGTTATGGGCAGCAGTTCCGGCGGTAATAACAGCAGCAATAATGCCGAGACATTCAGAAATGCAATCAACGGTGTGGATGAAGGTCCTTTCCGTGTTTATCGTCTGCGCCTGACAGTGAGTGCCTCATTGGAAGGTGTCCGTACTTTGATCAGAGCTTTGGAAGATGCTTATAAAATCGCACCTGAGGGCGCTGCTTACCGCAAAAACAGCGTTTATGTGGTCAGGTCAGTAGCTCTTTACGCTGAACGTGACGGTGCTGCCATGGTTTTTCAAGCCAAAGAAGAAGAGGCTAATCCGGAGTTGAAAAAACAGCAGCAGACTCTCCCCGCAACCCAGGTCGCTCCCCGGGGCAGGGGACGCGGCAGAGGGCGCAGTGTTGAAGCTGAAGCAGCCCCCCGGCAGTCTAAGGCTGATGCTGCTGAACGTGAAAAAGCATTGAAGGATCAGGCTAAAGAGTATGAAAAACTGCCATATTATGACCGTCCCGGTTACGGGGATGTGCTTATAGGGGATGATAAAACTTGTAAGGCCGTCATCGATTTCGATTGTTTTCAACTGAAGTAAGCTAAAGGAAACATATTTTGGACTTTATCAAACGCCATTACGAAAAGTTGCTCCTGCTTTCGATGCTGGTGCTCTTTATCGGTATTATGATTTATGTCGTGGGTATTGCAGAAAAAACACGCAAGACCAAGGACGAAGCTTTGACTATCAAAGAAAGTGTTCTTTTAGAGAATAAAGTTGTTCCTAAAACCGGTAACGAACCGGAGTTCAATTTGACTTCAGTTCTGGAAGGCGGCAAGAGTGACTGGCGTCCTTCCACCCAGCGTGAATTTTTTGTTCAGGGGAACAAAGCCGTCCCCGGGACTTTCAGTGATCTTGTTGTTCCTGTGCGTATTGCCAGTTGTCCTCATTGCCAAGATCTGATCCCCCGCTATTATTTCAAAACCAATTTGGCATGTCCTGCCTGTGCTGATGGACTGCACGATGTTCCTTTGCGTCCCAAGCAGCGGCGCCGTCTGGTGACTGACAGTGACTGGGACGGTGACGGTTTGCCCAACTCCTATGAAACTTCCAAAGGATTGGATCCCAGAAACTTTGATGACCAGCTTGCCGATGCTGACCGGGATGGATTTTCGAACCTTTTTGAATATGAAAATGACACAGATCCCAAGAATCCCCGCAGCCGTATGCCTCTTTGGTGGCGTCTGCGTTATATCTCCAATGATTCAGTTGTGCTGCCTGTAAGGTTCAAGGGGATCGAAACCAATGCTTCGCCCCGGGACAAGAGCCGCTGGCTTTTGCAGATCGGATATCTTGCAACTGACAGATTCGGGCGTATTATTCTCGATGAGAAGGGCTCCCCCAGGGAAAGTTCTCAGCCTGCCTCTCTCAACGATGAGATCAGGTTTGACGGTAAGATTTACAAGATCGTTGAGGCAAATCTCAAACAGACACAGGATAAGAAAAGGAACACCCAGATCGATGAGTCGACCATCAAAGTTGTTCAGGTTCTGCCTGCCGGGGTCAAATCCGCCCCCGATGTTCTGGTGATGAAAGCCGGTCAGGACGTCCGCTCCAATGATAAACGTCTGACTGTAGAAGATGTGGGGACCCCCCTTCTTGAAACCGCTGATAAAAACGGCGGCAACGGCAGACGCAGATATATTCTGCGCGTCGGAGATTCCTTCGTCATGGGCAACCGTCTGACCGGTACTGAGACATATTTGCTGCGCAATGTTGATGAAAACAGAAAAAATGCTTTCTTTGTGCGTGCCAATACGCGAACCGGAGAAGATCCGACAAAAGATCTTCTTGGCAAGCAGATTCTCGTTACCCGTGACAGTGAGATCGCCGAGGATGTTCAGGTCAAGCCTTTCAAACCGAAAAGCCTTGATTCTGCAGCCGCCCCCGGAACTTCACGGCGTTGATGATTTGTGGTATATGGTTTGAAATGACTGATAATAAAATAAAGGAAAAGACGATGAGAAGAATTGCTCAAGTCCGAATCTGCAGACGCCTTGCTGCATTGGTTGTATTGGCGTACTCTGTTTCCGCAAGTGCTGCGGAAAATCCCCGTGCAGCTGCCGGAAGTACTGCGCAGGAAAGAAGAAGTCATGTCGGTGTCATCCGCCCTGTATCTTCTGCTCTTGATATCGATGTCAATACGAGTTACCGCAAAGAGATCAGAAAACGGTATGCCGATCAGGATCTCAGAATGGCTAAAGCCGTCAAGCTTGTAGACCAGCAGAAGTATGAGGAAGGGGTCAATCTGGCAAAATCTGTCAGGGATGAAATCAAACTTGAGGCGGAGCATGTGAAAGGCGAGGTCATTGCTTCGCGCCTTGCAGAGGCTGAAGCCCTTGTGTCGCGTCTCTCTCTCACTTGGGGACGTTCCTATCTCCGTGCCGCCAACGAGGCATTCTGGAACAACCGTTTGCCTGAGACTGCCAGTAACATTGCTGAGGCTGTCAAGATCGCTCCCGAGCTGCATGATGAGGCAGAAGCCATCCGTAAATGGTGTCAGGGAAAAGAGCGCAGTGATCTCTTCCAGAACCGTGTTTCCATTTCCAGTGCCAATCCCCACTTGAACAGTTTGCGCAACGAAACACGCAGACTTCTTGCCGAGGCAAAGGTTTTCTATGAAAACAAACGTTACCTCAAAGCTCTTGACAAGGTCGAGCAGGTCTATTTGCGTGACCCCTTTAATTTGGAAGCTGTTGCCCTTGCCGGTGATATTTACCGTGTCATCTTTACCGCCGGTTATTATCGTCACCGCGCTGATTTCGAGCTTCAGGCAGCTTATACCACATGGCAGTGGATCGAACCTGTTTTTGAGGCGCCTGAGATGCCCAAAGAGATCAGTGCCGAGGTCAAGAGTGACACCCGCAAGATCATGTCTGATAAACTCAGAACCACTATCCTTCCCAGTTACAAGTATGCCCGGAGCGATGCCCGCGGCGCCATCAAAACACTCAAGGCTCTTCTGCAAGCCCAGAAGCTGGATATCGACATCCTTGATACGACCAGTCCGGATGATTCATCTTTCCTCGGCCAGGTCGACCTGGATCTGAAGAATGTTTCTGTGGCGGATGTGTTGCGTTATATCAGCCTTATGTCCGGTTTGAAGTACAGAGTTGAAGCTAATGTCGTCCGTGTCGGAACTTCTGTTGAGACCATGTATGACCGGACTTTTTCGATCCAGCCCCATGTGCGGAATATGGTTTACACCAGTACTTCCAGCGAAACCGGCAGCAGCGGCAGTGGTGGCGGCGATCTTTCAACCAATGCCAGCATCTTCCGTAAAAAGGGTGCTTCCTCAGAAAAAGGTGCACGGGGAGAAAAGCGTCTTGAGCGTGAGAAATCTACTGATGAAGAGTTGAAACTTACCGAAATCGCTGATATCAAAGTTACCTCTGATATGTTCAAAGAGTATCTCAAGAAGCATGGTATCCGTTTCGGTGAGGGAAGTTCCGTAACTTATATGGGTAACGATCATACTCTTGTCGTCAAGAATACCGTTGATAATCTTGATGCTATTGCTCAGTTGATCCGCGAGCAGAATGAGCTTCAGGCGCCTCTGATCCTTGTGGAGGTCAAATGTATTGAGATCAGCGACAACGATATGGAGGAACTGGGTTTTGACTGGTCTCTCGGTGATTCCAATTTGAATGACAATATGGACAATGAAGGCAGTGTGATCAATCCCAATAAGGGCGGCTGGATGTTCGGTCCCGGAAACAGCACCCGGAAAAATGAGCAGGGGGAACGTGGTTCCATGAACCCCATACGGACCGGGTTTATGGATGGATCCTCCAGCGTTGGTCTTATCAATAACCTCAATATATTCCCCATGCTCTTCGGCAGCCGCACTCCTTTCGGCTCCGATGTGCCCATCAATATCTCTCTTACTGTCAATGCTTTGAGTCAGAATACCCGTACAGAAGTTATTTCAGCGCCCAAAGTCGTGGCTGTCAGTGGAGTCCAGGCTTCAGCCAAGCTGACCAAAAGTTACTACTTCCCAGATTCATGGAGTGACCTTGAAGTTGAAACCGACACCGGTGATAATGATACCACATATACCATTCAGCGTCCGACGCCTGAATTTGGAGACGAACAGGAGATCGGTATTGATATGAAGGTCACCCCCACTATTACAGAAACGGGTGCCATCAACCTCAAACTTGACTTTGAAGTCACAGGAACCAATGGTAATGATGAGTTTACTTTCGTGCTCAACGGTAATGTCAATGGCCGTCCTGTCAGCCACAGCTTCACAGTTTGGAAACCTGTCATCACTGAGCGCCAGCTCCTTACAGATATCGACGTCTACGACGGTCAGACTGTTGTCGTCGGCGGATCGACTGATAATCGTACCGTGGTTCGCAGTGACAAGATCCCCTTCCTTGGTGAACTGCCCTTTATCGGCAGACTTTTTCAGGCACAATCAGAGAAGACTGAGCGCAGAAACATGGTCATTTTTGTCACTGCCAGAAAACTTGGTACTGACGGAGCTGCGACCCATGGACGCAATCAGGGCATTCCTGACTTCAACCGTTAACATTAATCCCGGAGATTTTTATAATGAATATCAGACAAGTAATGCTTTCTGCGGTTGCCGCATTCAGTGCCGGCGTCCTCTTCGGTGCGGGGGAACTTTCTGCTGATGCCAAAGATATGGTGCGGCGAACAGACATCAGCCGTCAGGCTGTTCTTCATCGGGGCGATTTTCTCGTCCGTGAAGGTCACCGGCTTTTTGAAGAAAAAAACTACCTGGGCGCCAGAGATAAATACCTTGAAGCGATCAAACTTTTCGAGCGTTATCCTTCACGTTTTTTTCAGGATAAGGTGGACTTCTGCAAAAAAGAGATCGCCGCATGTTATTTTGCCAGAGCTAATGAAATCGCCGCCAAGTCCGATAAGATGGCTCTTACCAGCGACTTTGATGAAGCCATTGAGATTTGCAAGCAGGCGATCAAACAGTGCCCTGAGCAGGCTGATGAGCTTCAGAGGCGCATAGTGCTTTATGAAAAGCGCCGCGACAGTCTTGTTCAGCGCGAGGCTTTTTCCACCGGACGTCTGGTTCCGGATAAAGAAGCTCAGGATTATCAGATCCAGGTGCTTCTTGAACAGGCACGCCGCCTTGCGGCTGTCAAGGATTATTCTTCTGCCCTTGTCAAGTACAATGAAGTCCTCCTGGTCGATCCCTACAACTCCGATGCGACCCAGGGCAGGCGGGGCATTGCCCGCCGCATGGCGCAGATGGGAAATCAGCGTTATGTGAATACCCATCGCCGTGTTGTGGCTGAGATCGAGTGGAAATATGCCCTTCCCATCGCCCACGAAGCAAGCGGCAATGCTTCAAATGTTATCAGCGGCTCAGTCGCCAAACCTGAGAGTTTGCGTGCATCCTATATCCAGCCCAAGTTGGAGCGGATCCCTGTTAACCTTGATATCAATAATAAACCCATTTCTGCCGCAGTCAGTTATCTGCAGGCTGAAAGCCGCCGCAATGATACGGATTCCAATCCTCTTACCAAAGGTGTGAACATTATCTACATCGGCGATGTCCGTACTGCTGATGAATCTCCTGAAGATATCCGCAAGCGTGCGGAAGAAAAGCAGAAGCGTCTGGAAGAACGGCGCAAGCGTCTTGAGCAGAACCGTAAGAATGCTGAAGCTGATGGCGCCGATGCAGGGGAGGAAACTGCTGAAACTCAGGAGCAGGGAGTTGATCCTGATGAGCCCAGAGTTACCCTTGCCGGCGGCAAACGCTCTCTTCTTCAGGCTCTGGTCATGCTTTGCCAGTCAGCCAAACCAAAATTGAATATGCAGATCGATGATTATGCCGTGGTACTGACTCCTGCTGACGTTACTTTGAGCAACATGATGCTCAGGTCTTCGCCGGTGACCATTCCCAGCAACTGGGAAGGGGATACTCCCGAAGAGATCTCCAAGAAGATCCAGGAGGTTCTCTCTACCAAAGTCGAAGGGCAGGCTCTTTTCCCCAAAGGTTCGGTTCTTTATTACAATCCTGACACCAAGCGTGTTTCTGTTACCAATACCCGTGATAATCACCGCATAATCCAGAAACTCCTTCAGGAGCATTTCAGCCCCAAGGATACCACCATGGTCCAGGTCATGGTCAAGTTGGTCGATATCAATCAGAACGATCTTGATGAACTGGCATTCAACTGGCAGATGGCAGTCAATGCCTCCAAGAAGCGTGTCCAGGACAACGGTAAACTTTCTTCAAGTATGATCATGGATCCCAACAACCCCCTGCTGCGTTACTACAACAACGCAGGCGAGCGTGTCAACGGTGATATCAACGGCAGCTTGCTGAGCTTTGTGTGGCAGAACGACAAGGGGACCCGTGTTGTTGCCAGCATGTTCGCCATGAATCAGGCAGACAGTTCCGACGCACTCCAGTCTCCCAGGATCACTGTTAAAGCCGGTGTCGAAGGTACCATCAATATGATCGAGGTGCATCACTTCCCTGACTCTGAGTGGAATGATGTCGACGTCCCTCAGAGCGACAATGCGTTTTTCTATGCCACTGCTCAGCCTGAACTTGAAGAAGAAACTGAGCTCGGTGTGGACTTCAAGATCAAGCCTGACGTTGAAAACGACCTTATTTCAGCTGAGATCAACGTCAACTTCAAGACTCTTGCCGGCTGGTCTGAATATGACACGCGTACTTTCGACGAAGAAGGTAATGTTGAAGATGGTAACTACTACCGTATGCCTATTCTCAACACTCCTGCGATCCACACCTACGTCACTGCCAGAGACGGTGAAACCATTATCGCAGGCGGTATCGTTGCTGATGAAACCTCTTCTGTCAACGATAAGATCCCCATTTTGGGTGACATTCCCTTCATCGGCAGATTGTTCAAGTCAAAGGGCAGTAAATCCACCAAGCGCAATCTTCTGGTTTTTGTGACTTTCAGACTTGTGAAGCCTGACGGTTCCCCTGTGAATCCCCGTTACAAACGTGATGGACTCTTCCCCCAGGGAACTCCCCGTTTCGGCAGTGGACTCTGAGAAACTGTTTTAAGGGACACCCCACCAAGGTGTCCCTTTTTTCTTTTATCAATAATACCGCGAAAATTTTTACAGACTATGACTTTACTTGCTTCGATCCTTATTTTTATCTCTGTATTCATGCACGTTGCATGGAACATGCTTTCCAAGTCCACCCGTCCCTCTACGGCTTTCTACCTGATCATGAACTTTGTGGGAGGCATTATCTGGCTGCCTTTTTTTATCCGGAGCGGTGCTTCTTTTTCCGGTTTACCCACACTCTTTTATATCCTTCTGCTGGGAAGCTGTCTCTTTGAAGTGATCTATATGTATGGTCTGGCTCACGGTTACAAACATGGGGACATCTCTCTGATCTATCCGGTGGTCCGGGCTCTGCCGGTGGTGATGCTGGCGGTCATCACTCTTGTGTTCGGCATTGGAAAGCCTTTTGATATGCTGACTTTGGGGGGGATGGTCATGATTGCCTGCGGATGTTTTATCATGCCCTTTGCCTCGTTCCGCAATATATCGTTCCGCTCCCTCAACTCTCTTGCCATTCTTTTCATTGCTCTGGGAGCTGTCGGGACCACGGGATACACCCTTTGCGACAGTCAGGCTTTGAAAATCGTCAGAGAAAGTGCAGGGGCACTGCCCCACTCTGCCACGTTGGGATATCTTTTTCTGATCCAGATGGGACTGACTCTCGGAGAAGTGCCTCTGATCGTCTTCGATCCTGCTGAAAGAAGGGCTTTCAAAGAGTTCAGGAGCAAAGAGATCATCTACCCCATCATCTCCGGCGTATGCAGTTCCGGAGCCTATGCTTTGATCCTCTTTGCCATGCAGCATGTGACCAATGTGAGTTTCATTCAGGCTTTCCGTCAGCTGAGTCTGCCTTTGGGATTCATTGCCGGAGTTGTTTTTCTCCACGAAAAAGTTTCTGCGACCAAGGTTGCCGGATTGCTGCTCATACTCATCGGTCTGGTGACGACCACAGGGGTTTTTCATCCGGTATTTTTCTTGATCGTTGATTTTTTGCGAACTTTTTTTTCATGTTTGTATTGATTTTTCTGCAGGATGACTGTATTGTATAGGATGTCAAAATAATACAGTGAGGCAATTTCAAAACTCCTCAAAATTGTCAAAGCGCCCTCGCTTCGATCTGATAAAGGGAGCGTTTTCGGCTGTTACCTTACAGGTAGCAGCCTCAAACTACCCTTTACAGCTCTTTGCGAATGACATCTTTGCCATTTTTTGAATGACTTTTGAAATTACCTCCAGTAAAAAAGGAAGTTTTTTTATGTCCGTAGATATTCAGTGGTTTATTTATGCTCTGGTGAGCAATGGTGTTCTTTCTCCGGAAGATGCGGTCGCCGTTTTCTCTTCTCTCGGCGATGACGTGTCTCTTGAAACCTATGCTCAAGCCATGCTTGAATTG
>JAFTIE010000145.1 GCA_017457065.1 Lentisphaeria bacterium
TCCCCGACTGCCCCTGTGCCCCCGGCTGCCCCTGTGCCCCCGACGGCTCCTTCCCCGGAGATGAAAGGTCTCAAAGAAAAACCTGCTCAACAGGCAGCCAACGTTGAAAAAAGCACAAATGCGGCGGCTCCCCAAACCGCTCCTGCCAACCGTCGCCCTGATCCGGCTCCTGCCCCTGAGGAAAAAGGAACGGACAAAATCGACTTTTTCCACCTGCTGTTGTTGATCTGCTGGATATTATCCGGGATCAAGGTTTTCCCTTATCTGGAAAAAAAGCGGCGCAAGAAAAACAGTTTTGTTCTCAAGAATGAGGAGTATCTCAATTTGGCAACACTTGCAGCCGCTCCCATTGTCTTTATGATCGTGGAATTCAATGAGCGTTTCGGGGGCAGAATGAAAGCGCTCACAAAAAAGAAAGAGGAACTGCCCATTATCGTTGATGCTCACGGGAACGGCTCTTTTGAAAGTGATGCTGAAGACAACGAAAACGTTTACTACGTCCGGAAAATGCTGGCAGAAGCTTTGAAGCTTCATGCCAGTGATATTTTTATTGATCCCAAGACCGGAGATGTCGCAGTGCTCCGGTTCCGGGTGGATGGTGCACTCCGGGTCATAGAAGAGCTCAATGCGGAGTTCGGAGCCCAGATCATCAATGTTCTTAAAGTCGCAGCAGGCATGGATATTTCAGAACGGCGCCGCCCCCAGGATGGTTCATTCTCACTTTCCGGTGCTTTCGGCGATGTCTCTCTGCGTGTAGCTACCGTGGGAGCTTTCAGCGGTGAAAAGATCGCATTGCGTATACTGGGGGATGACTCCGGTCCCAAATCCCTCGCAGCCGCCGGACTCACCGGAAAAGAACTTCAAATCATGGAACAGGCCCCCCGGTTGCCTTCAGGCATGGTACTGATCTGCGGTCCTACCGGAAGCGGCAAGACTACGACCCTTTATGCCATGCTCAACTCCATTGACTATTCCATCAAAAACGTGATCTCCATTGAGGATCCCATTGAACACGTTATGCCTGCCATCAGTCAGATGGAGGTCAACGAACCCGCAGGGATCGGTTTTTCAGAACTGCTCCGTAACGCCCTGCGGCAGAACCCGGACATTATCTGTCTGGGTGAGATCCGTGATGAAGATACGGCTCAAACAGCCATCCACGCCGCCCAGACGGGGCACTTGATCATTGCAACGCTCCACAGCAACGACAATATCGGTACCATTGACCGTCTTGCCAACTTGAATATTCCTCTGCGAAGTATTGCCGGAACTTTGAGAATGGTGATCTCCCAGCGTCTTGTCAGAAAACTCTGTTCCTGTAAAAAGGCACATGCGCTCTCTGAAAAAGAGAAAACTCAATTTGAATACTACGGGATCAACTGCAGCAAAGTCTTTGCGCCCAAAGGATGCAGTAAATGCGGCAATACCGGCTACAGCGGCCGTATGGCTCTTTTTGAGATCCTTATGGTGGATGATGAATTAAGGGAGCTTCTGGAAGATGAACACACCAATCTGAGCAACATCCAGAAACGGCTCAAAGCAAGTACCGGAGGTAATGCAATGATCCGTTCAGGATACGAAGCGGTCAGCAAAGGTATCACCTCTCTGGAAGAAGTGCAACGTGTAACGCTGGAATTGAAAAACTAACTCTGAAGGTCAAAGAAATATGTACTGGATATGTTATCTGTTGTTGCCGGCTTTTGTTGCGTGGAAAAAACGTTCTTCAGATATGGCTGAAGCGGCATTTGCCCTTTACAGCACCATGCTGGGAGCTTTTCTTGCCGTCTGGTGCGAATCACTGGTGCATTCCTGTATTGCAGTTTTATTGTCGGACAAGCTGCTTGTCCCCTGGCTTGGAATGGCAACGATACTGCTGATCTGGTTCATTGCAGAAGTGCTCTTCAAAAAAATCGTATCAAGCCTCGTTCCGGAGGGACTTTCCGGTATATCTTTCCCGGAAAAAATCACAAGATTTCTGGTCCCTCTGACCGTATTTCTGCATACAGGTTTGATTTGTGCGGTTATTTTCACTGCCATCGCCGTTTCGCCGGTGGGAAAGTATGTTCCTTTTGTCTTTAGAAATGAATCTCTGTGTTCTGCAACAAGATATCGCATATTGTGGAACTCATTCTTCATTGACCGCCTGAGCCTTCAGCCTGTTTCAGTAACTCAACGCCGTCGTGCCTTTGACCGTTTTGTCCCGGAAAACATTGAAGATTTCCACAAAACGCCGGCACCTGTTTCAAAAAAAAGAAAGGATAAATAAAATCTATGGATATGTATGAACTTCTCAAGTACGCCAATGAATCGGGTGTTTCAGATCTATTTGCCGGTGCCAACAAGGTGCCTGCGTTCCGGATCAACGGAGCTGTTTTTCCGGGGGAAGGAGAAATTGTAGAAAAAAGTGACATCGACTCTTTCAGAATGGAGATCCTCACAGAAGAAGAGGAAGAGCAGTACAACCTTAAGGGCAGTGCCGAAGCCGCCTTCAACTTTGAAACAGGTGAAAGATTCCGTCTGAGTTTCTACACAACAGTTTACGGCCCTGCCATGACAGCCCGTCCTGTCATGTCCGGGAACGATCTTGTCTTTGAAAATCTGGCACTTCCTGCCGAACTGGGGGAATTTGCCGTCATGCCTCATGGCATGATCGTTGTCACCGGACCTGACGGCGGCGGCAAATCCACGACCCTCGGTGCTCTGGTCAACTTTGTCAATCTCAACAGAAATGTTCACATCATCACCCTTGAAAGCCCCGTCGAATTCGTCCATCAGGACCAGAACGCTGTAGTTTCCCAACGGGAACTTCTCCCCGGCGAAAGCTGGAGCGATGCCATTGCGTCTGCCCTCAATGAAAGTCCCGACTGCATTATGATCGGGGAAATGAACGATCTGGAAACATTCCGTGCCGCTCTGGCAGCCTCACTTTCCGGACATCTGGTCCTTGCCGCCACCCGTGCACCTGACGTGGTACAGGCTTTGGAACGCATGGTGAAACGTTTCCCCGAAAGTGAACGTCCCCAGATCGCAGCCGACCTTTCTGAAGCACTTCTCTGTACCGTGGCGCAGACTCTCGTTCCCCGGGCTGACGGCGCCGGAAGAGTCGCCGCAGTGGAGTTTCTCCGTAACTCCATCGGTGCAAAAAAACTCCTTGCGGAACAGGACTTTGATGCCATGCGCGAACTTCTCGCCAGAGGTACCGGCGGCAACTGCACCTTTACAAAGTCACTGCTTTACCTTTACAAAGAGGGGTTTATCACCGCTGAGGAAGCCGAACTCCACTGTCCCGATCCGGAAGATCTCAAGCGGCTGATCAACGGCATGGATGACTCCGCAGAAAAAATGTACGGCACCCCGGAAGATGCCATGGAAAGCGATGCCATCGACCTGAAAAAACTGCTGAAAACTGCCGTCAAAGTGGGAGCTTCAGACTTGCATCTGTCTGTGACGGCTCTCCCCATGATGCGTGTCCACGGTGAATTGCGCCCCCTCAATCTGCCCCGTCTCAAAAAAGAGGACACAGAAAGACTGCTTTACGGTGTGCTCACTCCCCGGCAGCGGCTGGACTTTGAGACAAAGAAGGAACTGGACTTTGCTCTTGCTGTGGAACTGGATACCCTGGATGCCAACGGCAATCCGGAGATCTGCCGTTTCCGTATGAACAGTTACTTCCAGAGAGGATATGTGGGTATCGTTGCCCGTGTGATCACCAGTAAGATCCCCTCTCCTGAAAAGCTGAATCTGCCTGAAGCCATCATCAATCTCTGTGAAAAATCCCAGGGACTCATTCTGGTGACAGGTCCCACAGGAAGCGGTAAATCAACCACTCTGGCAAGTCTTATTGACCGGGTCAACTCGACCCGTTCCGAACATATCATCACCATTGAGGACCCCATTGAGTACGTCCACTCCAACAAAAAGTCTCTGATCCAGCAACGGGAATTGGGAGCTGATACTTTAAGCTTCACCGCCGCATTGAAAGGCGCTCTGCGTCAGGACCCCGACGTGATCCTCGTGGGAGAAATGCGTGATACCGAAACCATTCAGGCAGCTCTTACTGCAGCTGAAACAGGACACCTGGTCATGGCGACACTTCACACCAACAGTGCTCCTCAGACCATCGACCGTATCATCGACACCTTCCCCGAAGGACAGCAGAACCAGATCCGTCTGCAGCTGTCAAGTGTTATCATCGGCATCATATCGCAGCGGCTGCTGGCAAGGATCGATACCGACGGACGTGTTGCCGCCTTTGAGATCCTTATCGGCACGCCCCCTGTTCAGGCACTTGTCCGTGACGGTAAAACCAGCCAGCTGCCTTCTGTTCTGGAAACAGGTTTCAAAGACGGTATGATCACCATGCGCCGTTCTCTGGAAAATCTGGTGGAACAGGGGATCGTGGATCCTGCTGAGGCAGGAACATTTTCTCTCGATGCTGTTGAAGTGGAATCGTTCCAGTGATTTTCTGAAGAAAGCCCTCTCGTTTTATGTCATTGCTGGAACTCAGAAATCTCAAGATCCATTTTCCACAAAAATCCGGATGGTTCGCCCCCAAACGCTTTGTGAAAGCTGTTGACGGAGTCTCTCTGGAATTGAAACAGGGGGAGATCATCGGTCTGGTGGGTGAATCAGGATGCGGCAAAAGCACCCTCGGCAGAGCTGCCGTCCATCTGGAGCCCCCCACATCAGGCGAAGTTCTGATCGACGGGATCGATCTTTACAAAGGTTCTCCAAAAGAGCTGCGGCAGCTCAACGGCAGATACCAGATGATCTTTCAGGATCCTTACGGTTCTTTGAATCCCCGTCTGACCATCCTCTCTGCTCTGGATGAAGTTTTGAGTATGAGGAAAGAAAATTTTTCTGCCTCAGAACGCCGGGAGTGCGCCGAAAAACTGCTGGAACGTGTGGGACTGCCCAAAGAGTCTCTCAGCCGTTTCCCCCATCAGTTTTCCGGCGGTCAGCGCCAGCGGATCGGTATTGCCCGGGCGCTGGCGGCAAATCCCGGATTCATTGTGGCTGATGAGCCGTTTTCCGCTCTTGATGTCAGTGTTCAGGCTGCCATCGTCAATCTGCTTGAAGATATCCGGGAGCAGGAGGGGACATCCTTTCTCTTCATTGCCCACGACCTTGCCGTAGTCGAACACATCGCAGACAGGATCATAGTCATGTATCTGGGGAATGTGGTCGAAAGTGCTCCGGCAAGAGAGCTGGTCGCCTCTCCCCGTCACCCCTACACACAGGCGCTGCTGTCAGCGGTTCCGTCGTTGACAAAGAACAATTCAAGGATCATTCTCAAAGGGGATGTGCCTTCTCCACTTGATCCGCCGCCAGGATGTCCTTTTCACCCCAGATGTCCTTTTGCAAAGGAAATTTGCAAAAAGCAAAAACCGGAACTGAAAAAAAGCGGTTCAAGAGAGGTCGCCTGCTTTGCCGGAGTTTGAAAAATAAGGTTTTCTGTGCTATATTATCTTTCCGCAGTATTGCAACTTGATCCGTAACTTTTTCAGGAGTTTTTGATTATGCCATTTGACCGTGGAACATTTTCGTTCACCATGTTTACGTTGCGCGATGAGCTGCCGGAAAACGCCGGCGATATCATCGGCGCCAGAAAGGCGTGCAAACTTGACGAAGTCACCGGCGAACCCTCTTTCGGCTGGGTCACCGGTCAGCACCTTCTGGATACTGAGATCGATGAAGGTACCGCCCGTTTCGGTTCAGCTTACTACCTGACCTTGCGCCGGGCTGTGCGTAAGATCCCTTCAAGTCTGCTCAACGCCCTCTGCCGCAGAGCAGAAGATGCCCGCATGAAGGAAACCGGTAAAAACTTTATCGGCTCCAAGGAAAAAAAGGAGATCAAAGAGAGCACCGTTGAGCGCAACATCATGAAAATGCCCCCTTCACTTTCCGGTATTTCCATGGTGATCGTGCCCCACAACCGTCATCTTTATCTGGGGGCATCAAGCCAGAGCCAGATCGACCTTTTCATCGAACACTTCTTCCAGGCATTCAATATGGAGCCTCTGCAGCTGACCCCTACCGCCATGCTGGCTGAAGAGTTCAACATCACCCCCTCCACCTTCCCGCCTCTTTCACCGGCAAAACCGGAAAGCACCTTTGCTGAAGAGTCTCTCGGCAGAGATTTTCTCCTTTACCTCTGGTATCTTTCTGAAACAGGCAAAACCATTGAAACAGCAGATTACGGCGAATTTGAAGTCATGCTCGAAGCGCCCTTGTGCCTGATCGGCGACGGCGATGATCCCGGCGCCGGAGAAGCGACCATCAAAAAAGGTGACAGCCCCATCCGCGGTGCCGAAGTCAAAGCGGCACTTTCAGTGGGCAAAAAACTCCGCAAAGCCAAGCTGACATTCACCCGTCTGAATCAGATCTGGAGCGGGACTTTTGATGCCGACAGTTTCAGTTTCAGTTCTTTCGCTCTCCCTGAAGGCGAAGCTCAGGAACGTTCCGAAGTCTTCACTGAACGGGTGGAATTTCTGGATATATTCAGAGAGGTCATCACTTCCGGATTCCGTCAATATGCCAACGCCATGCTCAACGGCAAAGATGCCGATACCGTGGCGGCTCTCAAAGAGTGGATCAATACAAGAGATGCCATTTAAGGTGATGATATGCCTCACGAAGAAGATGCAAAAATCGTTTTTCTGACCGGTGTGTACGGTCATTATAAGCCGGAAGGGGGTGTTGTTGAGCTGGACCTGGGATGCGGGTCCGGTTCCTATACCTGCCAGCTTGCCAAGCTCTATCCGGAAACCACAGTTCTCGGTGCCGATGTGATGCTGGGCAGACTGCGTAAGGTGGTCCGCCGTGCAGAGCGTTGCGGGGCTGACAATCTGACGGTGCTCCGGGTGGAGGCACGTTCACTTCTTGCCAAGATGCTTCCTGACGCTTCCATTGACAGGGTCCATCTCCTTTGTCCTGATCCCTGGCCCAAGGGCAGGCACCGGGGAAACCGGCTTCTGGCAAGCAACTTTGTCACCTTTCTGCACCGGGTGCTGAAAAGTGACGGGATCTTTCACTTTTCCTCCGACGATGAATACTATTGCGGGGCAGTTGACCGGGTCATTTCCGGCTCAAAACTTTTTGAAGTTGCCGATGACGCCATCGCCGATCTCAAGGGTATCCGCAGCGATTTTGAAGAACGCTGGCTCGCCGAAGGAAAAACTGTACTGCACCGGGCATGGCGGCGGCTTCCGCTGGTTCCACATACAATTGGTCACTGAATTTCAAGGATTTGAAAATGAATTGTTTTGAAGAACTTAAAGCACGCGGTTTCTGTTATCAGGCAACCGATGAAGCAAAAATCTCTCAGATGCTCAACGAAGGCAAAGTCACATTCTATGTGGGCTTTGACCCCACGGGCAGCAGTCTTCATGTGGGACATCTGCTCCCTGTGATGGCGATGCGTATACTCCAGAAAGCCGGACACACTCCCATCGTTCTGGTGGGCGGCGCCACTGCCCGTATCGGGGACCCCTCAGGCAAATCCACTGCCCGTCCCATGCTGAGCATTGAAGAGATCGACGCCAACGCCGCCTCTCTGCGGGATCAGCTTTCCCGCTTTATCGACGGCTCCGAAGGCAAAGCACACTTTGTGAACAACGCCGAATGGCTCTGTCAGCTGGGCTACATCGATCTGCTCCGTGAGGTGGGTTCTATTTTCAGCGTCAACCGTATGCTCTCTCAGGAGTCTGTGAAAATGAGATTGGAAACGGGACTTTCCTTCCTTGAGTTCAACTACTCCATCCTTCAGGCATACGACTTCATGACTCTGCGCCGCAAGTTCGGATGCACCCTTGAAATGGGCGGTCAGGACCAGTGGGGCAACATGGTGGCAGGAACTGAGCTGATCCGCCGTAAGGACGGTGCTGAGGTCCACTGCATGACCATTCCCCTGCTCCTTGATCCCAACGGTCAGAAGTTCGGCAAGAGTACCGGAAACAAGAATGTCTGGCTTGATAAAGAGCGCACCAGTGTCTTTGATTACTACCAGTTCTGGCGGAACTGTGATGACTCCATGGTGGAACAGCTCCTCAAGTACTTCACTCCCCTGCCGGTGGATGAGATCGCCGCACTGTGCAGCGAAGGCGCCAACATCAACCGTGCAAAAGAGATCCTCGCCGCCGAAGCCACTGCGCTCTGCCACGGAGAAGAACTTGCCAAAGAAGCCTTTGTGACTGCCGGTACCCGTTTCGGTTTCGCAGATCCCGAAAACAAGATCCCCACCACCAGTTTCATCGGCAAAGTCACCGCTTCTTCTGTGACTGCCGATTTGCCTGAAGCTGTGATCCCCGCTTCTGAGATCGATCCTGAAAAGGGTATCATGGTCGCCCGCCTGCTGGTTCTCGCAGGACTTTGCAAATCCAACAGCGACGGTCGCCGCCTGATCCAGGGCGGAGCCGTAGCGCTCAACGATGAAAAAATCACCGATGCCTCAGCTGCCGTCGGCAAAGATACGGTTGCTTCTGCCCCCGTGCTCCGTGCCGGCAAGAAAAATATGCGCCGCTTGAAACTGGGTTGATCCAACCGCAGCAGGAGGGGGGAGAGAAAAAATGAGCGGACATCTGTTGTCAATTGTGTCAATGATGTTTTTATTGCTTGTTTTTTTCAGCGCCAGCCCAACACTTGGCGGCATCCCCTCTTCTGGTTCTGTCCCCAAGACCGCTTCTCCTCAAAAGGCGGCATTGTCCCCGGTTGCGGGAAAAACAGCTGCTGACAGTGAAAGTGCCGCCAATTACCGCCGCGCCATGCTGCTGGTGCAGACCATGGAAATGCTGCGAAAAAATTATGTGGATGGCAAAAAAGTAACCTATGAGGAGCTTTTCAACCACGCTATGCGCGGCATGGTCTCGGCTCTTGACCCCTATTCCGATTATGAACCGCCCAGTGAATTCCGTCATCAGCAGGTCAGGCGCACAGGCGTGGTCGCAGGAATCGGTGCCACGGCGGTCAAGCCTGACGGACGCCCCATCACATTGATCCGCATTCTTCCGGGGACCCCGGCGGCTGAAGCCAAACTGCAGCCGGGGGATCAGATCATTGCTATTGACGGGATCAACATTCTCAAGCTGAATCTCGCCCGGGCTCTGGATAAACTCAGAGGCCGTCCGGGAAGTGCTGTCAGACTGCACGTCAAGCGGTTTAAAAAGGAGTTTACGGTCTCCCTGAAAAGAGAACTTGTTCAAAACGACTCCATCGTTCCCGGTTCAGTGAAGCTGATTTCAGGCAGGATCGGTTACCTGAAACTTCTCTCGTTTTCAGCGACCTCTGCCAAAGAGTTCAAAGAAGCGCTTTTGAAACTCCGCGCCCTTGGCGCAGAAGCGATCATTCTTGATCTGCGTTATAATCCGGGGGGATTGGTGGATAGTGCCGTCAACATGGCTTCAATGGTTTTGGAACCGGAAAAAGTGGTGTTCCGTGCCCGTTCAAGAAACAAATCTTTTGAAGAGACGGTCAAAACCCGTAAAGGCATGACCGTTGATTCCCGGACTCCCATGATCATACTGACCAATGCCTTTTCCGCCAGCTGTTCCGAGATCCTCACAGGCTGTCTGCAGGATCACAAGCGTGCCCGGGTGCTGGGGGTACGGACCTTCGGAAAAGGGACCATACTGAGAGTAGTCCGGATGTCAGGCGGCGGAGCTGTACGTTACGCCTCATCACACTACGTTACTCCCGGGGGACGTGTCATTGAGCAGAAAGGGATCATTCCTGATATTGAAGTCCGGATCTCTACTGACGAGGTCATGCGTCTTTCGTCCCAGACGCTCCGCTATCCGGGAGCGATCACGCCGCCCCACAGAGGAACGATCCGTGACCGCCAGTTGAGCCGGGCAGTGGAACTGCTGCGGCGCGAATCAAAAAACAAAGTTGCTCCACAATGAAAATCCCCCGTTTCTGGCCCGCCCCCATGGAAGGGGTCTTTACAGAAAGTTTCGTCCGTGCCGTCAACGAACTGGAATTGACTGACGTCTGGATGACCAGTTTTTTCCGTCTTTCTGAAAGTATGCCAAAGCTGAAAGTATTCCGGGAGTTTCTTTCTCCCTATATAGAGTCCGGCGTTCCCGTCAGCGCACAGCTCATGGGGCGGGATCCGGAGCTTCTCTCTCAGGGAGCGCTCCTCATGCTTGAAGCAGGCGCCCAATGGCTCAATCTCAACTTCGCCTGCCCTGCCCCCAGAGTCACCAAAGGAGGATGCGGCGGCGCCATGTTGAAAGAGATCCCCCTGATGCAGAAAATCGTCTCTTCCATCAAAGAGCGTATCGGCGACAGAGAGCTCAGCGTCAAGCTCCGCAGCGGATTTGACTCCCCCCATGAAATGGAAAAAATCATTCCGGCTTTGAAAGTGGCAGGAACAGACCGTTTTTTCATCCACTTCAGGACGGTGAAAGAGCTTTACGCTGTCATCCCTGACCGCAAAGAAAGATTTGAGACGATCATGACTCTTGCCGGGGAGACCCCCGTTGTCCTCAACGGTGACTTCTGCGGCGCAGAAGAGACACTGCGTGAGAAGGAATTTTTCGGCTGTTCCGGTGTCATGCTGGGGCGGAAGTTCCTGAGTGATCCCGGCGTCTTGCGCCGTCTAAACGGCAAATCGGACTGCAGTCGTGAAGCCTTCTATTATGCCCTGCTCCGCAACGGCGTTTCCGGAGAAGCCCTCAAAGGGTTGAAAAGGTGGATCTTCGGCTCATGGAACTACATCGTCCCCCCGGAAGGAGAGATCCATGGCAAGTGATTTTCACACCCACATCTGTCATCCCGGAAAAATGGAACTGGTCAACGGGGGCAAAGGGAGCGCTCCTTTGTGGTCGCTCCCCTTTCACCCGTGGGAAACACTGCAAATGCCTGATGTGGAAAGTGAAGAGCTGGAACTGTGTACCGCACTGGGAGAGATCGGATTTGACAAATTCCGGGGTGCCCTCCCCTACCCCCATGAACAGTTGGAGCTTTTCAGGCAATTCCTTGCTCTCGCTGACAAGTTCAACAAACCGGTGGTGGTCCACGCCGTTGGCTCTTCTGAACATTTGCTGAAATGTGCCGGAGAGTTCCCCAAATTGCGTTTTTTGATCCACGGATTTTCCAAACACAATCCGCTGCTCCTGCAGGAGCTTCTGAAACAAAGGTTTTTCGTTTCTTTGCATCCTTCTCTTGTTCAGGAAGAAAAGATCCGTTCTTTTCTGAAAAATTCTCCCCGCTGCCGGGTGGGACTTGAAACAGATAACGACGAAGCCCTTGTTATAGAAGAGCTCTATGCTCAAATGGATATTCCGGGTTTTGAAGATAGTGCTGATTCACATTTCAGGGAGTTTTTGCGAATATGAATGATCTCTTTTACAAAAGAAGCGCCGCCTTGCTGGGGGACGAAGCCATAACCATACTGAAAGCCGCTCATCTCCTCGTACTGGGCGTAGGCGGTGTAGGCGGCTATGCCGCAGAACAGCTCTGCCGTATGGGAGTTGGCAAACTCACACTTCTTGACGGAGACACTGTGGATCCCACAAATCTGAACCGCCAGATCGCCGCCTTGAGCTCCACCGTGGGAGTCAGCAAAGCAGAAGTCCTCAGTTCAAGATTCAAAGATATCAATCCTTCCGGCATTTACATCCCCGATGTGCGCTTTCTCAAAGCCGATGAATGTGAAGAGCTTTTGTCAGAGTCTTTTGATCTGGTCATTGACGCTATTGATGATGTGCCTGCCAAAGTGGCTTTTTTGAAAACTGCCGTTGAAAAAATGATCCCTGTGGTAAGTTCCATGGGAGCGGGGGGCAAAAGAGATATTTCAAAGATCCAATGTGCCGATATTTCAAAGACCTTCGGGGATCCTCTGGCGCGCAAAGTGCGCTCCGAACTGCGCAAGCTGGGTATTTCAAAAGGGATCCGGTGCATCTTTTCCCCGGAAGAAAGGTGTCAGGTCAAAGAGCTTGACACCATCGGCACCATCAGCTACATGCCCGCCGCCTTCGGCTGTCACGCCGCTGCAGCGGCACTGGAATTGCTGTTGACAAAATAAACAAACAAAACAGTTTATTTTGCACAAACAGGCACATTTTTGCCAATTAATCCACATCTAAGCTGGATCGTCCATTGTTTTTCTCCTCTTTTTCCGGTATAGTAAAAAAAGAACCGCGCGGAATTTTTTTATTTTCAAAATGAAGGAGAAGAACATGGAAGAATTGAGGATCGGTATTGCCGGACTCGGATTTATGGGATCTACTCATCTGCAGATCTACCAGACCATCCCCGGCGTAAAAGTAACAGCACTGGCAGATGTGGATCCGGTAAAACGGAAAGGCGATATCAGTTCAGTCATCAACAACATCGGTGGCGGCGACAATTCAAAACCTCTTGATCTGACGGGAATCGAAGTTTTTGACAATGCCTTTGATATGATAAAAAAAGAAATCATTGATGTCATTGACATCTGCGTGCCAACCATTTACCATGCTGATTTGGTTTTGGCAGGACTTGATGCAGGACTCCATGTCTTTTGCGAAAAACCTCTCTGCCGCACACCTGAGGAACTTCAAAAGATCCGGGAAAAGCTGAAACACAGTTCCACCTTCCTCAACGCAGGGATGTGTGTCCGTACCTGGCCCGAATATGCCAAAGCCAAAGAGCTCCTTGATGCAGGCGTCTGCGGCAAGGTCAGGATCGCCCAGTTCCGCCGCCTTTCCCCTGATGTCTCAGGGAACTCCTGGAACAACTGGTATCTCAAAAACGAAATTTCAGGAGGTGCCGCCTACGATATGCACCTTCATGACACAGACTTTATCTGCCACCTTTTCGGAGCTCCCCGGAGCGTTACCAGTACGGGCGCCAAGGCGGTCAACAGCGATGGTGCTTACGACCACATCATCACCACATACGACTATGGGGATGAGCGTTACATCACTGCGGAAGGGGGCTGGTGCGCCTCATCCAATGTGCCTTTTGAAATGAGTTTTCAAATCATCGGCGACAAGGCGACCTTGAAGCTGGATCACACAGGACTGCACATCTATCACCGTGACGGCAGGATCGAAACACCTGACACAGGGGATGCGGCACTGCCGACAGGTTGGCACCGGGAGCTGCATTACTTTACAGGCTGCCTTCTGAAAGGAGCTGCACCTTATGATTATCAGACTCCGGAAAGTATTTTTTCAGCCTTGAGCGTTGTGACGGCAGAGATCAAATCAGCTGAAAGCAATCAGAAAACCAAAGTGGCGTATTTCTGAAACATCTCCAATAAAAAGGCGCTCCGCGATTTGGAGCGCCTTTGATGGAAAAACAGGCTCGTTTATTTCTCTATCACAAAGCTGAAGCAGTTGGCTGGATCGGTCTTCCAGGCAAGATGACGGGTGGAGGGTGAACGGTAGAAGTAAGGCGAAAAAGTCCGTGCCTTGATGGTCTTGCCGTCAGGCATGAACTCAAGAAGTCTCAGCCAGCCGTCGCCGCCGCTGCCGTGGAATCCGCCGCCGATGGCTTGAGTATTGAAAACAAGCTGAGAGACACTTTTTCCTGATTTGTTCTTATCAGTGGAAAATCCCACAGCATGAGGCCAGCTGTCGGGACGGCAGACGTGACCGCAAAGCACCAGACGGATATTTTCAGCAGGATAAATCAGCTTCTTGAAAATGCCCTCTCCGGGGTTGCCGCCTTTTTTACTGAGAGCATAATTCTCTTTTTCCAAACGTTTGCCGTTGCCCAGAATATAGGAGTGGGTCAGGACGATACCCACATGGTTGACAAAACGCTTGGAATTTGCAAGGCGCAGAGCCCATGCCAAATCAGCATCCGTGGGTGCAAAGGGCAGAGTGATGATGAGGAAGTTCCGGTTGTCGGGGTGAGGCGCTTTGAACTCGTATGCAGAGGTTTCCAAAGTGGTGACGCCAAAGGTATTGGGGGCACATGCCACCAGCTGACGACGGGTAAGGGGATTACGGTCGGTGGGGAAATATTTGTTGAAAAAGGTGTTGCGGTTCTGGGCGCTGCTGACACCGTAGTCGTGGTTCCCGGTGCAGAGGACGTACGGAAGCTCTCCATCCAGACGTTCAAGGTAACGGGAGGTGATCTTCCACTGCTCTTCAGAGATGTAATCGTGGTGTCCGCCAACGACCCGGCGGTCGTTATTGTAGACAAGATCACCGGTAAAGACCACCTGCTGGATATTCATTTCAGCACGGCGGCGGACGATCCAGGCAAGCATCATATCAAGGATGCCGTTGTTTTCCATCTGCTTGACATAGGTCTGGATATCGGGGACCATGACCAGAGTCCATGACCGGGGATCAGTCAGAGCCGGAGCAGGAACCGCAGGCTTGGCAACGACCTTTGCCGCAGGCTTGGCGGCAACTTTGGCAGGAGCTTTTGCTGCGGGAGCCGCCGGAGCCGCCACTGCCATTGCCGCTGCGGCAAAAATTGAAAATAACAGTGTGAACTTTTTCATTTTCTCATTATCCTTTCATTGGTTGTTTGAGAGAAATCATATACTTTTGAAATTACCTCTTTTTCCGAAAAGTCTGTCAAAGGTCTCCACCAGTTCCCGCACTGCCACGCCCCGGGAAGCAATATTCACTTCGCTCTGGATCAGTTGCAGTCTGGGAGCCGTGCGGAGTTTGGCAATGATCCTTTCAAAGTCGGCGCATCCCCTGCCCGGCAGGTCGTGTTTATCGTTGATGCCGTCATTGTCGTGGATGTGACAGTTGACAATATGGGGCAGCATGACTTCAAGGATCTCTTCTGAAGTAGTCCGGCGCCCGACTGTGCCCTGAAAAGATTCAGGAGCAGTTGTCATATTGGCGTGTCCCGCATCAAAGCAGAACCCCAGAGTATCTTCCGGGTACCGTTCCTTGACTTCAAGGATCTTCTGTGGGAATCCCCTGTAGGCAAAGCCGTTTTCAACACAGAGGATCACCTTTTTTTCTGCAGCAAATGGGAGCAGTTCATCAAGTCCTTTGAAAATAGTACCAAGATACTCTTCATCACTCACACACGGTCCCTTCTTCCCCAAATGCAGAGTCATTGTCCTGACCTTGAAAAAGGCGGCAAGTTCAATGGCAAGCTTCAGCCGGAGCACCTTCAAAGGCTGTTCAGCATCATAAGGAGCTGCCAGATCCCAGTGACCGCCGTATGGGGCGTGGGAATCCACAAATGAAAGCCCCGTTTCTTCCATTTCAGAAGCCACCATTTCCGGCAGCTCCGGTCTTGACATCAGAAGGGGCAGCAGTCCAGCCCCCAGCACCACATGTTTGGCACCGTTGAGAGCCAGTTCATTAAAAAAGCTGGGGCGCAATTCATCCCCCAGAAAGCGGAAGGGGATATTATAAGTTACAGGAACAAACAAAGACATGGAAAAGCTCCTTTAAAGATTCTGCTTATTTCACATGGCGGGCACAAAGAAGTTGTTTACAAAACAGGGGGCGCTCTTTAAAAGAGGCAGGTGTTGTTTATTTGGCACCCCGACCGAATAAGACTGCATGGAACGTGGCGATAAAAATGTAGAAATCCAACCAGCGATAACGCTCAAAGTCACCCGTTTAAGTTCTTCGACCCGGCTTATATCGATTCCGGGATAAAAGAGGTTTTTGCCGTAGACCCGTGAAAGGGCGTTGATGGCAACGATCACAAATGGGACATAGACAAGTTTCAGACAAATGGTCATGTGATAAGAAGCGCCGCAAAGGTGATAGCCATAGAGTGAAGCGCATAAGATGGCGTAAGAAGCGATCACATCCAGAAGCACCTGACAAAGGCTGTAGAGTCTGGTACGGTTTTTAGAATTGATATTCATTGTCACAGTTTCCAAGAATTTCAGAATCGGCATCATTTTGATCAAGTCGACTTATTCTGAACCTTACGGGAGAGATAATTCGATATGACTTAATATAGCACTGAGGAAAGGATTTTACAAGCAAAGAAAGGTGATTTCCCTGCAAAGAATGGGTTCATGTCGATTGTAAAACTAAACGCACCCCCTAAAAAGCTATTGATTGCGTTTAATCAGACAAACAGAAGAGTTGCGTTTAAATAGAGAAAAGTAAACAAAGCTTACAGCAACGGAGAATTGAGCCGGTAAGCTTTTTTCATCTGCCTGAAACACTGTGTCACTCAACAAATTATGATGTGACTTCAAAAATTCAGAGCGATCAAAATTTCAGGGAACGGATCCGGAATTTTACCGGGTCTGTTCCTTTTTATTTCAGAAACAGTTCTGCGGTTCGACTCCACTTGCAGCAGGCGGCACTTCAAATCAGGCATTTTTCAGGCTCTGTTCTTTCAAATGTACGCAATTCGCCAGCTGTTATCGAAAAAAACCTTTTTTTTTGCATTTTATCCTTGAAATCTCTTTGATTAGAGATTATAGTATATATGAAAACGATTTCATATAAGGTTTTTTTACGATTTATGCATGGTAATGTAACTCTGAAAGAGATTGCCGCCGCATGCGGTGTTTCGGTATCGGCTGTTTCCCAGATACTGAACAATAAACCCGGCGATTTCAGCTCTCCGCAGACCAAACAAAAGGTCATGGAAACTGCCCGGCAAATGGGGTACAAAAAGAGTTTTTCATACTCCTTGCTCCATGGAGGCAAAACTTCCACCGTTGCTGTTATGGTCCACATGCAGCGGGGAATGTATGAGGAGTATATCACCGATCTTATCTTGCAGCTGACTCAGGAACTGGAGAAAAAAGAATACTCCTCTTATGTCGCCGTCATGGGCAACGATGCCGGAACCAATCTCAAAAAGGTGCGGGAGTATATCGCCCGGGGCGTGGGACACTTTATTATGCTCAACCGTCCACGCGGATACGCTGAAATTTCTGCCGCGATCCATCAGGCAAAAGCCGCAGAAACCGGTATCCATCCGTGGCATGAACGATGTGTCGTGGCAGATTTTCACAAAGCTTTTTCCAACCTTTTAAGTTACATCCGCAGCAGAGTCGGTGAAAATTACAGATTCCTGACCAACACCCCGGTGGTTTGTCCTGTCAGACTCAGCGTTTTTGCCTGGCAGTATCCTGCTCTTTCACAGGAGAAACTGTTCCAAAAGTATTTCCGTTATCTCTTCCCCATTGCGGAGATCCCGGAGGAGTTCCCTAATGAAGCCTTTGACTCAGGCTGCAGAACGGTCATGGAACTTTTGCAGAAGGAAAAAAATATCAAGGCTCTTGTATGTGTCAATGATGCTTTTGCCATCGGCGCCGCCGCCGGAGTCCGCAAACTGGGACTGCAGGTGGGAAAGGATATTCTCATTGCCGGATGCAACAACGACAAAACCACAAGATTTGCCGCAGATCCCATTTCTTCCATTGATTTCGGATGGCGGAAAATGGCTCCGCTGCTGGCTGAAAAAGCGCTGACCGATTCCCCCTGCCGGGAGTTTTTTGAAGCTGAGTTGATCATTCGTGAATGAATTTTCAGATAAACAACAATTAAGAAAGGGATTCAAGGTATGTTAAAGTATTTACTGTTACTGCTCGCAATGCAGCTGCCGTTGTACGGTTCAAAGTACATCGATCTTTCCAAATCCGGCGTTCAGCAGGATTTGCCGCAGAACCGGCGGATACTGCTTGACTCCAAAGGCATGGATCTGCAGAAATGGGCGGTTATGTTCCACAGCCACGGGACACACAGAACTCCCGCCGGAATCGCCGCAAAAAAACATTCAAGCAAGATCACCACACCCCACGGGATCAAGTTCACCACCACCACGGAACTTGCAAAACTGAAAGTCAACGACGCTTACATCTATTTTTCAGCCCGGCTTTACCGGGTGATCAATCTGACTCCTGAGATGGCAGGACAGAATTTGATCTGCCGCTTCAAAGTCAGGGGCAAACTGTATAACGCCCCCACTCAAAACCATTTTTTTGCCAATATTTCATTTCCGGGGGTCAAGAAGAAAGACAAAGTCATCCGCCCCACTGTCACCCCTGATTTTACCAATCATTCTGTTTCTGCGATCATCCCCCCAAATGCCAAAAAAGCGGTACTTTGCGTTGCCCTCTACGGCTGCGGCGAACTGGAAATCAGTGAAGCGCAAGTTTCTGTCGGCGCTGTAGATACTGCTAAGGCAGATGTGATCGTCACCTCTTCCGGATTCACCGATCAGCAGTTCCATCTGCCTGAAAAAACCCCTTTCCCCATGTATTTTATCTTCAAGCGCAGCCGGACACAGCGTTTCCGGAATGCGCAGATCGAAGTGGAACTCCCTGAAGGATACGCCATCGTGGGTGCCACAGAAGCGTTGATCCTCCCTGCCAGAGAGAACAAAGGCAAATTTCTGATAGGTGCCCTCGGCGGGATCCGCCGTTCCATTACTGACAACCAGTTCTGCACCTGGCGTCCCCAGATGGTGATGCTCCGCTCCGACCGCAAAGCCTCTGATACATTTCAGGAGATGAAGTACACCATGATCGCCGACGGCAAAAGGCAGAAAACACGGACTCTGAAACTGCGTACCTGTGTCTTTGAAAAGACACGGACGCCCCGGATCCTCGGCTCAGGTCTCCAATTCCCCTTCGGTCACAATGTGGATAAGCACACCGCAATTCTGTTGGCGGATGCCATGCTGAAATGCGGTTACAACATCTGGGCGGACAGATCTTCCAAAGCTTTGAGCAGCATTATGAAATCCCGCAAGATCCCCCGTATCGCCAGCCCCTATCAGCTGCGGAACGGCTTCCACATTCAGGGAAGTGTCCCCATTTCAGGTGATGACCGGTTCCTCGATATTTACGGCAAACATGTTGAACGCCATATCTGCCCTGTTTCAGTGTATCAGAAAAGCGCCTACTACAAGAGTTCCGTGACCCGGATGATACGCGATGCTGTGGGCCCTGAGGGGAATCTTGACTCCATTCTGACCAACTGGGAGCCTTATTATCTGGACTTCAAAGGATGTTTCTGCCCCAAGTGTGGCGTTGAATTTGCAAAATTCATCAAACGTCCTTATGAAGAGATCCGTAAAGATTGGCCCCAAAACATCCTTGCAAAATACCGGAAACAGTGGATCGATTTCCGTTCCTGGCAGCATGGTCAGGTGGTCAGGACTCTTGCGGCGACCATCCGTGAAGAGGGCAGAAAGGATGGCAACAAGCTCTCTTGCTTCATTCCGGAAATCAGCAGTTACGGATTCAACGACTTTATGAGTGAACGCTACACAGCACAGTATCATGCAAAACATTTCCTTGACGCTCTGGAACGTATCTGTGTTTGGGGTCCTTACACCTACAAAGCCGGTATCAAGACTCCCTATCTTTACAAGCCGGGACAACATCTGGGCTATTTCCTCACTTCCAAAGGTGCAGACAAATTCATCAAAAAATACTCTGCAAAAACCCGCATCCATGCTCTGCCCCACGGCAGCCACTGCGGATGGGTGTCAACACCTGAATCCATTGTCTTCGACACCTTGTGCAGTTTCATCCACAATGCGGCGCAGTCAACCCCCTACTGGTTCTATTACGACTACCGTTACCACCGGGAAATGGGGCGTATGAATACACTTCTTGCCGAATACGAAAAGGAGATCACATCGTGGAAAAAGAACAGTGCCGTTTCCATCACAGCCACCACGCCCATTATTTCTGCGAAACACTGGAAAGGAGCTTTCACAGGTACGCCCACAGCCAATATGTATCCTGAGATATTCTCCGAAAAAGCGGTGCAGATCGTCCGCTGGACCAAAGGAGAGAAAAATCTTGCTGCCGCCGCCAATTTGTGGGAAAAAGAGGGGGTTTTTGTTAAAATCGCCTTCCCCGACCTCAAAAAAGGCAAATGGATCGTCAGAAGCGAATTCCCCAAAACATACAGAGTATGCAGCGGGGCAGAACTTGCCAAAGGTATCGAACTCTATCTGGCTCCTTTGAGCTGGAGCTTCTTCCGGGTCCTGCCCTTTGACAGAAAACTTATGGAAGGTGAGCAAATCACTGCCGCAAGTGTGGAGCAGTTGAAGAAGAAACTGCTGCCCCGGATCAGAAGATCCTTCGCCTTTGAAGAAAAACTCCTGAGTACACGGACAGATGATTTCCCGGATTACGACTTTGGCGCCATGCCGGAAGTCCGTTCCGCCAATGTGGCAGTTTCCGGGATCCGGCTCAACGGAGCACAGGCAGTGCTGGTCAAAGCCCCCCATTACACGGCTGTGGTCGATCCTGAAAAGGGCGGCAGAGTCCAATCCCTCAAGATCAGGGGCAAAGAGGTGGTTTCATCCGGCATCGGCTCAGGTCTGGGGCTTCCCGGCTGCTGGGCGCCCATACGCAGGATCATCCCCCGGAAACTCCATCTTTGCGCCATTACGCCTGAAAAAGACGGAGTCAGTGTAAAAATGCAGCATCCAGCCGACAGCAAAACCATCTTTGCCTGGGAACTCCTTCTCAAGTTCACTGCTCAAGGAATTTCCCAGAGCTTCACGGTCATAAATACCACACGAAAGCCCATGCGTGTCATTGCCAGGTTCCACAACATGCTCAAAGAAACCTCCCGTGCAAATCCTGTGTCACTGCTCATGGACTTAAAGAAGGTGAAACTCCCCCTTGAAAATTCAGTTGCCCGGATCGCTCCTGCTGACAGTACGGTTGAAAAACTTTTCAATGTCAACAACATCTGGTCCGGCAGCAGCAGAATCGAATTCCCGCAATCCTGCTTGAAGTATTCTGCCGACAAGCTGTATGGTGTTTACTTCTGGAACTCCCCCGGTGCGGTTTCGGCATCTTTTGAACCCACATTCCAGCCTATCACACTGCAGCCCGGAAAAAAGAGCACAGTCACTCAGAAATGGGAAATCAAATTTTAACAAAGGTAATTTCAAAAGTCATTCAAAAAATGGCAAAGATGTCATTCGCAAAGAGCTGTAAAGGGTAGTTTGCACTTGCTACCTGGCTTGTCCCGCCGTAGCTTTATGCGGAGGGGGAAAGGTAACAGCCGCTTGTCCCGCCGTAGCTTTATGCGAAGGCGGAAAAACGCTCCCTTTATCAGA
>JAFTIE010000146.1 GCA_017457065.1 Lentisphaeria bacterium
AGTGCCGTCTGCGGCTCAATGTCATGGCGACACACACTTTTGAACAGCTTGAACACGCCGTTTCCATTATTGAGAAATGGGGCAAAGCTCTGGAGATCGTCAAGTCATGAAAGGACACATTCTCATTACAGGCGCGGGGGGCTACATCGGCTCCAACGCCGTTGAATACTTCATGAAAGAAGGTTTTTCCGTCACAGGTACGGTCAGAAACAACATCGCCGAACGCTGTCTTAAAAGCGGTGCAGAGCTCCGCAAAGCAGACCTTTGCGATTTTGCTTCTCTGGAGGCTCTTTTTGATAGAAGGTATGACTATGTGATCCATATTGCGGCACTGGCAAGCGATACGGGGAGAGAAGAAAAGTTCCGTATCACCAACTTTGAAGCTGTAAAACATCTTGCAGCTCTCGCTATGAAACATGAGGTCAAACGCTTTGTGTATCTTTCCACAGCCGATGTTTACGGGCTCCATGATTTTCACGGAGAAACAGAAGAAGAGCTTTCCTTTGACCGCAGCGTCACCAACTTTTATCCGAAATATAAAATCAAATCTGAGGAGTTTCTGCAGCAGACGCTGGTTCCAGAGCGTTTTTCATGCGTCCGTCCCTGTGTGGTCTACGGCAACGGCGACACCACCATTACGCCCCGTGCCGTCGCCTTTTTGAAAAGCTCCCCCTTTGTCATCCATTTCGGCAAGTGGCACGGTCAGAACCGCTGGCCCCTTGCCCATGTGGAAAATGTCTGCCGCGCCCTTCACGGAGCCATGGTGCTGCCGGAAGCGGGGGGCAAAGGAGTCACTGTTCTTGATTCACGCTTTACGACTCTTTCAAGCTACTACCGTGAGCTTGCGGCACAGTATCTGCCTGACAAAAAAATAAGAGAGATAACGCTCCCTGTATGGACCATCCGGGGCTTGGCTTGGTTTTCTTCAGTTTTTTCCGGAGAAAAGCCTCTCTTCGATCCTACGCTTTACGCTCTTGACACCATTACAAGCAATCTGGATCTGAGCAACCAAAGAATGTTGAAGTTTTTCCGTGCTATCGGAAAAGAAGAATATAAAGGCCAATTATGATCACTGTTGATTCTGAAAAATGTCTGCGCTGTTCAAAGTGCATCAAAGACTGCATCGTGGAAGTTCTGAAACCGGGACCAAATGGAATTCCATTTCTGGATCCGGAACTTGAAAAGTATTGTCTCAACTGCCAGCACTGCCTTGCTGTCTGTCCGGCTGGAGCCTTGAACTGTCACGGCGTCACCCCTGAAATGTGTGCGCCCCCGGGGAAACTCCCCGGCTCTGCTGAAATGTTCGATCTTTTGCGTATGCGCCGCTCCTGCCGTCAGTACAAAGATGAAAATATCTCTTCAACTGCGATGGAAACACTGAAAAATTCACTTGCCTGGACTCCCACAGGGTGCAACGATCACCGGCTCTTTTTCCGCATCATTGAAGACAAGGAAGAGATGGCGTTTTACCGGCAGGAGACCTCACGCATGCTCAAATTTCTTATCAAAACCGGCATCATGGCACTGATTTACCCCAAATTCAAACGCTATCTTGCGGAAATCATGGCTGGCAAGGATGTCGTCTACCGCAACGCTCCCCACATGATCGTTGCCGCAACACCGAAAAATGCCCCCTGCAAAGAGGCGGATCCCTGGATCGCTTTGAGCTATTTCGATCTGCTGGCTCAGAGTCTGGGTATCGGCACTTGCTGGTGCGGATTCGGAGTCCACGCCTTCAAGTGGAATTTGAAATTGAAAAAACGCCTTGAACTGCCCCCCGGATACCGTATCGGAGCAGTCATGCTTTTCGGTCCCCCTGACGTAGCCTACGCCAGAGCCACAAAACCTGTCAACTTCAACCTTGAAAAGTGATTTGAAAAATGCACATCCCACGCTCTTGTATCCCCTGTGAAAAAATTGAAAACGACTCCTACGACTGGTATGTCAGACACAATGCCAAGCTGGAAGAGGTCAAAACAAAACGTGCCGATCTGGTTTTTATCGGCGACTCCATCACCCACTTCTGGAACTGCGAAGAGGGCATCACCAACGGTGCCGATGTCTGGGAGGAGTTCTACGGCAACCGCTCCGTGCTGAATCTGGGATTCGGCTTCGACCGTACCCAGAATATGCTCTGGCGCCTTGAACACGGAGAAATGGCGAACCAATCCCCCAAAGTCATTGTGGTCAATGCGGGAACCAACCACTTTTCCTACACGCCGAATTACGACGGTGACACACCTGAAATCGCTTTTGAAGGAGTCAAAAAACTTGTGCAGACCCTCAGAAAAATGGCTCCTGAAGCAAAGATCATCGTCATGGCTCTTTTCCCCCGGCTCCCGGAAGAAAAACAAATGCGTATAAATGCTCTCAACGGACTGCTGAAAGAGTACATCAATAACGCCCGTGAGAATGACCCTGCGCTGGAATTTCTGGATATCAGTTCCAAATTCCTTTATCCTGACGGCTCCTTCAACGCAGATCTCTACACCGACAGGCGCTGTCACCCCAACAGCGCCGGATACCGTATCTGGGCAAACGCTCTGGAGCCTCTCATCGCTCCGCTTCTCTGAAAAAATATGGCAGGTGAAACATGTACGAAATGGAAAACGAAATCCCTTTTACAAGGACAGATCCCCAGGGAAAACTCAAACTCCACGAAGCAGCGGCAATGATGGCGAACTGCTGCCAGTTTCAGGAATATCAGGAAAAGGCTTTTTGCGAATTTTTGAGAAAAAACAATATTGCTGTTTTTCTCTTTTCGATCCAGATAGATATAGTGCGGATGCCCTCGTTCCGTGAAAAGATCAAAACAGCCGTCAGGATCTACGGCTGCAAATCCATCTACGGTCTCCGGCAGATCACTATGCGTGATGAAAGAGGTGCCCTCTGTCTCATTGCCAACGCAACAGGAGCATTTTTCAACATTAAAGAGGGCAAAGCCGTCAAGATCGCCCCTGAGGATTTCCCCGTCAAGTGGGACACGCCGGAAGAGATGGAGTGTCTCCCCCGCAAGATCCCTGTTCCATCAGAAGGGGGAACAGACCTGGCGCCTTACACAGTAGTCCCCTCTGATCTGGACCTCAACGGTCACTTGACGACCCCTGCCTATTTTGCCATTGCCGGCAATGTTCTTCCCGACGGATTTGAATACAACCGTGTGCGGATGGAGTTCAAAAAACAGGCTCTCCCGGGAGAAGTGATCCTGCCGCGGCTCTACAGAAAAGATCTTTCAACAGTCGTTACAGATCTGAAATCAGAAAACGGCAGCTCCTTTGCAACAGCGGAATTTACCACAGCTCCATTGATAAATGGGGAAAAGTAATATATGGCGAAAAATAAAACTTGTATTTTTCTTTTTTCGGTGATATTTTAATAAGGTATCTCCAATCACCTGAATAAGGAGCAACGTATGAAAAAATTTACATTGATCGAACTGCTGGTGAAAAGATCACATCTCTGCTGTGATCGTGTTTATGGCAAAGAAGAAGGTCTTTCACCTGCCCAAGGGCAGGTGAAGCTGTACAGCTTCACCTTAATAGAGCTTCTTGTCGTTATTGCCATTATTGCAATTCTTGCCGCCATGCTGCTGCCCGCTTTACAGCAGGCACGCAGACGTGCCAAGCATACCCAGTGCCTCAACAATTTCAGTCAGATCGGCAAAGCCAATCTGCAATATTGCGATGATGTAGCAAAAGGACAGATCATGCCCTATTGGAACGGCGGAAAGTCATCAAAAAGTACTGCCTACTGGGCAGGAGAACTCTCCCGGTATGTGGGTTCCGGCGCCATCGCAGGTTTCATGGCGCCCTATCTGGGAACCAATAGAAACAATGTGTTGGGAGGATGGCGCTACCCCACTACTTATCCTCAGTACAGGTCTGTCAGCAAATTTGTCTGTCCTGAGCGTGATAAAAGGGACTACACCGGAACCAGCAGTACTCTTTTCTGGCTCGGTCAAAACAGTGATCATGGTAAAGGCGGTGTTGCCCTTGCCCGCATCCGCCGTCCTTCCCGTAATTCGGTGATACTGGAGTGCAACAACAATAACTCCCAGCCGGGCTACACCCATGAAGATGTACTCTCCATAGCCTATCCCCATACCAATCTTTCAACCAATGTTCTCATGCAGGATGGTCATGTGATCACCCTGCGCCGCGGGCAGGTCCCCACAAACAGAAATCAAACCTTCTGGCTGCCTGTTTCCCAGTGGCAGAAGGATACCTGGTAAGAGGAACATCTTTTGTATCATCCGGTCAGAAGCAGCATCGACTCTGACCGTTTTTCTTTTCAAAAAAGTTTCAGCAATTTATAAATATCCAAGGAGAAAGAAATGTTAAAAAAATTCATGCTGTCAATGGCACTCCTTACAACGGCGCTGCTGCTGTCGGGAACGGAGTTTGAGATCAATTCAGGCAGGATGCACTTTGTCTTCGACACCACAGGAGGCGGCATCAAAAGTCTGAAAGTGGGGAAACAGGAGTATTCACTCCCCGGTCACGCCTCTTTTACAGAGCGTTTTTTTGCCCTTCAGGGGACAAATGTCCGGGTTGAACGCTTTGCCAAGTTGGATTTCGCTATTAAAAAATTCAGCTTTGAGAACCGTAATCAGCAGCTTATCCTTACAGCCGGCGGTATTTCATCCTTTGACTGGCTCAGAGTAACAAAGAACTATTTCTTCCCCCAAAATCAGAATTACTTCACTGTCACCTATACTCTGAAGAACCGTGACTCAAAACCCCACACGACCGCCATGTGGCTGCAAACCTATCTCGGTCCCGCCGATGAAAGCGGCGCCCGGGTCAAAGTGCTGCAGCCCCGGAAAGGGAAACTCGTTGAGTTGACCAATCCCGGCAACGCCATTGCAAACGAGTGGAGCGCTCAACCCGGTGTTGCTGTTTCCTCCGTCTGCGGCAAAGATGATCCGGCAGGATTCATGCTTTCACTCCCCGGAAGTGTTGCCGCAGGTTACTACACCTGGACCGGCAACAAAAACGGCAAGCCGGTCCACTCCTTTGAGCTTATGACAAGAGAATGGAAGATCGCTCCCGGAAAAGAGGTCTCTTTCACACTCAGAGTTGACTACGACAAAAATATTTCCGCCAAAGCTTTGGCTCTGGCAAAAAATCCTGTATACAAGATCCCCGCCTCGACTCCCGCTCCTGTGGCGATCCCCGACAAGCGCAATCTGAAATGGCTCCAGCCCAAAGGCGGCGAACTTCCTGATCCTCAGCGTTATGTTGACATCAAACTCAAACGCCAATTCCGCGACAGTATCCGTGCCGTCCGGATCCCTGCCGGTGAAAAGATCCAACGTGCAGCAGTCTTTCCTGTCCGGAACGGTCGGATCGACCGTGACCGTCCTTTCAAGAGCGTTCTGAAAACACTGCCTGACGGCTCAAAACGTCTGCTCTTTGAAGTACCGGGTTTTGCCCCCAAAGGTTACTACTACACCCGCATCCGGGACAATTTTGCCTACGATGTCTACGGCGGTCCCAGATATAAACGCCCCCTGGGTATGGTGGAGTTGAAATGCCGGGTCGTTCTCGACTCCCCTGTGGAAGCTCCCCGCCTTGACGCAGATGCCCCCAACCTTGTTCCCAACAGCGACTTTGAGCAGCCCAACGCCAAAGGCAACTTTGCCGCCCACAACTTCTGGCACTCTGGTACTCTGGAGCGCAATGTTTTCAAATGGGGAAAAGGTCTGGGCAAAAACGGCAGCTGCGGCATCAAACTTTATCAGGGGAACCCCAAATATCACGCTGCCTACGGTGTCTGGCTCCTCGCTGAGCCGGGGATCAAATACAATATTTCTGCTGACATGACCAGCGAAAACAGCGACCGCAAATACATCGTGTTTTCCACCACCACCCAGACTGCCGCCAGAAAAATCATCAAGGATGCCACAAGAAAAAATATCGGCTACTCCAGAAGCAGCTTTCCGTGGAAGCGTTTTTCCGGCTTCTCTGTGCCTTCAGCTGATGCAGCATATCTGGTGGTCAATTTCAAACTGCAAGCCAAAAGCCGTGATAACACGCTGCAGATCGACAATCTCTCTGTGGCGCCCGATGATTTCCAGTTCGTTCCCAAGCCCCCTCTTGAAGCTGCCAGAGAAAAAGCGATCCTGAGCGGTTATCTGCCTCTTGCCAATCTGGAAAAGATCTCACACGAATATGTGACGCCCCATGAAAAGTGGTTCAAGCCCATGGCGGAAAAGATGCCGGAACTCCTGTACGCCTGCAGTATCATCGGCAGTAACGAAGATGCTTCACGCCGTGAGATCGTGGAACTGGCACAGCGTATGGATCTGAAATATGATTTCATTCCCCTGCTCCCCAAGTGTCTCGGTTTCGCCGGCAACGGCAATTTCGGTGTCAACAGAGCTGATTTTGATAAAGTTTTTTCAGAATACTCCATCGAAAGATTCCGTGCCTTGAAAAAAACCCCTGTTGCCGCCTTGATCCAGGGGGTCAACTTCAAGCGCCAGGATGCCAACGGGGCGCTTGCTGCGGAAATCGCCAAACTGCAAAAAAACAAATGCAATGTCATTTTCCTCAACTGCGAAAGTATTCCTCAGAAACTTCTGGGCAAAAGAGTTGCAATCCCTGCCAACTGGCAGATCATCCCTGCCTTTAAATCCATGAAAAATTTCTCAAAACATGTCCGCAACCACCGGAATGCAGTGGTGTTTTCTTACGGCGATTCCAACTACATCACCATTCCTAATCTGCCTTCAACACCTGCTGAATACACCAATCAGAACAGCCCTGCCTATGTCAGCCGCGACTTTCCCTTCTGGGAGTACCGTTTCCTGCCTTTGATGAAGGCTCTTATGGAGCGTTCCGGTGTCAGGATGCCGGTCAAGATGCTTCAGGTCTCACAGAACGGCAAAGAGATCAATTTCCAGCTGCAGAGCAGCGGAAACTTCAAAGGAACTCTTGAAGTCATTTTCAAATCCATGGACCGCCATTGTGACGGAAAAAGTGTCAAAGCTCTGACTCTTGCAAGGGGCAAACAGCAGATCTCCCTTCCTCTGCCCCAACTGCCCGGCGGAACTCATATTGCTCACATCCGTATCTTCAACAGCAAAGGCGGTGTCTGCGATGCGGGAGCGGTCAAGGTGACGACTCCTGAAAGTGTTTCCGTCAAAATCGCATTTGCCAAAGCCGACCGCTGCTACTCTTTCAAAGCACCTGTCAGCTTTACGATCAGGAGCGAAAAGCTTCTCGCCTCTGACAAAGTGGTGGTGCGGATCGAAGATACTGAGTTCCGCGAAGTGTTCCGCAAAGAATACAACGGGAACGCCGCAATTCCTGTCACCGCTTCACTGCTGCCCCCCTTCACCACCTTGAACCGTGTCTTTGCAGAAATCTACCGCAGCGGCAAACTCATTTCCCGCACCATGGGTGAATTTTCCTTCGCCGACCGCACTCTCGACCCCACCGATTACCACGCCGGTATGTGGGGCGGCAGACCGGTTCTTGCCACCATGCTCAGGAATCTGGGATTTGACCTTCTCAGCTGTTCCGCTCTCAGGAACAATATTGCAACGGGTCACAGCAGAAATATGCTCAACAACGGATTCTTCCCTCTGGTGCTGAACTTCGGTTCCGTGGGTGTGCCGCGGGGGCTTTCACGCACCTACCGTGGCGATGTGGCAACGGATCCGGTGCGCAATCCCTGTTACTCTGATCCTGTCTTCAGAAAGAAGGCTGACGACATCATCAAACAGCATGTTGACATCAACAAGATGCGTTATTACACCTATATCTATCACCAGCTGGGTGATGAAATGTTCCTGGGATCAACGGTCTGTTTCTCAGAACACTGTTTGAAAAATTTCCGTGCTGAGATGCAGAAACAGTACAAGACCATTGGCAATCTCAACGCCGTCTGGGGCAGAAACTACAAATCCTTTGATGAAGTCACCCCCGTTCAGCGCAAAGAGGTGGAAAACAGTTCCAACCTCGCCCCCTGGCTTGACCACAAGGTCTTTATGAGCCGTGTCTACGCCGAAGGCTTCATCGGCGCCAGAGCCGAGGCGATCCGGAAACATATCCCCAATGCCAAGGTGGGCATGTCCGGCACCCAGATCCCCGGCTACGGCTATGACTGGTGGCAGCTGATGAAACATATCGGCTGTATCGCCTATTACGGCGGTGTCCAGCGGGCACTGGTCAATGATTTCGCCCCAGAGGCGCGTCTTACCGGGCAGTGGGGGGGCGGCTACACCAGTTCCCACACTCTCTACGAACCCTATCAGCGCGCCCCCCAGTGGAGCAACCTTTTCATGGGTGCCAACACCTCATGGAACTGGCACGGCAGCGCCTACAACGGCGACGGTTCCCCCACGGAAAACCTGAAAGCCTACGCCGATGAGTTCAATCTTCTCAAAAGAGGTATCGGCAAACTGCTTCTCGGAGCAAAGACTGACAACCGTCAGGTGGCAGTGCTTTACAGCCAACCTTCACTTTTCGCCGCCATGGCAGGAGGTATCGGCATCTCTGAATGGCAGAACACCCAGACCGGATGGAACGCCCTGCTCCGGGATCTGAAGATCGATTTCCGTTTCATCAGCTACGAGCAGCTGAGCAACAGCAAATTCGCCCTTGACAACTTCAAGGTCATCGTGCTGCCCATGGCTCTTGCCATCTCTGAAGCTGAACGCGCCCGTCTGGTGGAATTCGCCCGGAAGGGCGGCACCGTCATCGCCGACATCGCTCCCGGAAGATATGACAACCACGGCAAAAGGATCTCCCAAACTGTCATGGATAAACTTTTCCCCGCCAATGCCGGTGCTATTGATCCCCAAACGGCAGCTCTTTCAAAGAATACTCTCAAAGGTTCATTCCGGGTCGCTGAGAGAAAAATCGCTCCTTTGACAGTGGTCAAATGCGGCAAAGGAAAAGGGATCCTGCTCAACATCATGCTCAACAGCTATCAGACTGTGGCTCTGGGCGGCGTGGGCGGAGAGAATGCCACTGCCAAAAGCGGCAGCGCCCTCTATTGTGAC
>JAFTIE010000147.1 GCA_017457065.1 Lentisphaeria bacterium
CAGGATGGATCGCCGGAATGGTGCTCTGAAATCAGTTGGACACCTTATTTTTCAACCCCTGAAACAGGGGCGGAACGGTTGTCGATATCCTTCTGGAAAAGCTCTTTTTCCCAGGGGTAATGGATCGGGAGCTTTTCGCCGTTTCTGAAAACTGACTCTGACGCATAAAGTCCCGGCAGCGTCATGGCAAGTCCCTGACGCAGGGAAACGGGCATCTCCTTGTCTTTGTTGATGAGTGCTTCGGCAAAACGGAGCATCAGATAGGGATCAGCGCCGCCGTGTCCGCCGCCGCCTATGGTTTTGAACTTTTTCTTTACAGCTTCAGAGAAGGGGGAAAATCCCACGGGCAGTTCAGTGATCTTTTCCACACCTGTGAGCTTGTTGGAAGAAAAGGTGGTGCGTTCAGATTGTTTCTCTCCCCGATTTGAAAGATGTTCAAAACAGCCTTCTGTACCGAAAACACGGTAAGAGTGGAGTCCCCCCTTCCAGTTGTTGATGAAGGAGTTGGTCATGCGGACCAGAACCCCCGACGGCGTGCGGAACAAAGCACAGGTGTAGTCGTTGGCGTAAGGAAGGTCCGGGGTATGGTGACTGCCGGAAGTGATACAGGTGACTTCGCTCAATTCTTCATCCAGAACAGAAAGCAGAGGTCCCAGAGAGTGAGTGCAGTAATAGCAGGGTGGGAAGTGGGTTTGAGAAGTGGGCTTCCGCCACGGGGTTTCCTCCCAGAGATACCGGCAGTCGTGGAGATATTCTGCTTCAAGGATGGCAGGTTTTCCCAAAAGTCCCTGCCGGTGGAGATCCTGCAGAGAGTGGACGAATCCCCACCCCATTGTGGTGGCGCCGGTCATAAGTTTTGCATCGCTTGCCTGAAAGGCTTCCCAGAGATCTTTGCCTTCCTTCAGCGTGGCGACAGAAGGGATATCTGAATACACATGGATCCCTTTCTCAAGAGCCTTGATACAGAATGCCGCATGGCAGTGTGCGGGTGTTTCCACCATGACGATATCGGGCTTTGCTTTTTCAAGCATTTCGTCGTAATCCTCATAAAAGGTCACATCCGGCATCTGTGACGCAAGTGAGGGGGACTTATTGCCGTTGTGGAACGTTTCTTCAAACCACAGCTCTTTTTGGATGTCACAGGCGGCAACACCTTTGAAGGCAGGGATCTGACAGGCCTCCCGGAACATATAACGCCCCCGGTGCCCCAAGCCGACGATACAAAGTCTGAATTCAGCCATCACTTTTCTCCTGTTTGAAACAAAAAAACTCCGGCACAGACCGGAGCTTTTGTATGGTTGGAAACATTATTACCAGATGCGTGCTTTGAGGAAGTCCACAGCCAGCTGGATATCAGCTTTGGGGGTGTCGCCCACTTCGCGCTCAATGGTCAGGAATCCGTCGTAACCGATTTTCTTGAGGGTCCGGAAATAGCCGTCCCAGTTCACATCGCCCTGCCCCAGGGGGACTTCCAGATAAGCTCTGCCCAAAGCCTCTTTGTCGTAGCCGGGAGTCAGGTCAGAAAGTTCCAAAGAACCGTACTCATTGGCGGGGTTGCAGGGACGGAAATTCTTACCGTCTTTGGCATGGGTGTGGACGATCCAGGGACCCAGCACTTCAGCAGCCTGTTCCGCATCGTCACGGACCACCATGGCAAGGTTGGCGGGGTCGAAGTTGACACCGATACCTTTGCCGCCGATATCCTCAAGATAGTGGCGCAGACGGACCGCCGGTTCGGGACCGGTCTCAATGGCAAGGGTCACGCCGTTGGCAGAGGCATATTCGCCCACCACTTTGGCGACACGGACCATTTCCTGATAGACAGGGGATTCATCTTTGGTGGGAACCACACCCACATGGGTGGTCATGACTTTGGTATCCAGTTCGCAGCAGGCGTCAATGATCTGCTTGCTCAGTTCGATACGCCTGGCGTTGCCCTCTTTGTCCTGAAATCCGTGACCGCCCAGGTCGCCGCAGATGGAAGAAACTTCCATGCCCAGATCCTTGATGTACTTGAGCAGATCAGCCCGCTCGGCACTGCTCATTTCGATGAGGGATTTGTGGGAGCTGTGACAGGCGTAGATCTGAACGCCCTGAATACCCATTTTGGCGGCGGACTGCAATGCGGTATGCAGTTCTTCGCAAAATGATTCAACAATAACACCGATTTTCATTGTTTATATCAACCTTTTTTATTTGATGGTGACTTCTTTGCCTGCTTCGGCTGAACGGTAGATACCGTCGAGCATCTTCTGAACGCCCAGACCGGCTTCTCCGGAAGCTCCGAGAGCGGTGCCGTTGAGACATCCCTGGACCCAGTTGCTCAGTTTGCGCTGGAACATGACTGACCAGTCGTCGCTGGGCATGTAAGAGGGGGTCATGTTCATCATCATATCGTGTTCGTCAGCGTAGATTGCCACATCTTCCCAGGAGCATCCGCCCTTGGTTCCCATGGCGGTGAAGTTGAAGATATCGTTCTTGGGAATGTGAGCGGCGAAACTGGATTCTATCTGCAAAATAGCGCCGTTTTCAAAGCGGATCTGACCGATGGCGAGGTCTTCCACAGTGTAAGTCTTGTAGTCCCAATTTGGCCATGCGTTGCGGATGTTGCTGGGCTTGTCGCCCAGATAGGTCCAGCAGTTGCCGCTGGCGGCGATGGGTTTGGGGGAGCCCATGAACTCCCAGGCGCACTCAAGGATGTGGACGCCGATATCGATCATGGGACCGCCGCCCTGAAGCTCTTTCTGACCGAAAACACCCCAGTTGGGGATGCCGCGGCGGCGGAGAGCCTGACACTTGACAAAGAGGATGTCGCCGAAACGGCCTTCGTTACGTGCCTGGATCAAAGCCTGAGTGTTGGCACGGTAGCGCTGCTGGAATCCCACAGAAAGTTTCACATTGTTTTTCTTGGCGGCGGCGATCATCTTTTCGCACTCTTTGGGATTCATTGCCATGGGTTTTTCGACCATGGCATGACATCCGGCATTACAGGCATCGACCACAGGAGCACAATGGACACCGTTGGGGGTACATACATCGACGGCATCGGGTTTGATCTTTTCGAGCATCTCTTTCCAGTCGGTGAAGAGAGCCTTCTTGGGAATGCCCCACTCCTTGTTCATCAGTTCAAGGCGGTCTTTTTTGATATCCACTCCGGCGACGATCTCCACTTCGGGCATGTTCTGATAAGCCCGCATGTGGGCCTGGGCGATGCCGCCGCATCCGATGATGGCGACCCGCAGTTTTTTGCCTTTGTATGCAGCTTTCTTACCTTCGATCTTGGTTGATACGCTTTCTGCCATTTTTTTGCTCCTGTTTTTTCAAAGCATTTTTTTTCGTGCAGTGTTTTTATAAAACTCCTTCATGACCATATCAGGAGTTTTTTCGTACTTTCTGTAATTTAGCACCGATTGAGTGAATTTGCAATCCGTAAATCACAAAAAAAGGGCATATACAGCAAAAAAGCAATGTACAAGCGGAAGAGTTCCGTAAAAGAAAGCCCCTTTTCAGATGCCGAAGGTATCAAGGAGTCCTTCAGCAAGTTCTGTTTTGGGGCGCTCTGAAAAGGGGATCTCTTCACCGTTTCTGCCCAGCACCACGCAGACGTTGGTGGATTTTGCAAAGCCGTCGGAAAGTTTGTTGGCAACGATCCAGTCCAGATTTTTCCGGGCAAGTTTCCCGGAGGCGTTGGCAAGAAGATTCTCTGATTCTGCGGCAAAACCGATGAGAAGCTGGGAGCTCTTTTTCATGCTCCCGAGTGATTTGAGGATATCCTCAGTCCGTTCCAGTTCAAGGAACATGTTGCCGGGACTCTTTTTCATCTTCTGATCGAAAACCTGCACCGGGCGGTAATCTGCCACGGCGGCACTCATGATACAGCAGTTGCATTCAGGGAAATACTTTTTCATCGCCTCAGCCATATCGGCGGCGCTGATGATCTTTACCAGCTGAACGCCTTCCGGGGCGGGGAGGTTCACCGGACCTGAAACGAGGATCACCTCATGTCCCCGGCGCAAAGCCGCAGCGGCAATGGCGTAGCCCATCTGCCCTGATGAAGAGTTGGAAATGAAACGGACAGGATCTATATGTTCCCGGGTCGGTCCGGCGCTGATGAGGATCTTCATGATATTTTACCGTCTGCCGCCGCCGAAAAGACGAAGCATGAAAAGAAAGAGGTTGATAAAGTCAAGATAAAGCTCAAGAGCCCCCAGTATAGCGTACTTTTTCACATCTCTTGCGGGAGCGCCTGCAGCAGAAAGTTCAGAGGCAAGAAGCTTGAGTTTCTGAACATCCCAGGCGGTCAGCCCTACAAAAATCAGAACGCCGATACAGCTGATGATAAGGTCAGCAGTGCTGTTGTACCAGAAAAAGTTGATGATAGAAGCAATAATGAGACCGATCAACCCCATACCGCAGAGAGAACCGATGCCTGAAAGATCCTTTTTGGTCACATATCCCCAAATCCCCATGGCACCGAAGGTGAGACTTGCAGAACAGAAGGCTTTAGCGATGGTAGCTGTGCTGTAAGCGACAAAGATCCACGAAAGAGTCACGCCGTTGAGGAGAGCAAAAATCATGAAAAGCAAGGCAGCGACACCGGCACTGAATTTCCGGACTCCCGCTGAAAGAGCGATGACCACCACCACTTCAAGCAAAGCCAGGATCCAGTAGGCTTTGTGGTACATGATGATCTTTTCCGCCCAGAAGTTCCCCAGATACCAGGAAATGCCCCCTGTGACGGCAAGCCCTGCGAACATCCATGAGAAAACACGGTTGATGAAAGAGTTCAGCAAAGCCCCCCCAGAGGGAACTGCAGTGGTGTAATTGGCAGCAACTGTACTGTATTTATCTTTGTTATACATGATCTACTCCTGTCTTGTTCTTCACAGCTTGGGGAAGGTTTTCGGCGGCTCCGCCTGAGAGACCGGTGCCGTGTTTGCCGGACTGCTCTGCTTCGGAGGGATCACGGCAGGGATAATGGGTTCTTCAACGATCTCAAAGTCTCCTGTAAGTTCGGCCCGTTTGAGTTCAAGCTGTTCATTGGCAAGACGATTGGCACGTCTGAGTTCCCCGAGGATCTCAGACATGGTTCCCTGAAGCTGTTTGATCTGAGCATTAAGAGCCAGCTGCTGAGCATCAGACTCCTTGCAGAAATCACGCAAACGGGCGTAAAATCGTGAAAGCTGCCCCAACATGATGAGCAGGATGATACAAATCATCAGGGCGACGCTCCAGAAGGAAGAAGTAGTGATTTCCTGACCGAACATGATAATATTCCTCTCTTTTTCTGTAAGCTGGACTGCGGGGCCCCGGAAACATCACTTTCAGGGGAAGCAGGTCAAGCGTTTTATGTTCTATAGAGGTAATTTCAAAAGTCATTCAAAAAATGGCAAAGATGTCATTCGCAAAGAGCTGTAAAGGGTAGTTTGAGAGTGCTACCTGCAAGGTAACAGGCGCTTGTCCCGCCGTAGCTTTATGCGAAGGCGGAAAAACGCTCCCTTTATCAGATCAAAGGAAAGGGCGCTTTGACAATTTTGAGGAGTTTTGAAATTGCCTCTTCCAAAGTGTAAATATAGCATTAAATGATGAAAAGTCAAGTATTTTTCCGCAGAAGACAAGGGTTCTGTCACCCTTCCATGACGTGAAGTCCCCTCAGTTGAGCCGAGCGGATCCTTTTCATCACTTCAAAGGCGTGGGGTTCAAGATAGCTTTCAGCTCTCTCTGTCATGCCGTTTTCTCTGAGATATGTCAGGATCTCTGCACATATATTTTCCACGGCAGCACTTTTTTCCGCCGCCGTCTGTTCCCGGATGAGAAGCGTTTCAAGCAAAATCCCCGACTCCCCCATGAAGGGAAGCTCCCGCAGTGCCCGGAACTGCCACTTGTAGTAGGGCGCAAAGCGGAAATTCAGCAGAAAGATGAGAGAAACGGCATTTCTGACAAATTCATGGAGCGCCATTGCGGCTGCGCCCGGTTCCCCGTGTTTGAGACAGCGTTCAAAGTTGTACTGACCGCTCTGCGCCATGGCAATGAGCCTTGCAGCGATCTTTTTCAGCCGCACATCTTCCGGCATATCGTAAAGTATGGTGTTTCTGATACGACTGAAGGTGCCTTCATTGTCGGCAAAGACCTTCCCGTTGGTACTTTCGGCAAAGGCGTATTCCGGAGTATAAAGCCACTCCTGCCAGGTGCGGGGCGCTTCTGAAAGTCCCGTATGGCGGCGGTAAAAGTCTTTTATGGTCACAACGCCGTGTTCCGAAGGTCCCAACTTGCTTTCTCCGGATCCGGGGGCATCCGGGAAAGCTTCTTTCACAAGAGCGTTATACGCCCTCTGAAGCTGAAAGCCGTACTTTTTTTCATCCTCATCAGTGAGCCACAGGGCAAAGCCGGTGGTGAAATCGTGATCCTGAGAGAACTCATCGTCAAAGCCGAAACACTCAGATCCTCTCCCCGCCAGTCCGGCAGCGATGCGGGGGAGCAGTTCCGGGAAGTCGGATCCGATCATCCCAAGCCCCTTTTCCCGGAAGAACTTTTCAGATTTTTCAATGCCTTGCATAGATCTTTTCAGCCCTTGATTTGAGTTCTTCTTCAATATCTTTTCTCCCCAGAGCGCCGAAGCCTGAGGCACATTTGCCGCAGGTGTGGGCATAATATCCGTCATGCACCGCTTCAGGGGCATCGAAGTACGCCATGGCGCACTCAAGCATGGTATCTATAAGCTGCGGATCGTTGTTCCAACTGCAGTAGAGCTGTGCCAGATTGAGACAGGTCACAGCCGAGTCCATGAGATCGCCCCTTGCCTGAAGCAGCTCAAGGGCGCGCAGATAGTTCTTTTCGGCGGCTTTGAACTCTCCTTTTTCAACATAAGCTGCTGCCATGTTGTTGAGAAGAGCTGCAAAGCGTTTATCTCCGGGGGAGAGATTTTTTTCGTAGATGCGGGCGCTTTCTGCGTAAAGTTCAAGTGCCCTTTCCGTTTCCCCGAAACTTTGCAGTGCCGTGGCGGCGTTGAGCAGTATGGTCCCGGCTGAAAAAGTTTCTGAAAGTTCCAGTTTTTTTATGAGATCCAGAGCGGAAGTGACTGCCTCTTTCCCTCTGAGGGGATCACAGTTCATCCGGTAGTGACCGATGAGTTCGTTGAGGAGAGAAAGTTCCCCTCTTTCATCTCCTGAAATTTGCGCCTGTTGACGCCACTGTCTTAAAAACGCCCCTGTTTCAGCGCCTTTTCCGGCGTTGAAAAGTTCATCGCACCGGGCGATGATCTCCTGCAGGGGAATTTTTCCGGGGGAAGATGAAGGAAACATGGGGAAATTTTCAGCGGAACTCTGCGTTGACAGCTTTTGCAATATCCGTCCAGTCGGCGTATTTCAGGATATTGGGCAGGATCCCTGCAAAGGAAAAGGTGTTATAGGTTCCCACCAGCTCTTCAAAGGGAGAAGGCGCATCAAGGAGTATGGTCTTTTCGATCATATCCTCTGCCAGCAGTGCTGTGTAAGTTCCCAGTATGGCACCGTATCCTCTGCCGATGAGGGTCACTTTTTCCGTTCCTTGGGCTTTCAGGAGCTTCAGAGCGGCAAGGATCCCTTCCATCTGGAGTCCGGGGAAACTTTTTCCCAGCATGACAGAAAGTCCTGCATAGTGCCAGTAAGAGCCGTAGAAATCCCCGGGCTTTCTGGAAGAAACTCCGCAGGAACTGGGGATCATATTGCCCACACCGAAGGTGTCGATGCCGAAAAGGATCTTCCCTTTGTAGAACTCCTCCGGGAGCGTTTCCATTTCAATACACTCCACATCAGGCAGATAAAGCACCGCTTCTCTGCATTGGGGCACCTGATAGTCCCCCGTGCCGGTGAGGGCGTTGAGCACGCACAGCATCCGCTCTTCATTTTCAATAAGATAGCGGTTGATGATATCTTCAGTGCCCTCCCGGAAGATGTGGGGGGGCAGACGGCGGTAATCCTCAGGAACGGGGATATCCCCGGGGAGTGCCAGACATTTTTTCAGCACTTGAGCAAGCTCAGCTTTGGAAAGAGCTTTTCTTGCCGAGATCACGGCATTGCATCTTTCCTTCATGATGGTCAAAGCAGAGCGGTTGCCGGGGATCTTGAAAACATCGCCGTCGGGGGCGGCAAGTTTTTCTTCCGTTGCGGGGCGGGGAATATCATCTTCACAGATCCCTCTGGGAGTAACTCCTGATGCCTTGAAGAAAAAGGCTCTGATGGCTTCACGCTGTTCCCGCTGGAGCGCATGGGGGTGAGGCCCTGTGAAAAAGGTGCTCTTTATGGGAGCGTTGACAATGGTGCTCAACATTTCCATCTCTCTGCCTGCCTCCTGCTGTCCCCGGACATCGAAAAAGTCGTTGACTTCACCGCTGACCAGTATGGGACGGGGCAGAGAGGCAATGAGAAAGTCTGCCATGTCATAGCCTTCCCCGGCAAGATCAGGGGGGAGCTGTTCGGCGTCGATGGGGTTTTCATTTTCCACAGTGCGCCGCCACAATGTGACAGCACAGCTGGGGGCTGAGGCGATGAGACGGTCTTCCAGAGCGTTGACCCAGGTGGTCATGGTGCCGCCGCCGGAGCATCCGGTGAGCATGATCTTTGAAGAATCGATCTCAGGCATTTCACAGAGCAGATCAACGGCACGCAGTGCATCCCATGCCCGCCATGCGGGAAAGTGTTCGCCGAAAAGAAGCAGCTCTTTGCCGATGGTGTTGTGGGCGCCGCAGAGATTTCTCTCATTTTCCATAAAGTGCTGGAATCTTTCCCCCTGACAGACAGGATCGAAAGAGAGCACGGCGATACCGTTGGCGGCAGTCCCCACATTGAAAGAGACCCCGTTGGTACAGGATTTTGCATCCTGATTGTGTCCGCACAGATGGAGCACGGCGGGGACAGGCCCCGTCATATCCGACGGCAGATACAAATTGGCGGTGACATAATACCCGGGGAGACTTTCAAAAATGATGTTCTGCTTGGTATAATATTTGTATTCGTGACTTCCTGTGACCTGGGGATTCAGAGGAGTACGGGGGAGCTTTTCAAGATCAAAGATCTCTCTGATCCTTTTTTGGGCACTCTTTGCGTACTCAAGAACGGCTTCAGGGGTTTTCAGAGCGTTGATACGCGCTTTACGTTCCTTGTAAAGACGGCGGAACTCCCGGACGAAATATTCGTTGACGGCATTACCGAAATCGTTGTGCATTTTTTATTTGACCTCGATTTTTACATTTTTCTTGAGCCCAGTGTTCACATGGGTGACACAGAGCTGCCAATTGCCTTTGGCTCCGTTGAAGGGGATCTGGAGATGACAGCTGCTCTGAGGGGTGACGGAGTGGTAATTTCTGGTGCTGACCCCATCGGGATTTCCCGCAGGATCCAGAAGCTCCACATGGAAGACCTGAGCACCGGCAGCACCGGCAGCTTCAAATTTCACCTTGAACACATCCCCCTGAGCCACCGTCCGGGGAGCGGTCACTTTGAGAGAAGCGACCTTTTTCTGCTGGATGGAGTAGATCTTGCTCCACGCCGGAAGAATGGCGCTCTTGAATGTATCGGTGTAACCCAGATATTTCCCTTCACGGACATCGTAAATGTGTCCTTTTGAATTCAGTTTCACAGTGACAGGAACTGCCGCTTTGAAGTTGAATCTTTCACCCTCGCTGCCCGACTGGTGGAGGAAGAGGACCTTGTTCCCATTATCGTAGCGCATGACCCCCATACAGGGGAACTCCGCCCCTTTGGCGTTGAGGACACGGACCTCACGGGTAACTTTTGCATCACGCAGTATGCCGTCAATGAGTTTTCTCAGTGTCAGCTGAAATTTGGCATCCCCTGAGGTGGCTGTACTGATCTCGCCGCCGGTTCCCCCAAGTGTGATGAAGTGGTACTGTCCCACAATTAAATTGAGCAAGATACCTTTGCCCTTGCCGTACTTTTTGACGGTATTGACAGGCAGATCGGCTTCGGCGGTGAAGAATTTGCCCTTCAAAGCAGGGGCGTTCTGCAAAGTGGATCTGATGGCACCTTTATTGGCAGGGAAGATGGCGCTCAGGACAGGGTTTTCCCATCTCCTGCCGTGTCCGTCAAATCTGCCGGGCGCCACGTCGGCGATGACCACGCCGCCGCGCTTGACAAAGGCGGCGATGGCGGCGGATTCTTTGGGGGAAATGGAAAGGGCGCAGGGCAGCACAAGGACTTTGTACTCTTTGGCAACTCCCTTTTCAGCAAGCTCTTCGTAAGAGATGAACTTGCAGTCGTATTTCAGATCTTCAAGGAGCTTCACCCATGAAGACTGGCTGTTCTGCCACTGGGCATTGCCCAGAGAGTTCATGGCAGTGTAAAGAGAGCTCTGGGAGTAGAGCACTGCGATCTCAGGTTTTCTGTCGGCAGAAAGCCACAGCTTGCCGATACCGCTTGTCAGCTCTTTGAGAGAGCGCTCCACAAAGTAAAAGTTCCTCAAGGCGGTCCCGTCGCCGTTGGTCATGGTGGGGGGCCACACGGCAGCCATGTTGGAGCCCCTCAGGAGTCCCTCCCACATGGGATCGTAAATGTAGGGTTCGGAGTCGATATGGGCGTGACCGTAGCCGCCCCACTTGCCCGCGCGGATCTCCTTGCCGCCGAAATCGTGGATCAGTTTGACCTGGATACCGCTGTAATAACTCAACAATTTGCAGTATTTCATCATCTGATACCAGTCGTACCCCAATCCGGGGTTGGCTGTGCCGCTGGGACCGAATTTGATATATGAAGAGTGTTTTTCAAGCTCTTTGGCAAAGAATCCGAATTGTCCTTTTGCGTAGACCTGAGCCATGAAAAGTTTGTGATCCAGCCAGGGGGAAAGATTGTTTTTGTCTTTCAGCTGATCCTGCTGCTGAGGGATCACAACATCGAAGGATTTGAAGGAACTCCCCCACTCTTTATTGAGTTCGGCAATATTTTTGTACTGCTTTTTCAGATATTCCCGGAAGAGCTTCAGACAGTAAGGGGAGTAGCACACCGAAGCCCCCAGATACTGTTCGTCACCGCTCCAGAAGTTCTGCACATCGTAGTAGCGGTACTTGCTGATTTTGGCGTGTTTGGCAAGACGTTCTCTGTTGGCTTTGTGGAACGCAGGATCTGAGAAACAGGGGGTGCGGACAGGATCGGATTTCCGGTCGCTGCGGTACAATCCGGCGGTAAGACTGTATTTGTACATGCCCATGGGCGAGGGATCCACATTCAGCTGCCGCATACCCCGGATATAAACAGGGGTATTGGGCCAATCCACGCCGCCAAGAGTTCCTGCGACGATACCCATCTTGTACTTGAGTTCGTTGGAGTTGCCCCAGGTAAGACCGTAGTATTCAGTGAAATCAGGTTTTCCCTGAGGAGAGGCGAACTCCTCCATGGTTTCGGCAAGGAGCTTGCCGTTGGCTTTGACCCGGACGAAAAGATTGTTGAGACGGGTACGGGGAAGATCTATGATATTGAAGGTGTTGGAGTCTTTGACCTTTGAAGAATTGCGGTAGATGATACGCTTGAAAACATCTTCTATTTCCACTTCAAGAAGGGCTCCGGCAGGGGCGTTTTTCACCTTGACGGTGAACTTGACATCCTTGCCTTTGGGGAAGATCTTTTCCGCATCGGCGAATTTCACTTCAACAGGGACGCTCTCTTTGCGGTCAATGCGGTAAGCGCCCGCTTCAACCACCTTTTTTCCTGCGTTGAAGATCTGGACTTCAGCGATGAAAGTTCCACCGGGAAGCTCTTGAGAGGGCACTTTCACAGTGTTGTTCCCCGGAACAAGTTTCAAAGGCACGGTGACAGATGCCTTCACATCACGGAACATGTTCCGGTAAACGATCTTTGCACTGCCGGTGAAGGCTTTTGATGCTTTGATATTGAGCGTATTTCCGCTCCCTGAAAGAAGCTGGACTTCATTTTTGACACCGCTCAAAAAGCGCAGCGCCTGCAAATCATAAAGATAGCTGTACTCCCACCAGATGTAGTCTCTGCCGCTGCGTGCTTTGTGATAGGTGGCAGTGGTCACATCTTCTGCTCTGACAGCAGGATTCTCTTTGGCATTGTATCTGGAATAGGCAACATGGGAGTTCCCTTTTTTGTACCAGTAGATCATGCGTTCAGCTTTGAGATCCCGCATGGCGGGGACCACAGGTTTGATGGGGGAGCTGATCCTTTTACCCATCAATTCCTTGGGGACAGGGCAGCCGGCAAAGAGGAAATTGGTTCCACTTTGCTGCCATTTGACAAGGATATCCATAAAGTCTTTGTCGTGGAGTGCCCTGTTGAATGTGGTCAATACCACCACTTTGGGCGCTTTTTTGATCTCTTTCAGAGACTCAAGAGTGTAGGCGGAAAGAGTCTTTTTGAAGTTCATGACCCAGACACCGTAGCTGCCGGTGCTTGAGACGGTTTCACGGATAATGGGAATACACTTCAAATCCATGGGGAGACGGGCTGCGAGTTCAGCGATCTCCCGTTTGCTGCCGTGGAGTCTGCCCACCCGGTTTTCGCAGGGCAGCACCAGAATGTCGAGCTTCTTTTCTGCGGGGGTGAACCACTTTTTCAGGGGCAATGTTGCCGCAAGAGAGATGGATTCAAGTTCTTTGACGGGAATATCCCACTGCTTGTAAAGTTCCTGACGCGCCATCTCTTTGGCAGAGAGTTTGACGCAGGAAATGGGAGCGGACTTCACACTGAAGTCGTCTATGAGAATGGAGCGTCCATCCTTCCTGCCCCGTGAAACGCTTAGTTCAGCCATGGCGGCACCTTTGGGGGGGATGAAGCTCTTTTTGATCTGTTTCCACTCAAAGGCGTTGTCGCTGCAGAAGAGGAGTTTCCGGTTTGGGGCCATCATTTTTCCTGCGGCATCGTAAAAGGTCAGGTAGAGCCAGGAGCGTCTGTTGCCGCCCACATGCTTCAGCTGAACACTCAAATCGTATGTATTCCCGGCTTCGGGGAAGAAGGAAAATACAGCAGAACCTCCTTCCAGACAGGCACTGTTTTTGATCCCCCCATCCTTGCGCCACACCACGAAGCGGTGGGGATTGGCAGCAAACTGGGAGTATTCAGGGATTTTGGGATTTTTGGGGTCAGCCTTTTCAAAGGAACCGTTGATATAGAGTTCGCCCCCTTGAGGAACTTGTACTTTGAGAACTTTCCCCCCGGGGCGGTCAAAGAAGATACGGCAGTTGAAAGCAATGGGACCTGCGGCGCACCCTCCGCCGAAAGTCTGCTGGTAAAAGCCATCGACCACCTTGGAGCGCCAGGCGCCCTGACCGGGGAAAAGTCCGGGGATGAACAAAGTGAGCTCTCTGCCTTTGATGGTATATCCCACAGGGCGGTCTTCAGAGTGAGTACCGTTTTCAAGTTGGAAAACGGCGATGTTTTTGATTTTGACATTTGAGGGGAGTGTCACAGTGCGCCAGGAGTCGTTGAACTGGCGGTTCAGAGAGATGTCCACAAAGTTTCTGTCCGCCGGGGGAGCTCCTTTGACAGCGGCAACTTTGTAAGAGGGATCCTCCTGACGGTTCAGCTGTTCCACCTGAGGGGGGACTTTGCCTTTGATCTTCACGGTTTTCATGGAAGCACGGTTTTTGAAGGCATGAACATCTCTGGTAAAGGTCAGTTTGACGGTGATGGTGCGTTTGGCGCCGGGGGCGAGGATCCGTTCATCGGAGTAGTATTCCTGAGTGGGGAACCCCTCTTTGAGGAACCAGTTCATAAATCCTGTGACAGAGTCGGCGGGGAATTCCATGACCAGTCCGCTCTTGTCTTCCCCTGCCACAGCCAGATAACGGCGGGGGGGAAGCATGGAAAACTCAAGATATTTGCTCTGGACCAGCGCCGCATCCCCTTTGGCACGGGGCTGATAGTAGGTGTTGTTTTTTCCGGAACGGCGGAAGAAGGTGCGGGTGCTCAGAAAGATGCTCTGAGGTTTGGAACCCGTATTTTCAAGGGTGTACTCAACGGTCAGTTCATCGGGACGGTAGTGATTGAACTTGTAAGTCTTGTAAAGACGGATATCTTTGAAGACTGTCCCGCAGGCGGTGAAGGTGATATCCACAGTATTGTTGCCTTTGACCTTCCACTCTTTGATGGCAAAGTCGTACTTTTCAAAGTTTTCGTGTTCCTGGGATTTTGCTCCTGTGGCACGTCCGATACGCATTTCACCAAAGGAATTCCCGGGAATGGCACTGCCGTTCCAGTTCTCTTTTTTGTGGATCAGCTCTTTGATAACGGCACCTTTTGTATCAAAGCGTACCTGAAAAAAAGCGTTTTTGTAGACCAGTTCAGCGCCGGTCAGGAACGAGGAGAGCAGCAATGCTGCCGGAAAGAAGATTTTTTTCATTTGTATTCATCCATAATTGATTAGAGTTACCAGATGTTTGTAGGCAGTTTCCCTTCGCTTTCGGATCTTGAGACAGGAGTCCAGAAAGAACAGTAATAGGAACTTGTATCTGTGATCCCCGGGAAATAAGCGGGGAGTTTGCCCCACTTCAACCCCTTGGTGTGTCCGTCACCGAAAAGCACGTTGCAGCTGCGGTTATGCCTGAAAGAGACATGGCTGCAGGCGGAGCTGTTGGGCATTGCCCAGTTCTGGGAGTAGGCGACACGGTAATAAGCTTCACTGATGGCTTCGTTATCCATGATGTAGCCGAAACGGGAGGGGTATTTCCAGCGGCTTGTCAAATGGACCTGACGCTGCATAAGCCGGTCTGTGCCTGGCATAATAGCCATAGTACTGTTGATGGCGTAGGAGTAACGGGTCGCATCGATCTTGTCAGGCTGATAAGAGGGGCAGCCGAGTTTATCCCGTCTGCCGCTGATGATGCCGCCGAGAACATCGTCGGGTTCAGCATCGGTAAAACCCAGATATTGTCCCAGCAGAGCGTTTTTAGGGCGCTTTTTGAAGATATATTTGGCGTCTGCGGGGTATCCGTAGACATTGACGATGGGGGCAATAAAATCTTTGTTGTCACCGATGTACTGCCCCGTTGCTCTGCCCAGCTGTGAAAGATTGCTGTTGCAGGAAATGGTTCTGCCCTTTTCCCGTGCCTGCTGCAAAGCAGGCAGCAGCATGGAGGCAAGAATGGCAATGATGGCAATGACAACCAATAGTTCGATCAGCGTGAACGCTGATCGAGTGAAGATGTAAAGGTGTGAAGAGCATTTTTGACAGTTGTCAAAAATGCGTGAAGTGCGCCCCTGCGGGCGTAAGGATGTGCCGTTTTTAATTTTTGAAAAACAGTTCTGCGGTGCAATAGTAACAGGCTGCTTGAGCAATGAGAATGGTGAACGGCTCAATTTCTCTTTCAGTGAAGGCTGCTGCATTTTGCGGTTCTCCTCTTGTCATTAGGTGCTCTGTTACACATAATATATCCCGCTTTACATCCAAATGCAAGGAAGTGTAACGGGAAAGTAAAAAAAACACTTCCCCGGATCATGCCCCGGGGAAGTTGTTCATAAGGATTTATTTTTCCAGCACGAGAAGGGCGGAATAGGTGACTTGATCCATTCTTAAAAGAGTGACCTTTTTGAAACAGGGTTCAAAGGTGGGCGCCTGCTGACTGCCCCCGTCCCAGCTGGCGACTCCCAACACATCCTTCAAAGGTTCAAAGGTGAGCTTGATGGTGTGTTTGGGGGAAATGAACCACCCCGGAGTTTTGTCGATGGAGCGGGTGGGCTGGACGACTTCAAAAAGTTTCCGCACTTCGGTTTCAAACTCTTTGTTTTTACCTGTCGCATAAACATAGCGCCGGTTGTCCCGTTTGACATCCGTCTTTTTGCCCTTGACCATGATCCGGGTGAAGCCGCCGGGCAATCCGGGGAGTGCCGGCTGCACATTGTACCGGAACCCGAAGGTGACAGCCTTATCGCTTTTGTTGACAATGGTGGTGAAAACGGCGATTTTTTTGAGTTGGTCAGTAAAACGGATCTTGCTGATGATATAAAGCCCTTCAAGTGCCGGACTGTTCTTGCCGTCGATCCGTCTTTCGCAGGTGACTTCAAGACCGCCGGGGATCTTTTTCTGGTTGGTGACTGCAAAGCCGCTGTTGAGGAACTTGCATACGGGAGTCCAGAATGTGGGTGTCCCGGCACCGCTGATGCGGCCGCCGTTGATGAGCTTGTTCCCCTCTTTTTCCCAGGCGGTCACGGTGCAGGAGACGGCGTTGAATTCAGCACGCATACTGCCCGAAGTGAAATAGAGAAGGTTTTTGGGCAGATCTGCTTTGCAGCTGATCCCTGCATTGGAAATATCTTTGAGGCAGGATTCCTTGAAAACATTGCGTTTTTCATACTCATCGTCAAAAGCCTTTGCCTTATGCAGTGCGGGGAGAGCCGCTTTGCGGTATTTTTCCACCGCTCCCGGAGTCAGGGCAGGGAGCTTGACATCGGCAGCTTTTTCAGGAGCGATCTCATAGATGGCACAGCGGACAGCTCCGGCGTGGAGCATGACTCCTTTGGCAAGTTCTCTGCCGGTGAAACTTTTTCCCTGAGCGTTGACAAAACGGTTGCCGTTGCATTTGACCGTGTAACGCTGTGCGGGGACAAGGCCCCTGACCTTGCAGTTGAAAAAGACTTCACCGTGGAACCAGAAGTTGAAGACGGCGGCAACAAGAGAATCCCCCTTGGAAAAGGCGGTGTGCTGCAGCATGGCAAATTTCCGGGGACGCCCCAAAAGATGTTCCACGATCACCGTGTCAGCCGCATAGGGCTGAATGGGGGTCAACACCACCTTTTCGTCCACACGTTTGCCTTTGAATACATGATCTTCGTATGCTGCGGCAATGGTGGAAACATCGGCAAAAACTTTCCAGTAACGGGCATCGTAGCCCTTGGGGAAGTAATAGATGGTGGAGCCCTCCCAGCCGTTGAAGAAGAAGGTGAGAAGATCCAGTTTCAAAGTTTCGGGGTAGGTGACCCTTGAGGCTGCCTGCAATCCATGGGGGAATGCCAGCAGTTTGGGGCGGTTGGGCAGAGGATAATCCTTGTTGACCGCCAGACGGACTTCACGGGCTTTGGTGAAAATACGCAAGCTGAAGATCTTGCTGTAAATATAGGGGGTCACCGCCGCGTCCCAGTGGGAGTAGGGGCCCCAGGGATCGATCCATTTGAAGGATTTTGCGTAGTCGTAAGGATGGTTTTCGGCATCGAACTTATGCTCTCTCCAGGTGGAACTCATATTATCCACCTGAACACCGGGCACAAAACCCAGGGATTTGGAGCCCCCTGTGGCGGCGGTGACAGCTTCATTGACGGTGCGCATCAGTTTGGCGTGTTCCAGACTGCGGAACCGGACGGCCTGCTGACGGTATTTTCTGCCGACGCCCACATTGGCGGGCCACTCTTTTTTCATCTCTTCCTCAGAGACTCCCACGAATTTGGCAAACTTTCTGCAGCAGGTGTCGCAGACACAGCCGCGGCCTGCAAACATATAAGGCTCCCAGTTTGCCCACAATCCGTCGGCACCTTTCAGGGATTCCCGGATATAGGGAACGGTGGAGTTCATGAAGTAGGGGCGCTTTTCGTAAACCGCTGAAGGGCAGGTGCCATCTTCAAGCATTTTTTTGTTTGCGTCGCCGATATAGCGGAACTTATCTCCGGCGGGGCGTTTGTAAGGCATACCGATCTTGTAACCGTTGGCGATGAAAAAGAGTTCCGGAGTAATGACCTTGACTCCGGCTCTGCGCCATGCGGGGAAAGCAGGCTGATGGCCGGAAATGATCCATGAGACGCCGGCAGCTTTGAAAAGTTTGGCGCTGATGTCCAGATTTTTGCCTGAGTGATTGAGGTAAATGCCGCCTAAGTGCATCCCCATAAGGTACTCTTTGGGGCGGACCGCCTTGAAAGAAGGTATGACCTTGAGAGAAAACTTCTCAATGTTGGAAACCCGCTTGTTTTTGTCTTCCACCCAGGCTGTCGCTCCGGAAAAGGTTGTTCCGGGAGCTGCATTTGAAGAAAGCAGCATAGGCAGAAGAAGATAGCCGTCGAAGGTCTCCTGTCTGGCAGGGCGTTTTTTGACCCGGTGGAGCGAAAGACGGTATTCAATGCCCCCGGGAACCTCTTTTTTACTGAGAAGCGTCAGAAAATTGCGTTCTTCGTAAAAGGTGATCTCTTTGGGGAGGACTACTGTCAGTACAGGTTTTTCCAGTACTGCTTCAGCAGGCGTACCGTTCCGTTTCCAGGTGAAACACATAGTTCCGGGGAGCCCCTGAGCAAGGGCAAAGGTCCGGTCCAGGAATCCCACGGCGGCAAGCTGCAGATTGATTTTTTCAGAATCCTTTTTTTCTGCGATCATCACGGCAGAGGGATTCCGGAACTCCAGCTGTCCCACGCCATCCATGCGGTAGACGATCTGGATGGAGCGGCACCCTTTGGGAATGGGGATCTCTTTGGTGTAAGTCGTCCAGTTTGCAGAAGGTATCACCCGGTGCACCTTGAAAAAGAAACGTTTGGCTTTTCCCCATTTACCGGCGATTTGATCGTAGCCGCTGGCGATCATACAGACGCTCCCTGCACCGTCGAATTGGGTACGGTATTCAAATGAGATGCGGCAGATACCGCCCTTGTCGTGGGGGAGATTTACAGATTTGTACCAGCCCCCTGAGGTGGATTTCAAAACGACAGGGGGGAGAAGTTTTTTCAATGAGGCGGGTTTTACCACTTTGAAAACGCCGTTTTCAATGCTCCAGCGCACCATCTGTTTGACCTGTGCACGGCGGGGATCTTTGTCGGGGATCGCACTGGTATGCAGAAAACAGTAACTTCCCCGCCATTTGAGGGGATCGTATCTCTTTTCCTGAGCTTTGCCGTCAGCATTGGTGATCAGATTCTCTGCCGGAAGAGTGGCTGATTTGAAGCGTTCAGCTGAATACTTCGCAAAGTCAAAGACGACGCCGCCTTTGTCGAGAACGGCAGCAGACAAAGCCAGTGAGAGTACCGGCAGAAGAAGCAAAAGAATTTTTTTCATAGAGAGTTCCTTGTATTCAGGAGAAATTTATTTGTTGGGAGCATCTTTCCAGCCGGTCCAGGCAAGAGAATTTGAACCGGCGGCAGGGACATCTCCGCGCTTTACGGCAGTGACATGTCCGTCAAGAAAGAGCATGTTGGTGCTGCCGTTGTGAAAAAATCCCATTCCCGTGGGGGACATGAAGTTGCTTGTTGTTGCCAAAGAGTCAGCCATGACATAAAGTGAACCGGGGCGGTCAATACTGGGAAGCTTGTAGCTGATTTTCCATGAAGCAGAGCCCCCTTTGCGGGCGTTGGCATAATAACCGTTGTAGGTGTAGCACCCATTGGTTTCAGGGTGGTTCACCGTGCCCACATAAGCACGCAGATAAGGAGCAGTCACATTGCAGATCATGATCTTGGGCATAATGCGCTCTTTGAGGTCCTTAGCGATGTATCCGTACTGAAAAAGCTCTCGCAGATAGTAGTTCCAGGCAACGCTGCTCATGCCGTTGTATTCCTCGTATTTGTGGAGAAACATATACTCCTTGTTATCATTGCTGTATTGGGCAAAAATGGTCCCCAATTGTTTCAGGTTGTTCTGGCACATGGAGCTTTGTGCCCGCATACGCGCCTGCTGCAAAGCAGGCAGCAGCATGGAGGCAAGAATGGCAATGATGGCAATGACAACAAGAAGTTCGATCAGAGTGAACTTCCATTGTGAAGGCAGCTGCATTTTTTTATCTCCTTAAAGTCAGGTCAAAAAGTGGGCGTGTAACAATATCTGTTCCCTGAGTTGTAGAGGGTCTTGTACGCCATAGGAGCAACATGAGTGTCCATAAAAAGGGCATTCATGGAGTTGCTGTGGCGGAACTCCAAACGGTCTCCGTCAGGATTTTTGGTCAGATGGATGGGGAAGGTGGTTACTGAAAATGTAGTACAGAAATAGGCAAGGTCAAGGGTTTCAGCAAGATACATGAATTGTGAAGGAGTTTTGATCTTTTCCGGTTTCTGCATCTGGTGGGAGTTCAAATCCCATGCTGCGTAGTAATTGTTCCCGTAAGAGTACCAGTGGCCGGCACCTTTGTAGTATTCATTTCTGATCGTATCAGAGGGGCACTGCAGAGGATTGTTTTTCTGCAGTCCGTTGGTGATGTTGTCCCACTTGGTCAGCTGGGCTCCGGGAAGGTAATGGAGCATGGCATGACCGAAACGGCTGATGGAACGGGAGACGCCGTCGGGACAGACCATGTAGATATTTCCTGTAATGGAGCCCGGCATAAAGCCCCGGTTGTCACCCATATAATTATTGACAGCAACACCCACGGTTTTCAGATTGTTGACACAAGTCGTGCTGCGGGCACGCTCCCGCGCCTGCTGCAAGGCGGGCAGCAGCATGGCGGCAAGGATGGCAATGATGGCAATCACAACAAGAAGCTCTATTAAGGTGAAGCTGTACAGCTTCACCTGCCCATGGGCAGGTGAAAAAACTTCTTCCCTGCCATAAACACGATCACAGCAGAGATGTGATCTTTTCACCAGGAGTTCAATCAGAGTGAACTTCCTCTCCTGCAGAAATTCCTTTGTCCCAGAGAAACAGTGAAACATAACTTTGACCTCTTGAAATTTACATTGGAGTTTTTTTTCAACGGGGAATAATATATCTCTTCAAATATTGAAATTCAAGATGATATAACAGAAATGCAACAATTTCTTCTGAATTTATTACATCATCAGGGGACCTTATCTGCGGCAGCACCGCAACCGGCAGAATATCTGTCACAACCCAATGCCCCCCCATAAAGACACAAAAAACGGGGCTGTTGCAAAACCTTAGCGGGTAGTTTAACTTATGGAAAGTTGCCGATAATGTTTGGTCCACAGACTGAAATTACCTTAGCCGTGAATTCTACGCCGTAGAGGCTTATTATCCCCTCTGGCCGGTTGGCAGTCTGCG
>JAFTIE010000148.1 GCA_017457065.1 Lentisphaeria bacterium
CGCAGACTGCCAACCGGCCAGAGGGGATAATAAGCCTCTACGGCGTAGAATTCACGGCTAAGGTAATTTCAGTCTGTGGACCAAACATTATCGGCAACTTTCCATAAGTTAAACTACCCGCTAAGGTTTTGCAACAGCCCCAAAATTTTCTACTCAACCGAAAGGACTTTTTCTCCGAAACAAACGCAAAATGCACCGAAACACAGTTAAACCTGCGACTTTAGTAAAGAAAAACGGAATTTCAGATATCCTCAAAGGTCGTGTCTGAAATTCCGTATGCACTGCAATGTACTGTCAGCCCATTCTCAACTCTTCCGGCGGCAATTCAGAAAGAATTTCCCGGATGGTTTTATCGCGAGTTTGATTTACTTTGGAATTAAGGACTGCTTCTGCAAGGTCTTTCCCATTTTCATCAAAGCCGTATTCCATCTCATCTTCACAATCTTCAGCTCTTTCTGTTAAAATATAACCTCCTGAGCTTAATTGATATCTCAATCCGTTATAATAAAAAAACAAATCATATTTTTGAGGATTATCAAAAATATTGTAAAATTTATCCAACGCCGTTTTTACTTCCATTCCCATATCAAATCCTTTTACCCCAGCCAGATTGCTTCCGGCGGCAATTCAGAAAGAATTTCCCGGATGGTTTTATCGCGAGTCTGGTTGACTTTTGCGTTCAGGACAGCTTCCGCGAGTTCCTTACCATGTTCATCAAAACCATATTCTTGTTCATCTTCACCGTCTTCAGTTCTCCAAGTAAAAATATAACAGCAAGAACTCAATTGATAAGACAAACCATCGTAGTCAAAAAACACGTCATCCTTTTTCGGATTATCAAATACCTGATAAAATTTGTCTAACGCAGTTTTCATTTCCACTCCCATATTAAATCCTTTCTTCCTGTTGCCTTTTCTATTGCTTTTTTATATCTTAAAATTTCTGATTTTGTTAAAGGAGAATGCCCTAATGTTCGATTGGAGCCCTTCCATTTATGGCTATGTACTGTTCTTTCAGATATTTAACAAGGTTTAATATTTCAACCGCAAAGGCAACTGAGAGGTCAACAAGTTTATTTGAAGTTTTTCCCATGAGAGTTTTCCTTTTAACAGTTAATATAACAGAACAAGGTATTAATTGCAAGCAGAAACTCTCATTTTTTTATTTTCTCATCATCCGTCGCACGAAGTGCTATGGATGACAGGTCATACGTCGCACGAAGTGCTATGGATGACAGGTCATACGGAGCGTAAGCGAAGTGCTTCATATCGGAATGAAATGGCTTGCCGCGGCGTAATGAAATGAAGACGGGAGATGCTTCATATTGTGAAGCTTCAGCGGCTTGTCGCGGCGTAATGAAATGAAGACGGAAACAATGCTTCATCGTCAGCCCTTTATGAAGCACGGCTGCGCCGTATGAAGCGGCACGTTGTGCCATGAAGCGCACCTGCGGTGCATGAAGCGAAGCCTGACGGCTTCATGTTTTTTTGCCTTGGAATCAAGGCAAAAAAAATGGTCGGGATACGGAGATTTGAACTCCGGACCTTTTGACCCCCAGTCAAACGCGCTAGACCAGGCTGCGCTATATCCCGAACACTGTTCCATAATATACCACCTGATTTCGCATTTGTCAAGCCGTTTTTTGATTTTTTCTTGAAAATTTCTTCCCAAATCAGAGGAAACGGCTTTTTTTGCTGAGGGCGGCAGAGAGTTTTTACTCCAGAGGACGGCAGAGATCCACCAGTGCCTGGATGTAATCACGGGCTCTGATGATGTCGCAGAGCTGCTGAGGTCCGCTGATCTCACGCTCGATGATGAGCTCTCCGTCAAAGTTCAACGCATAAAGTTTGCGGATCACCTTTTCAAAGTCAACTTTGCCCTGCCCCACAGCCGTTTCGTGTCCGAGGGTGCTGGCGTTGGTGGAAAAGACTCCGTCTTTGATGTGCAGATTACGGACCCAGGGACCGAAAACATCAAGGGCATCCACAGGATTGCCCCTGCCGTAAAGGATCATGTTGGCAGTGTCCAGATTGATCCCCAGATTGGGCAGACGCAGATCTTCAATGGTGCGCAGCAGAGTCAGAGGGGTCTCCTGCCCCGATTCAAACCAGAAGCCGATCCCCAGACCGGCGCAGTAGGCAGCCACTTCATAAATGGCGTTCACCGTTTCAACGTACTCCTGAGAACGGGGAGATTCAGGAATGAAGCCGCAATGGGTGACGATGGCGGGGGCACCGATCTTTTTGGCAAAATCGGCACCTTTTTTCAGATCCTCCACCCGCTTGGCACGGAGATCCGCCGGAACGAGTCCGCAGGTCACAGGACCGTCAACGGCGTTCCACACCACTCTGCCCGAATATCCCGCCCAATACGCCGCCAGACGCACCCCGGACTCCTTCAGATCGGCAATGGTCTTTTCTGCCAGTTCATCGGTCAGCATATTTATCCTCCAGTTGACCAGCTGCGCCGTTTTCATGCCGTTGGCGGCGACCACATTAAAGGGATTGCCCTCCTGAGTCAATCTGCAAATAACTCCCAGATCCATAACAACAGACTCCTTTTATTGACACCCGGGGAAGTTCCATCCCCGGGTCTTTGGGTTGGTAAACGGAATAATATAGCATGATACATTCTTATTTACAAGAAAAGAAACGTTTCCGGAGTGCTTCGCGGGACGATTAATAAATTTATCTTCCTGAAATGACTTGCAAAACAAACATTTCAGTTGTATATTCTGTGGTGTGAGTTTTTGCTGGACATTTTTCAGCAGCGTATTTTTCACAACATCAATAAAGAGGTGTACAAATGGATGTCAAGATCCTCAAGAACAAGACTGAAATGAGCAAAGCAGCAGCCGCTTACGGTGCTGAAGTGCTTCGCAAAGTCATCGCCGAAAAAGGCAGCGCCAATATGATCGCCGCCACCGCCCCCAGCCAGTTTGAGATGATGAGCTTCCTGGTCAAAGAGCCCGGCATCGACTGGTCCAAAGTCACTCTTTTCCACCTGGATGAGTACATTGGTCTCCCCGCCGGACACAAAGCCGGATTCCGTCTCAATCTGCGTGAAAACTTCATCGACAAGCTGCCCTGCAAACTGGCAGAGGTCTTCTTCGTCAACGGCGATACCGACGATCCCGCCGCCTTCTGCGCCGAAATGAAGAAGATCATGGCGGACCACCCCGTTGATATCGCCTTCATCGGTGTGGGCGAAAACGGACACATCGCCTTCAACGATCCCCCGGCTGACTTTGACACCGACGAGGCTTTCCTCGTGGTCAAACTGGATGATGCCTGCCGCCGTCAGCAGCTGGGCGAAGGCTGGTTCCCCACCTTTGATGCAGTGCCCACCCATGCTTTCAGCATGAGCGTGCCCCAGATCTTCAAGAGCAAAGTCATCGTCAACGTTGTTCCCGATGAACGCAAAGCTCAGGCGATCAAGGGTATGCTGGAAGGTCCTGTGACCAATACCTGCCCCTGCTCCATTTTGCAGAATCACCCCTGCTGCGCCACCTTCCTTGACGAAGCCAGTGCTTCACTGCTTTCCAAGTAAGCTGACACTTTTTCCCTGCCGGGTGAGGATCACTCCTCATCCGGCATTTTTTTTGCCGGGATCCGGACAAAAAAAAGGACTGCAACATTGCTGCAGCAGTCCGGAAAGGAACAAAAGGCAAGGTCAGTAGCGGCTGTCGGCGTAGGCGACCCAACCGCCGGCTTTCACCAGTTCGGCATCGAAGGGGTCGATGTTGAACTTGTAGTTGCGGACGATCTTGCCGTTGTCAAGGGTGAGTGTGTGTTTTTCAAGATCGGTCTCAAGGGTGGTTTCCCCGGAGCCGAAAAGATCGAAGATCTCGGCGATGGTATCGGCGGGCAGTTCAATAGCGAGCATTCCGCAGTTGAACATATTCTGCCTGAAAATACGGGCAAAGTTCTCAGCAACGACCACATTGATATCATTTTCGCCCAGCACCCAGGGGGCGTGTTCTCTTGAGGAACCGCATCCGAAGTTGGCACGGGTGATGACCGCCTGATGACCGGGGACATCCCGTTTGGGATCGAATCCGTCAAGGAGCAGATCCTCAAGGCAATAGGGCTTCAGAGCAGCCTTGGTGGATTCGTTGAGATATTTGGCGGGAATGATCTCGTCAGTGTTGATATCTGAACGGTCCAGAAACAATACTTTTCCATTAAAATTTTTCATGATTCAAGTTCATCCCTTGAAAAGTTCGGAGTTGACAATAGTTCCGGCAACGGCAGTTGCGGCGGCGGTGGCAGGGCTCATCAGATGGACCATGCCCCCTTTGCCCATACGTCCGGCAAAGTTGCGGTTGGTGGTCGAGGCGCAAATTTCCCCTGAAGCCAACACACCGTTGCTCATGCCGAGACAGGCGCCGCAGGTGGGGTTGGTCACGCAGAAACCGGCATCCATAAAGATCTGGATGATCCCCTCAGCCAGAGCCTGTTTGAAAATATCAGGAGTGGCAGGGGAAACGATGGCACGGACCGTGGGGGCGATCTTTTTGCCCTTGAGGATCTGAGCTGCAACACGCAAGTCGCTGAGGCGTCCGTTGGTACAGCTGCCGATGTAGACCTGATCCACCTTTGTTCCGGCAAGTTCCCGGACGGTTTTCACGCAGTCGGGCTTGTAGTTGAAGGTCGCCACAGGTTCAACGGTATTGCCGTCGATGGTCAGCACTTTGGAGTACTCTGCATCAGCATCGGAACGCCATTTGGAGTAGGCTTCAACGGCTGCCTCTTTTGTAGCGAATTCGCTCTGGATGAAGGGCCAGAGATAATCCACTGTCACAGCATCAGGATAGCAGACACCGCAGGTGGCACCGGCTTCAATAGCCATGTTGCACAAAGTCATGCGGCCTTCCATATCCATATTGTCGATGACGGATCCGGTGAACTCAAGCACCTGATTGGTGGCGCCGTTGACGGTGAGTTCACGGATGATGGTCAGGATCAGATCCTTGGGGTAGACACCTTCACGCAGAGCGCCGGTGACTTCCACTTTGATGGTCTCAGGCTCTTTGAAGGCGCAGACACCTTTAAGGATCCCCACTTCAAGATCGGTGGTGCCGATACCGGCGGCAAAAGCTCCGAAAGCGCCGTGGGTACAGGTGTGGGAGTCACCCATGATGACAGTGAATCCGGGGCGGACAAACCCCTTCTCGGGGAAGATGGCGTGGCAGACACCGTTGGCACCCACGTCAAAAAAGTCCTTGATGTCGTGGCGGCGTGCCCAATCCCGGAGAGTCTTGCCCTGTTCTGCGGTCTTGGAGTCCTTGGCAGGTGAAACATGGTCGATCACAGCCTTGATCTTGGAGCAGTCAAAGACCCGGTCACGGTTGGTGGCGCAAAGGTCGTTGATGGCGATGGGCGTGGTGATCTCGTGGCAGAAGACCCGGTCAAGCGAAAGGACCCGCACACTTCCTGCGGGACGATCCACTTCGTGGGCGTCAAAAATCTTTTGTGTTATGGTCTTTCCCATGATTTGAAACAATCCTTTTTTTCAGTGATCTCCGGAGCAAAAAAACGCTGCAGCCGCAGCGCTCTTCCGGAAAAAGGGGAACATCTCATCAGGACACCGCCCCCTGACAGCGCCCTTCCGCAATATCTCCATTTATATAATATAGCACCATTTTCCTGATTTATCAAGTTGTCCTTATTTCTCTGCGGCACGATTCAAAGATCCGGCAGAAAAAAAGAGTGCGACGGCTGTATTCAGCTTTTGCCGCACTCTTTTTGAGGATGTGAAAATTTTTACCGGGTGACTTCTGTAATGCTGATGTGGTCGACCCATGCACAGCCTGAGGCTTTGCGCAGGACGAAATTGATGTACGCCTTTTGGTTCCTGTTGAAGTCCTTGGGCGTGCGGACGTTGAATTTGAATCCGGTCCAGGGGCAGCTGCCGTCCATCTGCACCGGGGGAGCCGGGAAATACTGCACCTTGCCGTTGCCGAAATCAAAACGGATGTAGAAGCCGCTCCATTTGGGGAGCTGCTTTTTGACTTTTTCAAGTTTAACAAAGAAGCGCACCTGATAATCGGTGTCAGGTTTGAGCTTGTTCAGACGCTGATAGGCGGAGTGACACTTGGTGGAGCAATCCAGTTTGATGGCGTTCCCGGCGGTCATAAAGACTTTGGAGTCATATCCAACCCGGTTCACCGCCCAGGAATCTTTTCGCTGCAGAGGCAGTTTGAAGTCAGGATCCGTCAGCAGATTGGGCTTGACGGCGGGAGCCTTGAAAAGAAGTTTCCCGAAACGGGAGACTTCGTTGAGTTTCCTCACAAAGGGACTCCAGCTGTAACACTCTGTGGCGACCTTCATGCCGTTGAGGACACGGTAGCGGGCAAAGTTGACACGGATCCCGTCAGCCATGCTCGGGGGCATGCTCTTGCGGGGAATGCGGATCTCGCCATACCACGCCTTGCCGGGCTCGATGCGGGTCTTCACAAGGGCGCCGCTGTTCCAGGAGTGTTCTTCAGCACCTTTGTTGACCAGCAGGTCACAGATCTGTCCTCTGGCGTTGACCATGATCTGATAGAAGTGATCCCTTCTGCCGTCGGGGGAAATGAAGATCTCGGCGGTAGAGTCTTTCCAGAGCTCTCTGTCATCAAATTTGCGGTCGGCAGCGGCGATTTTTGCAGTATGGGGCTCTCCCCACCGGAATCCGAAATAGAAGTAATCTTTATCGTATGTCATCTTTGCGACGCTCTGCACCTCGGCAGGGGCGCCCTGAAGACCTGAAAGATGAAAGGCGGGAGAGTTTTTCCAAATCTCTTCATCAAGTTTTCCGTCGATCTTCACAGTTTCTCTGGCGGGCACCATGGGAAAACTCCATGATTGGACGGCATCGTTGGCGCTGTGGAACTTGTTTGCCTCAGCCATGAGGGGCTCCATAAACTCCTTGCGGACGAATTTGATACGGGGCAGACGGATCTTGTCTTTGGCGGCAAGTTTTTCCGCCTTGTCGAAAAGTCCGTTGAGCCGTTTCAGTTCGGCGGGGCTGTAGATCTTGCTCCAGAGGATCAGTTCAGAAGGGTAGATGGTCTTGGGGCCTGCGGAGGTTTCCACCACGTTGGCGGCGATCTTCTGCCAGTTGCGTTCGATGGAGTCGAAGAAATCTTTCATGGGTACGGCGGCGGGGCCGTAGAAAACTCTTGCGTGTTCATCAAGAAGTTTTTCCACATCGGTACCGGTGTTCCATGCGACCTTGCCGAAGATGTGGTAGGTGAGATAGTTGTGCATGAGGACGTCGGTTTCGCATTCGATGTAAAGTCCGAAGATGTAGGGACGCACCCGCTTGATGAAACTTGCAATGGCGCGGGGGGTGGTATGGGGGATCCCCGGCATGTTGCCGCCGTATTTTCCGGGATAGGTCCAGAGCCAGGTTTTCTGCCCCAGTTTGGCTTTCCACGCCTTGAGGAGCTCCACATCTTTTTGCTGCTGTTTGGGGAGATATTCGTTCCACGGTCCCCGCAGCGCCAGCATGACCAGAAGGTTGTCGGGGATCTTCTGCGTAGGGATGGGACGGTAATCAGCGTATGCCATGGTGGTCAGATAGCCGGGGACGCCGGATCTTTTCACCTGAGCGCAGATGTCACTGAAAAATTTCCAGAAGTAATCAGTCGTCGCCTGAGTGCCTTGGGAAAAGTGTTCCTGACACTTGGCGCAGCGGCAGAGGTAGGCTGAGTCGTTGGGCATGATGTTGAAACAGGGCAGTCCGGGACGGTGGACGCTGTTCCAGGAGATCTTGTTGTGACGGTTTTTGATGCCCCGTACCTGAGGCGCTTCATTTTTCAGAAAAGAGATGGCGTCTTTGGCGATCTCATCTTTGATACCGCTTGAATAGCAGACCTGACTCAAGTCGTGGCGATCCCCCAGAGCGGTCATGCGTTTGCCGTTGACGTTGAGAGCGAAGTATTCAGGATGGCTCTTGGCGAAACGGTGGGGGTATCCCAGATAGGCGATGCCGTGGCAGTTGGGGATGTAGATGGTCTCGGCACGGTTCCGCAGGATATTTTTCTGTCCGCTCCAACCGGCGTAACGGCGGATGGGACGCCCCCCGTGGTTGTAGTCGTTGAAACGGCGCTGGAGAAAGTCAGGACGGTCGTAGATGTCGACGGCGGGGATCGTCAGGGCTTTGGCGGCGGGGTAGTGTACTCCCAGCTTGCCGGGAAAGTAGAAACGCACTCCGGCAAAGCGTTCCAGAAAGTCGTAGGCGCCGAAAAGGGTTCCCCATTCCCCCTTGTTGCCGGTGCCGTAGGCGTGGCGCATGGGACGGCTTTTGGGATCATCACGGCCGATGATGAGGATCTTGTTTTTATAAGTTTTGATAACAAATCCGTCACGGTCAAAGTCAGCGGGATCGACCTTGAGTTCTTTGGCAAGTTTCATATCCCCCAGACAGATGGCGATTTTTTTGCCGCTTGCTTTTTTCACCGGGGTGATTTTTTTGCCGAAAACTTCGCTCAAGGCTTCGGCGATCTCCTGAGCGGCGAACTTGACCACATCGGTGGTGTTTCCTTCCACGATCTCAAAGTTCCCCGGAGCAAGGCTCAAAAGGGGCTTTTTACCAAGTGTGATCTTACGGGGATGTTTGGGGTCAATGCTGAAAGGCAGTTTTTCCGCCCCAGCCAGACAAAACGACGCTGCAAGCAGCAGAAGAACAAAGTTTTTTTTCATTGTTTACTCCATATATTGTTGATTTACCGGAAGCATTTCTTATTTTTCTCAATAGAGGTAATTTCAAAAGTCATTCAAAAAATGGCAAAGATGCCATTCGCAAAGAGCTGCAAAGGGTAGTTTGAGGTTGCTACCTGTAAGGTAACAGCCGAAAACGCTCCCTTTGTCAGATCGAAGCGAGGGCGCTTTGACA
>JAFTIE010000149.1 GCA_017457065.1 Lentisphaeria bacterium
AAATGGCAAAGATGTCATTCGCAAAGAGCTGTAAAGGGTAGTTTGAGGGTGCTACCTGCAAGGTAACAGCCGAAAACGCTCCCTTTATCAGATCGAAGCGAGGGCGCTTTGACAATTTTGAGGAGTTTTGAAATTGCCTCATTCAATTCACTGTTTTACTTTACATCCACGACTTTGATTTTTCAAGAAAAAATGGAGAAAATAAAGCATTTATTTTTTCTTCCGGAGTTTCCAGAGTTTTTCAACGGGATCAAAGGCAACACGCAAGGCTGTACCTGAACGCTCGTGCCAGATCCCTTCCGGTTTCAGCTCCGCCCGGCTGACCAGAAGCGGCACATCCTCTTTGGGACGGTAGAGGTCAAGGAGCGTTCTGCTCAAAAGCAATGGCAGAGTCTGCTCCGGAACTTCCGGGGAAAGTGCCCCTGCCGAAAAGCCTTTTGCCTTGAGCAGTGCGGCACACCGGGAGTTGGTGACGCTGAGGGGAAAGGCGCTTTCAAGGGTGATCCCGGGGGCGTTTTTGAGGAGTTCCAAAGCATGGAATCCTCCTGCCCGGAATTTCCGGCGTCCCTTTTTCAACTCCTGAGCGATTTTTGACTCCCACTCCGGAAGATCGGTTTCGCTGATGAACCCCGGTATTTCAAAAACATCTTCTGACTCAGAGAGCAAAGCGCCGGGGTGATCTTCAGGCACAAGGGAGTCAGTAAAAGCTTTCAAAAGCTTCTCTTTTTCTGCGTCGGGATCGAAATTTTTCAAAGCCTGAGCAGCTGTCTCCCAAAAGGCGCGGCGCAGGGATTTCAGCACGGCACCGGGGAGAAAGAAGGGCGCACCTGTAAATGAAACAAGGCAAGTGCTCACCTTCCACGGGGCGGGGACTCCTGAGGAAAAGGCTTCAGAAATCTGTTTTTCATCTGCGGGATGGTTTTCCGCCGGGGAAAAGTTTGTCTGCTGCTGCCAGATAAATCCGGGCGTCTCTTTTATGCGGCACTTCCAGAAAGAAGGTGAAACCTTCAGTTCAAGGGTCACTCCCTGCCGTCTGGGGGGCAGAGCCGCCGCCTGACGGCTGAAATCAAAGCCGTTTTCCCCGATCTTGTAGATGAGCCACCCGGGAGTGGCGCTGAATGAACCGGGGAAAAACGCCATGCCCCCGGGGCGCAGGGAGTTGATCCTCTTCTGGCGGTCTTCCATGGAAACAAGGGAAAAACTCATACCTTCCCCGCCGTCGGGGGGAACCAGTCTGAGACGGTCCCCCAGATGGATCTTGGCAGAGGCTTTGGCAAGGATGCCTTTGCGGTTGATATTCTGCACTGTGCCCACCTGTCTGCCGAAAACGCCGATGCGGCGGGAGTCCACCATCTTTTCAGCTGTAAAGGAGCTGATTTCGTTCCGTGCCGAGGCGGCGTTGAGGAGTGTTTCAGCTTCATTGAGCAGCGCAGGGGGGATTTTTCCAGAAGGCGCATCCAGAAGAAGTCTGTAGGCGTGGACGCATTTCCACACATAGTCCGGTCCTCTGAGTCTGCCTTCGATTTTCAGTGAAGCCACCCCCATTGCCTTGAGTTCCGGCAATATGGCAACGCCGTTGAGGTCACGCATGGAAAGGGGGAACAACTCCCCTTCTGCCGTTTCAAAGGAGCGGCGGCAGGGTTGTTTGCAGCACCCCCGGTTGCCGCTGCCGCCGCAGAGTTCGGCAGAAAGAAGGCAGCGCCCGGAGAGCGAACAACACAACGAACCGTGCACAAAGACTTCGATCTCAATGGGGGATCTTCTGACGATCTTTTCCAGTTCATCAAGGGGGATCTGCCGTTCAAGGATCACCCGTTGGATCCCCATATCCGCCAGGGCTTTGACGCCGGAAGAGTTGTGGATACCCATCTGGGTGGACGCATGAAGCGTCAGAGAGGGAAAATATTTCTTCACCATCTCTATGACACCCGGATCGTGGACGATGAGAGCATCGGGAGCAAGCTGCACCAGATCTGAAAGCATTTCGCCCGCAGCTTCAAGTTCATCTTCAAAGAGGAGCGTGTTGAAGGTAAGATAAAGCTTTTTCCCTTTGCTGTGCATAAAGTCGATGAGGGAGCCCAGTTTGCCGTTGTCAAAGTTTTCCGCCCGGCAGCGGGCGTTGAAACGCCCCAGTCCGCAGTAAACGGCATCGGCTCCGGCGTCGATGGCAGCCAGAGCGCACTCAGGATTCCCCGCCGGGGCAAGAAGTTCGCAAACCCTGTTTTTCATTGTTGCTCCCTTTTCAGTTCTGCAACGATCCTTTCAGCCAACTTTGCGGCACGGCAGCTTTCCCTTTCAAGAGCCTTTTGGACCATGTCGGCGTTTCCGTAAATGGTGATTTTTTTTGCGGCGCGGGTCAATGCTGTGTAAAAGAGTTCACGGGTCAGCAAAGGGGTATCCTCTCTGGGCATAGGGAAAGAGACTTCGTCAAAGCCGGAGCCCTGGGCTTTGTGCACCGTCATGGCAAAAGCGCTTTCATGGGGGGGCAGGTCGTGGAACTGCAGAGGAACGGGCAGATGTTCAAAGCAGATCCGGATGCCGCCGGCTTCTTTATCGGCAAAAACGATCCCCACATCTCCGTTGGAAAGACCGGTGCGGTGGCAGTTCTCTGTGATGAGCAGAGCCGACCCCGGAGAATAAGCAGATGCAAGGTCCAATTCTTTCAAAATCTTTTCATTGAGTTTGCTGCACCCTTCTTTCCCCACTCTCTGAGCGGTGAGGACCCGGAAGGATTTCAATATCTCAAAGGCTTTTTTTACGGAATCATCTGTGATCTCTTTGCAGAGTTCCGGCAGCTTCTGCCAGCGGTTTGCTGCGGTGCTTAAAATTTCCTTTTCGGTGTTGCTGCTGCTCTTTTTGAAAGAATAATTTGCCGAATTTTCAGAAACGATTTTTGGGCAGAGAGAAGAGATCTCCTCCTTTTCCCGCATTGCTTTTGCCAGACCTTGAATGGTGGGCGCCAGCTTTGAACGGTAGTTGGCAGTCAGTTCGACGCCTGCTTTTTTTAAGCGTTCAGCGGCAGGGGAGTTGTCAGAAGAAAAGGTAAGAAGTGAACTCAGCACAGCCCCCGAACCGATGGCTTCAAGCTGGCGGTGATCCCCTGACAGGACGACCCGTGTTTCCGGGGAAAGCCCCTGAAACACTTTGGCTGCCACGTCAAGGGAGATCATGGAACACTCGTCAACGATCAGCAAATCGCACTCCAGAGGATCGGAGGCGTTTTTACCGAAGCGTCCGGAACCGGGACGCGCCTTGAAAAGAGAGTGAAGGGTGTGGGCTTTTACCGGATAAGGACCGCCTGAGAGACCTTTGGTAAGGAGTTCGGCAGCTTTCCCTGTGGGGGCTGCGATTTCGATTTTGATGTCGGGATCGCGTTCTGCTTCAAGGGCGACCAGAGCGGCGATAATGGTGGTTTTGCCTGTTCCCGGGCCCCCTGTGATGATGGAAAAACAGCTTTCAAGGCAGTTGGCAACGGCATCAATCTGGTTTTCATGGGGGGTGAAGTCCGGGGCATCAGGCTTGAGAAATGCTTTTGTTATCTCTTCTCTTGTGTATTTTTTCAGCGGAACTGTTTTTTTCAGGCGTTCCGCAATGGCGTGGGCAAGTGTCACCTCATTTTTGTGCTCCCGGTAGAGATAGAGTTCTTTCCCCTCAAGGACGAAAAGAGCTTTTTCCCCTGTCAGCAGATGAGGATTACTTTGAAGTGCTTCATATTCCCCGTCATCAAGGGTGATGAAACTGTCCCCTTTTTCCCGGGCAGTGATGAGTTTTTCGCCCATGGCAGCCATGATTTCCGGGGCAGAAGTACTTTTTCTTTTGAGAAAATCCCCGAAAATCCGTGCCAGAGCGGAAAGCTCCTCTTGGGGAAGTGTTTCAACACTCCGGGTATCTGTATTTTCCATTTATCCGATGATCTCCTCAATTTTTTTCAACATTTCCCAGGGCAGACGGTCGCTGAAAACGCCCCGGTCCTCCATGCCGGTGAAGCCCCTCAGAAAGATGTAGCGGACTCCCCCCATGGACTTTTCGTAAAGTTCCTTTTCATCCCCTGCCTGATGGAGACGCTCTTTCAGATATTTGAAAAGAGCTGCGGTATAGATCATGTACTGCAGATAGTACCGTGAATTTGCCATGGCATGACAAAGTTTTCCGTTGTCATAGAGATGAGGGGCGGCAAGTTTGTTGGTCTTCCAGTCGATGATGTAGAAACGGTTTTTATACCTGAAAAAAAGGTCGATGGAACCGTTGAAAAATCCGTTGTCAAAGGTACTGCTCTGGTCGGTCAGTTCGGGGCAGCGGAGTTTGAATTTCTCTTCAAAATAGGCATTGGCTGTTTCAAAGAGGGTGGTGTTTTTAAAACTTTGTCCGAATTCATACAGGAATTCAAATTCACACTTTTTGTCTGCCGCCGTGATCTCCGAGAGTTTGAAAGTGCCGCCGAAACCATCGTCAATGGGTGTGTTGAGCATACGGTGGAGCATCTTTGTTGTGACAGCGCCGTGCTTTTCCCCGGAAAGCCCGTGGATATTCAACTGCCGCTGAACAAGGGGGAGAAGCGACTCTTCTGAAATATCGTAATCGCAGAGCTCAAGGGTGGTGTGGATCGCATTCCCGAAGGCAGTCCCCGCAGGCAGTGAAAAGGTGTCAGGGAGCTTTTCTTCTTTCTTTTCAGCTTGCTTTTGAGACGTTTCTTCCTCCAGCTCTCCTTCATCGTATTTGTCTCCGGTGAAGGCATTGTCAGCTCCGCCGTGAGGCGTGATGGAAGTGAAGCTCAAAAATCCGCTCCGGGAAACCAGATAGGGCATGAGATCCGGACGACGCAAAAGATCAGGGGAGGGAGGGGCAAACTTTTCCTCAGGGGGTTCTCCATCTATTTTTACGGCGTGAATGGGGTATTCCTGTTCAATTTCAGCCGTTGCCGGTGTTTCGGCGGGCAGGAGCTCAGCTGCATTTCTTTTTCTGAAAAGCCAGGTGGTCGGGGCGCAATATTTTCCGCCCTTGCCGCAGTAAATCCGGCAGTAGTAGCGGGCTCTGGTCAAAGCGACATAGGCTTTGCGCAGATTTTCCTGAAATGCCTCAAAACGGGAAACTTCCATCTGCTTGTCATCAAGGTAAGGGGCATAGCACAGAAGATTATTTTCATCGTGAAAGGTCTTTGACACCTTGTCTGCATCAAAGGATTTGCCAAGATAGAAGAGATCCGGCAGATAGACGATGGGATAACTCAAGCCTTTGCTGCCGAAAACAGTGTCGATGAGGACTGTTCCCTGATCTGTTTCGGGACGGGCGGGGAAGTTCTCCTTGTCGTCATCGGCGGATTGGATATATTTCTGCAGTGTGCGCAGCAGAGCCCCGGGAGTGAGCTTCTTTGTGAAGGCTTCTTCGCAGAGGATGTCGGCAATGGTGTTGAAATTGCTCAGATCACGGTTCCCCCCTGACTCTTCAGACAGACGGTCGTTGACCCGGAATCTGATAAAGAGCTCATTGTACATGACCATGAATGAACGCTTGTGCCACAAATTGTTGAGTTCCAGCATCCAGCGGGCGCGCTCGGTGACAGCGTCTTCGCTGTTCAGCATCTCAACGGTCAGATCGCCCAGAGGGGTAATCAGCGCTCTGAGCAGAGCATCGTGGTTGTTGCAGTTGAGCACCCCTTCAAGGAAGATCGCCAGCTGTTCAGCCTGCAGTGACTTGAACACATTTTCGTTTTTCATCAATCGTGCCGGGATCCCCAGTTTTTCCAGTTCTTTTCTGACTTCCCGCGCCTTCGCCCAGGAGCCGGTCAGGACGGTGATGTCTCCGGACTCCACCGGGCGTTCAGGACGCTTGTCTGCTGCCGGGAGGCGGAATCCGTCTTTAAGAAGTTTGCAGATGTCTGCGGCGCACCACTTTGAGATCTCGCTTGAGGGAAGGGCTGTATCGTATGCCGCTTCAATGGGAAAATCGATTTCCACTCCTTGAGGAGTCAGCAGAACCCGGGAACCTGGCAATGAATGCTGCTCAGGCATATCCATGTTTTCCATGGCGAAAGCGCCTTTGGAGAAGATCTTGTTCAGCTCTGTGATATATTTTCCCCCGGAACGGCGGTTGGTGTTCATGGAAAAGCACTCAGCGTTTCTTTTTTTCTCCATCTCCTCTTTAGCACTCAGATAGGTCTGGATATCGCAGTTGCGGAACCGGTAGATCGCCTGCCGGGGGTCCCCCACCACGATGAAGGTGCTTTCAGGATTTTCCAGAAAGATCTTGCGGAATATGGCAAACTGTGAATCATTGGTGTCCTGAAATTCGTCGATGAGCCCCACAGGGAAACTTTCTCTGAGTCTGGCGGGAAGGGGGGAATCAGGCTGATACAGCGCCTTTTGCAGTTCCAGTATCAGATCGTCGTTGCCGAGGAAGTTCTTCTCTTCGCAAAGGATACGGAACTCTTTTGAAACATATTCAAAGGTCTGCTCGCACAAAAGTTTCAGAAGCGCTTTGGAGCTTGCCTTGTACTGTTCTTCCAGTTTTTTTACGCCGGCGTCGGTGCGGGATTCATAATACTGAAGCTCTTTACTGACAGGGGTATACTCCTGTTTTGCTTCTTCATGCTCTTTTTTGATTTGGTCAAACTCCAACTGCAGCTGCGCAACTTTCTCCTCATCGCCTGATTTGTCCGCTTTATCCAGCTGTTTTTTGATCTTGTCAAGATCTTTTTTCAAACTTTGGGTGCGTTCTTTCAGAACGGGCAGCTGTGCTTCCAGGATCGGGCGCTGCTTTTGCCGTTCTTCCTTGTACTGCTGGATCCCGGCATCAACATTGGCATTGTTTTTTTTCTGACACTCAAAAAATAATGCGCTGTCGGTTAAAACTTCTCCGGAGAGTTCCGGCAGATCGCCCCAGCTGATATTCAGTGCCGGATCTGCCAGACGCTTGAGGACATAGCCGGAGATATCAGAGGAAAAATCTTTTGAAATATCCTGAAGAAAAGGTTTCATTTCAGAGTGCTTTTCATCATAGAAAAAGCCCCTGAGAAAATCATCGCAAAGCTGCAGTACGATCTTTGCCGTGTTTTCGTTGAGAGTGAATCCGAATTTAAGACGGCTGTCGAAGCCGTTTTCGCTCAGACTCCGCATGGCGAAACTGTGGATGGTGCCGATCATGGCGCGGTCAAAGTTCAAAAGAGCCACTCTGAGCCTTTTGCGGATCTCTGTTTTTGAAACTCCTTTGTCAAGGGCAAGCTGGATCAGTTCATCTTTGCATCCTTCTGTCTGGACCAGCTTTTCAAGTTCTGCCAGACGCTGGCTGATACGGGTTTTCAACTCTCCTGCGGCGGCACGGGTAAAGGTGACAATGACCATCTTGTCGATGGTGACATCGCTGCGTTCCATAATGATACGGGCGGTGATGTTGGTGATGTTGAAGGTCTTTCCGGTACCGGCGGCAGCTTCGATCACTGAACACTTGCCCCGATGGATATTACAGTTGAGGTAAGGGGTGGGTTCGCTGTTGTTCATAATTCTTCCGGCTCTATGTTTACGATGTCAGAAAAGATCGCTGCCGCCAAATCATTAAATTCGCCTTCGCTGAAGTTTTCTTCATCAAAAAACTGTTCTATGACTTTGTTGTATTTCAAATCTTTTTCCACAAATTTTTTCTTTATATTTGCGGATGACGGATCTTTTGCACACTCAAGAGAAGCTTCCGCAAAAACGGGCAGGGGCAGAGAGGCGGAATATGTGCGCAGAGCGATCCCCATGAGCTCTTCCAGCTTCCTCCTTGCATCGGAAGGGGAAATGACGGGGAAAGAACGGAGCTTGTTCTTCTCTTCTTTGGCAAATACCAGTTTCCCTGTGACAGAGTGTTTTTCCCCCATTTGGCAAGTCAGCAGCAGATGTTCCAGATAGAATTGGAAGAGCTTTTCCCCGGAGGAATGGGAAAAAAGCACCTTGTATCTGCAAATATTTTCCCCTGTATGCCGGGGGAACTCAAGAGTGCTGAAAAGAGTTACGCCGCAAAAGGTTTGTTCACAAAGAAGCGCTGTCTGCGTTTTGAACGCTTCAACCAACTCCTCCGGCAGATCCGTGACGGTTTTTTCAAGTTCCGTATAGGTGCTTTTCCCGTTGACAGGGAGCAGCCGCGCCCGTTCCACAAGGGGGCGCCACTTATCTTGGGGGATTTCTGCGACCCGCATGGACCAGAGTCCCTTTTGAACAGTTGATGTATCCAACGGTCCGAGGGTTTCGGGATCATCGGTTTGAGGCGGCTGTTTTTCGTATTTCTCATAATCAAAGCCGCAGCGGATCTTGAAAAATCCTTCGCAGTTTTGGGTAAGGAGTTCGCAGAGTTTATTGACGTGCATTTTTTCAGGGAGCGGCACTTCCACTGCAGCTCCTTGTGCTTGAAGTGCCGGGCGCTCCTTTTCACTTTGCCGCAAAAGGGCAAGGTTGTCAAGTTCAAGAGATTGGAGGGGGATCCTCTTTTTCTCAATGCCGAACCCTTTTTTGAGCACCTCTTCCACCGTCACCAGAGGAATGGCAGGGGCAAGTTCTTCGCCGTTGTCAAAGCCCACATAAGAAAGTATCAGATGTTCCCTTGCCGCCAGAAGCGCTTCAAGGAAAAGGTATCTGCCGTCATTGCTCAAATTGGGGTCGTTGCGGCGGACCCGGGCAAGAAGATCAAAGGAGTTGCGGCGGTCAATGCCGGGGAAAGAGCCGTCGTTGAGCCCCAGAACGGCAATGACTTTTGCCGGGACCGCGCGCAAAGGAACCAATGAACAGAATGTGATCTTGTCACGCAGGAATTGCTGTTTGCCCCCGGGAAGGGAGAATTCAGACTGCAGACGGGAAATGAAAACTTTGGAGTCGATGAGCACATCTTCAAGAGCCGCTGCCGCATCACTGACGGTTTTACCCGTTGCCCGGCGCAGCTCGTTGACTTCGGGCTGGAACTCCCGGGCGCAGCCCGCAAAAAAGTTGTCGATCCACTCCCCCATGAACTCTTTCCACGCTTCGGGAGTACGGCTTTTGTGGAGCTCTGCCCGCCACCTTTTCAAAAGGTCGATGAATCCGGCAAGGATGGCGAGATTTTCAGCAAGTCCGCCGTCGATGCCTCCTGAGTCTTCAATGTCGGTGATAAGGCTTGCATCTTCGCCCCGTGCGAACTCTTCAAGGAGCCGGTCGATGCCGTCCTCCCATGAAAACTCCTTGAAAGGGGTCATGCGGAACTTTTGGTGTTCTTTTTCATCGAGTCCCCAGCTGATACGGACACGGGCGACGAGGTCGGTCAGTTCGGGGATGGCTTCGCTGCTGATACCCAGTTTGGAGCTGAGACAATCAAACTCCAGCAACTCCAGTATCTCAAGGGAGTTGGCTCTTCCTGAAGGCAGTTCAAGGAGCCGCTTGAAACATTCGATCACCTGACTTTGCGCCGCACTGCTGCGGTCGCAAATGGCGTAATGCCCCTTGAAGGGACCCGCCGAAAAGACCGCATCGATCATGGGGGCTGCTTGATTGATGTCAGGGAACATGACGATCACATCTTCCATCCGCAGAGCATTTGTGACCTTGACGGCGCTCTTGTCATGAGAGGAGTTGCCTTTGGTGTAAAAGAGTTCAAGAAGCTGGTCGTGGAGTATTTCAAGCTCCCGCCTTGCATCGCTGCAGCAGTTGATCCTGATGGAGTCGTCATTTGGGACGGGAATGATCTTGTTTTCATCGTTCCGGACCCGGGCGTTGAGGATGTCGGACTGGAAGATCTGCAAAGCTGTTCCCTTTTCTTCCGGGGCTGGATCTTTGTAGAGCTCTTGGGGACCGCTGCCGGAGAAGCAGTCGGAATCCAGAAGCAAATTGAAAAACTCTCTGCCGATGACTCCCAGATCTGCCAGCAGCTGGTTGTTCCCGGCGCTGTCTTCAAGGAGTTCAGAGACTCTTTCGGGATCTTGTCTCAGCTCCTTGAGGGATTCTCCGGCGCTTTTGAGGTCGCCCCAGTACTCCTGACAGGGGGAGGGGCAGAAAAGAAAGATCTCCGAATGTTCTGAAATTTTCTGCAGGGCATGGAGATAAAGTGCAGGCATGGCGCCGATACCGAAAATGCCGACTTTTTCAGGGAGTTTCCTCACAGGAGCGGGGGCAGAGAAAAAGCGGGTGTAAAAAGAGTCTGGATCGGGCATGAGGGCGCAAAGTTCGTAATAAAGTTTCCCCTGCAATGTTTCACTTTCCTTTGAACGCCACTCCTGCAGTTCAGTGTGGCCTGTGACGGAACTGCGGTAAAGCTGGTAACGGTCAAAGTTCCCGGCAAGTTCACAAGCCAAAAGGTGGCGCCGGGTGGGATCATCGGCGCAGTATGCCGTGAACTCCCCGTACTTTGCCCCGTTTTTTGACAGTATGGCGTCGATCTGCCAGCTCAAGCTCCCCGGAGACCAGAAGCGCATGGAGCTGCGGAATTTTTCACACTCTTCCTCATTGAGAAAACAGCAGATGCTTTCCATAAGGAATTTTTGCAGAAAGGGGGCTTCTATATTGGCGGCGATCCCCAGATTTTCTTTTCGTGCCAGATGGCGCTTGAGAAAGGCGCCCATACCGCCGTTGGGAACTACGCCGCAGACGGAAAGAAAAGGGTCGCTCCCCTTCAAAGGCAGACAGAGCTGTTTTTTGAACTCTTCCGCCAGGGTTTCCAGTGAGTTTGAAAGATAAAGGTGTAAAGCCATGAGAAAAATTGCTCCTGCACGCAAAAAGTTTACAGCGTCAGAGAAAAATCATTTGAAGTTGGCAATATCGTCGCACGCCCATTCGCCGTTGGTTTTGTAGGTGTCAAGTACGGAAGTCGGGTTGGGGGAGGACGGCCGTCCGGTGGGATCAGCTGTGCCGGAAGAGGTTGTAAACTCTCCATCAGCTCCGGGGGCAATGATGTCAAATTTGACAGTATTGACAGCACCGGGATAACAGTATCTGATATTTCCGCCCCAGGCATCTGTAAGATTGCCGTTTGAAATATATTTCTTCAAACTTTCTCCATCAACGACAGAGAGAAAATCTTTGAGCTGAATCTGAGTAAGCTGGTTTGCAGATGCCGGATCACTGCCGTCAAAGGTTATGCCGGAAATAAGCCCTGTTGTAGAATTGACCTCTATACGGATCAGGGAGTAATCATTGCCAGTGGCGCTTGCCGGGTAAAATCCGTGTTTTGTTTTCAGTGTTTCCAATCCGGCGCCGAGACGGGTGATGAGACTTTTTGTGGCGGCTTCTTTGCCCCGGTGTGAGGCGTAGGAGTAGGCGGAAAATCCGATCCCTGCCAGTATGACCACCAGCCCCACGGCGCAGAGAAGTTCAACAAGAGTAAAGTTTTTCTTTGTCTTTTTCATAGTATCCTCCCTTGAAAATTTGTACTTGACGGAATATAATATGTAAAAGCAAAAAATTCAATACCCAAAATGAAACTTGACGGAAAAAAAGTGCTGATAACGGGCGGTGCCCGGAGAATCGGCGGAGAGCTCTCCCGGAGCATGGCGGCTCAGGGAGCAACTGTTTATATCCACTGCCACAAGGGAAGTGCCGAAGCTGAGGCACTTCTGGCAGAACTCCCCGGCTCCGGGCACAAGGTTTTTACCGCAGACTTTTCACAGCCCGGCGCTGCCGCTCTGCTTGCCTTGCAGTGCGGCGAAGTGGATGTGCTCATCAACAACGCCTCCATCTACGCAAGGACTCCTGCCGATCTTGCCGAAGAGGAATCAAGACGCTACTTTGAAGTCAATTTCTGGAGTCCCCTTGCCCTTATGCGTCTCTTTGCTGCCCCTGAAAGAAGAACTCCCGGCGTTGCGGTCAATATCCTCGATCAGGAGATATTGCGCCCAGCCGTCGAAAACGGCATCTACGCCATTTCACGGAAAGCTCTCGGAGACGCCACCATTGCCTTTGCTCTGGAACATGCTTCCAGAAATTTGCGCTTCAACGCCGTCGCCCCCGGTCCCATGATCCCGCCCCCCGGACTTGAGAACTCCACCATGTCAAAGGTGCTGAAAAGCGTTCCCACGGGGAAAAGGATCGAACCTGACGATTTGGTCAAAACAGTTTTGTACATCATTGAAAACGATTCTCTGACAGGAGCGGTCATTCCTCTTGACGGCGGACAGCATTTGAAAAATTATGAATACCTCTGAAAAAATCATCCCTCTTGAAAAAAAACTGCCGTGGTACAGGTCAAATCTGTTCCGCGGTCTTGCTGTTTTTCTGGCGGTGGTCATCTGGTTCGGCTTGTTTGCATGGTACGATGTTGACTTGCACCATGACGGGATCCTGCTTGCTGCCGCTGATCTGCTGACAAAGCAGAAGGTGATTTTCAGAGATGTTTTCTGCCAGTACGGCGCATTGACGGTGTGGATCCAGAGCATCCCTGTTAAATTTTTCGGGGCGGATGTGCTGGTGATCCGTTTGACCACAGTTCTCTTTTACGGCTTTGTTGCCCTGCTGGGGGCAAAGATCTGGGGGCGTTTCCTTGCCCCCCCCTTCAAATGGATCTGGTACATTTGCTTTTTTACCCTCTGCCCCTTCTATCTGATGTCATTCCATCCGTGGACCAGTGTTTACGCTTTGTTTTTCATGCTCCTCGGAGTGGAAATGCAGTTGCGCTTTCTGGAAGAAGATACCGCAATGCAGCACCCTGCTGTGTGGGCAGGGGTCTGCGCCTTTGCGGCGTTTCTCTGCCGGACTCCCTGCGGCATCGTCACCTTTGCTGCGGGGGGGGCTCTCTTTCTGCTTCACGGTCTCGTGGAAAATTCTCCCCGCAAGTTCCGGGGACTTGTTTCTTATCTGGGCGGTGCCGGAACGGCAGCGCTCCTTTATGCTGCCTATCTGACTGTGGCGGGGGCGTGGGAAGATTATGTGATCCAGTGCTTTTCCTTCACTTCAAAATACGCAACAAATGCCACCTTCAAGGGATATCTGCAGAACTTGGGCAGTACCGTTTTTCCCGCAAGTGACCCTTGGGGTGTGTGTACTTACATCTTTTTGCTCTTTCCTTTGCTGACGGCGGGAGCATTGCTCCTTGAAGGTAAAAGTTTTCTGAAATGGGATAAGGAACAAATAAAGAAAAGTCTGCCTCTTCTGGCGGTGCTTTTTCTGACGGCGGCATCTTTGCATCAATACTTCCCTGTACCCTGTCTGCGCCATTTGTGGTGGGCGGCGATCCCGGCTTTCGGTGTCTACGCTCTGGCAGTGCAGGGAGTATGGCATTGGAAGATCTCAGTCAGATGGCGTATCCTTTTGGTGGGGATATTGCTGATCCCCCTTTTGACTGCCGCTTTTGAGAGAGCGCTTCATGTGAAGAGCACAGTCAAAAAGATCCCGCAGATGGTAGTGGCGGATCTGCCCGGTATACGCCATTCTCTCATGTTGAAGCGGGACTATGAGTTTATCAAAGGGTGTTACAGTGCCTACACCTCTCTACCGTCGGAGTTGCGCAAAAGAGGGGTGTTGAACCATACCATTGACGGCGGATTCAGTTTACTCTTTCCTCCACCGCCAAAGTTCCACCATCCCATGTTTGTCAACTGGTTCGATGCGGTTTATCCGGAGTTTTCCACTGTGGCTTCAGGCTATGTGGAACAGGAAAAGCCCATTATCATCAGTACCATGGTGGAAAAGATCATGGACTACCGGTTGATTTTCCACGGATGGCGTTTTGATAAACGCATTTGTATGTTTGCACCATTGGAGTAACTTAAAGGATCAGGAAATACAGGATTTTATGAGTGATCGTTCCGCAGAAGCAAATACATTGCAGAAAAAAGCATGGTTCCGGGAGAAATGGTTCCGGGATCTGGTGCTTTTTACGTTGACGGTGGTGTGGTTCGGCACCATGGCGCGTTTCGGATTTGATCCCCACCACGACGGCATCATGCTGGGTGCTGCCGCCGCCATTGCTCAAGGGAAACTGCTTTTCAAGGAGGTTTTCTGCCAGTATGGTCCTCTGGCGGTGCTGATACAGAGTGTGCCGGTCTTCTTCTGGGGCGCTGAAGATATCGTTATCAAGTGGACCACCGTTTTCTTTTACGGACTTTCCGCCGTCGTGGGAACAAGAGTCTGGGAACGATTTCTCAAAACCCCTTTCCTCTGGATCTGGTACGCCTGCTTTTTCATGCTCTGCCCCTTTTATCTGGTGCCTTTTCATCCCTGGTCAAGTGTCTACGCCCTCTTTTTCATGCTGCTGGGTGTGGAGTGGCAGTTGCGCTTTTTTGAAACGGAAAAGTGGTCGTTCCTTGCCGGAGCAGGTCTTTGCGCCTGTGCCGCATTCCTCTGCCGCACCCCCTGCGGTCTGGTCGCTTTTACTGCCGGAACCATGACACTTTTCTTGAGAGGCATCGCCGACAGAGAAGCAAAACTGCGTTTCAATGTTCTTATTCCTTACGCCGCAGGCTTTGGGGCTGGCAGCGCTCTTTTTGCACTCTATCTGACTTGCGCCGGAGCATGGGGGGATTACTTCAGACAGTGTTACGGATTTATTTTCGGGTTCGTGGTCAAGCGCGGCGGCAGCTGGTCGTGGGAGCAGTTTTCCGACAGTATGATCCCCCTGACCGGCGCATCAGGGTACGGCAACTGTATTTTTGCAATTCTTCCTTTGCTGGCAATAGGTGCCTTTTTCCTCTGCATGAGAGCCCTTTTTTACGGCAGGTGGGAAGAACTTCAAAAGAAGATTCCTCTCATTGCCGTGCTTCTTCTGGCTCTGGGGTCGTGGCACCAGTATTTTCCTGTGCCTTGTGTCCGCCACCTTTACTGGGCGGGGATCCCTCTTTTCGGAGTCTATGCCCTGACGGCTCAAGGCATCTGGGAACTGCCCCGTCCCAAGGGGATGCGGATCCTTTTCCTCTCTCTGCTGGCGATCCCTTTGCTTTACTGTTTCCATTTCAGAATGGTGGTGCTTTGTCAGTACTTTGAGAAGAAGTACAAGCGTGTCACCGCTACGGCGCCGGTGCTCCGCAACTTGTGGATCTTCCCCGGGGAAAACGATCTTTTCAACACTTTGAATGCCATTTTTGCTTCACTGCCCCCTGAGATTCGGCAGCGGGGCGTGCTGAACCATACTCCGGACGGGATCTATTCCACTGTCTTCCCTGCTCCACCGGGATTCAAGCACCCCATGTTCGTCAACTGGGGAAGTGATGTTTATCCCGATTACGCAGAGAGTGTGGAAAAGCTGATCCGTGAAAAAAGGTGTACTGTTCTTTCAACGCAGTTCACAGAGATCCCCGGATATGTTATCGGATTCGGATTCAAACACTTTGAAAAAGAGTTCAGGCTTTTTATACCGGAAAACTAATTAAAAAGAAGGAAAAAAAGAAAAATGTTCAAAAGAATCTTCATGCTGTTGATTGCCGTATTGCTTTTCGGTGCCCTTGAGTGTCAGGGGGCTTCTGACAGTAAAGGCAAGAGCAAAAAAAGCGCTTCCAAGGCCGCCAGACAGAAAAGCAGACGCGCCAAAAAGGAACAGAAAAACAAGCAGCAGCGGATCGCTTTCATGCTGCGCCGGGAGATCAAAAAGATCCACGAACTGCAGACTGAGATCTTGCGGAACAAGGATAATGCCCAAAAGGTCAAGGAGTGGAACGCTGAAATCACCAACTCTATGAAAAAAGTCACTCCCCATCTGAAATCCCTGGGTAATTTTCCCGGAGCCAAAGTCATGACCAATATCGACAATCGGGTCAAAGAAGGCAGAAAACTTGCCTCTGAGCCCGATAAGGTGAGCGCCGATACTGCTTTGGAGCTTTTGCAGGAAGAACAACTGGAACTGGTGGAAAAATTCCGCAAAAAGGTGAGTGAGTGAAAAATTCTTCTCTTCCCGGTACACCTGCGGAAAAAAGAAGTTTTTTTACCGGAATACTCTGCGCTCCCCGGGCAGATGAAAAGCTGCGGGAACTGGCAGAGTCGGGCGTTCTTGAAAAACTTTTTCCTGAGATCAGCGCCATGCGGGGTGTTTCTCAGCCTCCTGAGTTTCACCCTGAAGGTGATGTGTTTGAACACACCATGCTCATGCTCAGACACATGGTCTTTCCCGATCCTCTTCTGGGGTGGAGCGTGCTGCTGCACGATGTGGGCAAGCCCCTGACCCGGAGCGTTGAGGCATCGGGCAGGATCCGTTTTTTCGGACACGAAGAAAAAGGAGCCCTCCTTGCTGCAGAGATCCTTGAACGCTTTGAATTTGAAAAAACAGATATGGAGCTCATCGTTCATGCTGTCAGAAACCACATGCGCTTTGCTCATGTAACAGATATGCGGCAAGCCAAGCTGGAAAAACTCATGCGGAGTGTTTCTTTCCCTCTGGAACTGGAGCTCCACAGGCTTGACTGCATCAGCTGCCACGGCAAAATGGAAGGTTTCGATCATCTTTTGGGGAAATATTTGCTTCTGGCTCCCCCGGAGCCGGAAAAACTTGTTTCAGGAAGAGATTTGAAAGAACGGGGCATTGGATCAGGTGTCCTTTGCGGCACCATATTGAGAGAAATAAGAAAAGTCCAGCTTTCCGGGAAAATCAGTACACGGAAAGAGGCTTTGGAATATATGGAAAAATTGATTTCAGAAAGGAATAAAACAATATGAAAATCGTTTTGATCGGATACCGCGGCCATTGGGGATATGTCCTGAAAGATCTGGCACGGCTCCCCGAAGTCGAAGTCGTTGCCATTTCAGGAGGCGGCGACCCCACTGAACCTATGGCAGAAATCGTCAGAAAATATTACACAGGCGATTTCAAACTTTACGAAGAGTACCGTCAGATGCTGGACGAGGTGGAGTGTGACCTTGCCGTTGTGGATGGTCCTTTCCATCTCCACGCCGAAATGTGCACCGAGTGCCTGAAACACGATCTGCATGTCTTCTGCGAAAAGCCCATCGCTCTTACCATGGAAGATCTGGAAATGATCGAAGAAGCCTATGACAACGCCGCTCCCGGCACCCGTATCGCTTCCATGGTGGGGCTGCGTACAGAGCCTGCCTTCCATGCCGCTTACCGGGCGGTGAGTTCCGGTGCCATCGGCAAGGTGCAGATGGTCAACACCCGTAAATCCTACAAGCTGGGACAGCGCCGTGACTTTTTCAAAGAGCGCAAGACCTACGGCGGCACTATCCCCTGGGTGGGGAGCCACGCCCTTGACTGGATCTTGTGGTTTGCCGATTCCCCCTTCCAGACCGTCAGCGCATTCCACAACAGTGCGGAAAACCGTGACCACGGCGATCTGGAAATGACTTGCGCCGTTATGTGTGTCATGGAAAACGGCGTTATCGGGACCGCTTCCATCGACTACTGGCGTCCCCAGACCGCCTCCACCCACGGCGACGATCAGGTCCGTGTCGCCGGTACTGACGGCGTTATCGAAGTGGCGCACGGCAAGTGCATTATTATCAACGCCGGGGGCGAAAGGGAGATAGCTCTGACTGAAAATGAAGGTATCTTCCGCTGCTTTGTCCGTTCCATCATCGACGGGACTCCCGGTATCGTCTCTTCTGAAGAGACCTTTGAACTGACCCGCGTATGTCTGGCAGCAAGAGATGCTGCCGACGCCAACCGTGCTGAATGATTTATTACTTGAAATTTAAGGATCGTAAATGCGGATCATTGCAGGAAAAGCCCGGAATCTTGAACTGAACGTCCCTGAAGGCATTGGGGTTCGCCCCACATCAGGCAGAGGACGCAAAGCCCTTCTTGACAGTCTGGGGGAACTTGAAGACGCAGCGGTGCTGGATCTTTTTTCCGGCTCCGGCGCTTTTGCTCTTGAATGTGCCTCCCGGGGGGCGGAAAATGTTACCATGGTGGAGCTTTCCACATCTCATATCGCCGTGATCCGGGAAAACTGCCGCAAGGTGCAGCGGACCGGGGTGGAGTCAACTCTTGAGATCCTTCAGGGTGATGCCCGGAACGTTTCTCTTTACAGGAGCGTTCCAGCCGATCTGATTTTTGCGGACCCTCCTTATGCAGAGTCCGGTAAGTTTTTCAAAGAGTTGACCGCAAATCCTGAATTTCTTGAAGCCTTTGATGGCGCATTGCTGGTGTGGGAGATCCCCGACACCCCCGGCGCCAGAGGGGAATTTATCGACTCAGGGTTTGAAGACGGCACTTTGCGCCAGCTGGGGGGCGTGTGGTTTTTCATAGGAACGGTTCAAAAGCCAGGAGCAATACAAGTGTCCCCCATTGGCGTTTTTCTTCTGAAAAAGCGCGTCAGGAGTTGAGAGACGACCCTCTTTATCTTCTTGCAGGAGCTGAGGAGGTCAAGAGCAACACCGTCCGTCAGGTTTTCCGCAGCGGAGCGTATTACATAAAACTTGACCGCCGGAAGGGGAAAAGTTTCAGAGGTGAATTCAATGCCGCAAAACTTTGTACCGCTGAAAAGATCCCTGTGGTGGAGCATCTTGCTTACGGCAGGAGCTCCGAAGGCTCATGGCTCGTTACCCGTGCCGCTGAAAACTGTGTCGAAGCTGCGGCACTTTTCAAAGAACGCCAAAGTTCTGAACTTGACAGTGCTGTGGCGGCATTTCTCAAAGAGATATTCTCTTCAAGAGTCTATCATCCCGATCTTCATTTGGGGAATGTGCTCCTTGACCCGGATAGCGGCAGGAGTTTGCTGGTGGATCTTCACGGTGTGCGGAAAAGAAATTTTTTTGACCATTTCAGAGTTTACATGATGCACAGGTGCATTATGGAGTTCCGCAACACCCTTTCTGATGATGAAATGCTCTCTCTTATTGAAAAGTGCGGCATAAAGCGGCCTGAATGGTTTTTCAGGAAAGCCCTTGCCCGTGAAGCTGTATTTCTGCAGAATGTGACTCCCCGGCGCCGCCGCCAGATCCTCAACGGGTATTTTAAATACACCCGTATCGAAGGTGACGGCAAACTTGTTGACATTGATGCTGAAGAATCAGCACTCCTCAACTCAGAAGTGATCGAAACGCCTGATGCTGAAGAGCTGTTTCTTTTTCATTTTTTTCTGACTCAGGCAAAGATCCCCCACAGACGGATACTTGCCTGCGAACCGGGGAAGAATATCATATTCATGGAGTCAGAACTGCCTGAAAAATACCGTTCTGCCGCGGGGAATGGCGAACTCTGCCGCCGCTTGAAATATAACAGCATTACCAGTTCCGAAGAGGATTTCAAGTCAGGATACCTTGACGATATCGCCGGAGTCTTCAGGAGCAACCGATAGAAGAGGAGCTTTGTATGTCTGTAAAATGTTTTTCCGCCGCCGTTACCGGGATCGATGCCGTGCCGGTGGAAGTCGAAGTCAAGATCAGTGCCGCCAATATGCCTGCCCTGAAGGAAAGCATGATCACCATCGTGGGTTTGCCGGATGCGGCTGTCCGTGAGAGCCGTGAGCGTATCACAGCGGCTTTTTCCAGTTCCAAATTTGCTCTGCCACCCGGCATAGCGGTGGTAAATCTTGCCCCCGCAGACTTGCGCAAAGAGGGAGCGGCTTTTGACCTTGCCATAGCCCTTTGTTTGCTTGCCGAATCAGGCGTGGTGGATAAAGAGCGCATCCGGACTTTCGGATTTGCAGGTGAACTTGCCCTTGACGGTTCGGTGCGTGCCGTCAAAGGCGCTTTGCCTCTGACCGATGTTCTGGGGCGCTCAGGCAAGGTCAACGCTGTGGTGGTCCCTCTGGGGAACGCCTGTGAAGCTGCCCTTGCCGCCGGGAAAAAGTTCCCTGTTTTCGGCATTGCTTCTTTGCAGGAGGCGGTGGATCTGGTGAACAACGGCGATTTTCTCCCCTGCCGGGCGGAGCTGAAAGAGTTTCAGGAGGAGGAAGAAAAACTCATGCCCGACTTTGCCGAGGTCAAGGGGCAGCAAATGGCAAAGCGTGCTCTTGAGATCGCCGCCGCAGGAGGACACAATATCCTTATGTGCGGACCTCCCGGAACAGGAAAAAGTATGCTTGCTTCCCGCCTTCCGGGGATCCTTCCTCCCATGACTTTGGAGGAAACACTTGAAACAAGCCGTATCCACAGCGTGCTTGGTATGCTGAGTTCCGGGACTCCCATATTGACCCGCCGTCCCTTTACAGCTCCCCATCACACGGTTTCAGATGCGGGACTCCTGGGAGGCGGACACGATCCCCGCCCCGGAGAGATCAGCCTTGCACACAACGGCGTACTCTTTCTTGACGAACTGCCCGAATTCAAACGCAACGTCCTTGAGGTACTGCGCCAGCCCCTTGAGACAGGGAGTGTGACCATTTCCCGTGCCAGCGGCAGCTGTACCTTCCCGGCGCGTTTCATACTCTGCGCCGCCATGAACCCCTGTCCCTGCGGCAGAGGGGAGGTGGAATTGGGCTGTGTCTGTAAACTGGAAGAAAAAAGGCGTTATCTCAAGAAACTTTCAGGACCTCTTCTGGACCGTATCGACCTTCATGTTGAGGTGCGGCAGCTGAGTCAGGATGAACTTGTCAATGTCCCCGCCGGGGAATCCAGCGCCGTGATCCGCCAGCGGGTCATTGCCGCAAGAAAGATCCAGGAGGAGCGTTTCGCCCGCCACAAGGGGATCTACTGCAACGCCCGCATGGGGAGCCGGGAGCTGCAGCTTTACTGTGCATTGACTCCGGGAAGTGAAGCGTTGCTGCGGCAGGCGATCAACCGCTTCAAACTCAGTCCCCGTGCCTACGACCGGATCCTGAAGGTCGCCCGCACCATCGCAGACCTTGCAGGAGTGCCCGAGATCCCCGAAAGCGCCATTTTTGAAGCTATCAACTACCGTAAAGCAGGTTTTTAAGAAAAAAATAAAGGAGTCACATATCAATGAAAAAAATCATTGTTCTCTTTTTGTGCTTTGCCTCATTGCTGCTGTGTGCGGCTCAGGCATCTTCCCAAAAAGAAACGAAAAAGCCCGGAGACGCAAAAAAGAAAGTTGCAAAGCCGGTGCTTTCTGTGGTCTGTACCCCGGCAACTCATATTGCCAAAGAGGGGGAAAAGGTCGAATTCAAGATCACATCGACCACTCAGGATCCCATTACAGTCACCATTTCACTTGACGGAAGTTCCGAAAAGGTCTTCAAAAAAGTGACAATGAAATCTCCGGTTGTGCTCAGTGCTTCTCTTTCCACTCCCGGATTTCTCCACTGCGACGCCAGAAGCCGGGGCGTCGTCGCCCGTTACGGTGTGGCTGTGGCGCCGGAAAAGATCCGCTACGCCAGAAAAGCGCCTGCGGATTTCAAAAAGTTTTGGGAGTCTGCCCTTGCTGAATCAAAGCGTCTCCCCCTTGATCTGCAGATCAAAGCCATCAATCCTGACAAAGGGTACGACTCTTATGTGTTGAGCTGTGCCAATGTGAACGGCAAGCGTGCTTACGCTCTTTATGCCTGCCCCAAAAATGTCAAAGGCAAAGTTCCTCTGCAGGTCATGTTCGGCGGCGGCGAAGCCTATTACTCCAAAGCCATCGTCCCCGGGGGAGCCAAAAGCGCCAAAAGCCGTTTCAAACAGGACATGGCTGTTTTGTTTCTCCATTTGCCCCCCTACGAGCCTCAGGATACCTGGAGTAAGGCAAGAGAGTTCCACAAGGAGTTTCTCAAAAAACTCGGTCTGCGGCGGTATATCCTTGTAGGTATGGATGACCCCAAAAAATTCTACGGATACTCCGCAATTCTCGGATGTCTGCGTCTGTTGGAAAGTGTGGCAAAGCGTCCTGAGATCGACCGGGAAAAGATCGTTTTCCACGGTGCCAGCCACGGCGGGATGTTCGGCGCATATCTGTCTTACTTCTTCCCCTTCAAGGCGGCATTTATCGGAGTTCCTTCAAACTGCGAGATCAACGCCTTTCTTGAAGGCAGATACGGTTCAACTGTCAGAGAGTGGAAGAAGTACTGGAAGAACACGGAGTACTATGAACTTGTCTACTTTGCCCCCGGTATCAAATGCCCCGTTATGGTTGGGGTCGGATTTCATGACCGCTCCTGCCCGCCGACGGGGGTGTACTCTTTTTACAACACTCTGCCCGAAGGCAAAAAGCAGATCTTCAACAAGATCCGCAACGGCCACGGCGATGCTCCCAAAGAGTATTCCCCTGCCACATGGAAATTTCTTGCAGATCACATCGCTCCTCAAGCAAAAAAATGATTTTACAAATTTCCCTCCACGGGTGCGGCAAATAAAAAGCCGCACCCTTTTTTTGAGGTGCGGCGTTGAAGAAAGAACGGCAAAGTTTTACTCTTTGATGAGGATCCCTGATTTTTCTTCTGCTGTGGCTGTGATTTGAGCTTTGATGATACTTTCGGCAAATTTGAGTTTGATCACCATGACTTCGTTTTCCATGTCGTCAACGGGAAC
>JAFTIE010000150.1 GCA_017457065.1 Lentisphaeria bacterium
CTTTTCACCTGCCTTTAGGCAGGTGAAGCTGTACAGCTTCACCCTTATAGAACTTCTCGTGAGTAAAACTTGTCAATCAGGTGTTTTTCCGTTGTATTACCTGAAAAAAAAGAACAAAAGAATGCCTTATTATGCTTGCGAAGCAAGCGCTTCATGCCCCAACGGGGCGCTTCATATTTTCCGCAGGAAAATGCTTCATACGGCGGAGCCGTGCTTCATTCGATCAGCGTTCACGCTGATCGAGCTGTTGGTCGTTATTGCCATCATTGCCATCCTTGCCGCCATGCTGCTGCCTGCCTTGCAGCAGGCACGGGGCAGAGCGCTTTCGGTCAAGTGTCAATCCCAGCTGTCCGCTCACGGCAGCGCCATGAGCCAGTACATTACAGACAACAAAGATCACTGCTATTGGGGCATGAGCAACAATCAAGCCAACTGCTACGGTTATTTCAATAAAACTTCCATGCCCTTTTACAGATACCTTTCCCAAGCCAGGATCTCTTCCTCTCCCTCCAAAAGCAAACAGATCTACACCTGTCCCGCTCCGCCTCTTCTGAAAACAACTACTTACAACGCCATGTACAGTTACGGTTATAACTATTACCTCAAACGCCATACATTTGACAACAAAGCCACCCGCCACAAACGTCCCTCGGCAACGATGAGCTTTATCGACAACGGCGATTATTGGAAAGATGTCACCCAATATCCCTGGTACTCCACCGCCGAAAGTAAGGGCATGATTGCCAAAAATTACGGCAAACGGCACAACGGATCGGGGAACATGGTCTACCTGGACGGTCACGTTGGCAGTGTAAAGACCTACTCCAGCAGTATCCACGGAACAAAAACGGCACCATTTTACGATTGTATCTGTCCCTGAACTCACAGTAAAACAAAGGAGTTGTGAAAATGAATGTTGACAGAGGTAATTTTCTGAAGAAAGGAACAATATGAAACAATTATTTTTGATTGCGGCACTTGTGTCAACATGTCTGCTGCAGGGAGCGGCACTCAAAGTCGCAAGTTACAACTTTAAAGAAAAGTGCTCCGGAAAAAATACCGATCCCGGATTTACACGTCTCACCGACGGTGACACGAAAAAAAGGATCGTTTCCTGGCACAACCGTCTCTTCGGCGGCTGGCCTGTTACCATCAATTTCCAGTTTGCAGGCGAAGTCAAACTCTCTGCCGCCAAGGTGTATATTTACCGCGGACAGCGCAGTCACGGCATCAAGGATATCAAAGTATTCGGTAAAAACGGACTGGGCAAATATATCCCTCTTGCTTCTGCTGTCCTCAAACACCCCTACCAGCGGCCGAAAAATGAACCTGCACACAGCTGCATCACTCTGAAGTCCGAAGATGATACCGCTGTTTCAGAGATCCAGATCCAGCTTTCAGGCACAGGGCACTACATGGGGCTGACCGAAGTAGCCTTTGAAGGTACTGCCATTCCGCCTAAAAAAGTGAAACTTGAAGCCAACCCCATGGACAAACTGATCGCCGGAGCCAAACCCGGTCTGCGGCTCTACCGTTCAGGCGACTGCTATATCCTTGAAAATGACAGATCCATCTACTCCATCGCCCCAGCCTATGCCGGAAGCGTCAACTACGCCTACGATAAGGTCGCCAAGCGCAATCTGCTGCGTTATGCCGCTCCCGGCGAAGGTTACGGTCCTGCTTTCGATGACCGCTTATGGGGCGGCTCTGCCAACAAAACTTTGTACAGATACCGGGAGTACAAGGCAGAGATCCTTGCTGATACGCCCCTGAAGAAACAGATCAAAGTTTCCGGTACCGGCCGTTCAGGAGCCTTTACCAATGTGACCATCGAAAAGACTTACACTCTTGAAAAAGACTCCTCTCTGCTCCGGGTGGATTTCAACCTCATCAACTCCATCGTCAATGTGGTCCCTCTGCGCAGCGGCTACTGGATGTCTGCCGGTGTCGCCTACCCTGAAAACTATCTGCGGATCCTTCCCGGTCCCAACTGTGTGGAAACAGGTCCCAGCACCGTGAAGGAGTTTTCCAGCGAAAGTCTTTCCAGCGGCTGGTTCGGCTCCTACAGCAAAGGGGTGGGGCTTGCCTTCCTCGTCCCCTATGAACTTGTGAAATCCGCCTACTACTGGCGTGACACCGACCTTTACGGAACCACCGAGTGCAAACTGGGTATCTATCCCATCAACGCAGGTAACTCTCTGAGTTTTTCCATGCACCTGGCGCCTTTCTCAGGCGTGGAGATCCCCGAAAAGGTCAACGATCTTGCCGCAGGCAGTTTCGATCTGAAAGCTGATTACGATGCCAATATCCCCAAAACTGCCAAAGCCCGGTTCCGTTTCTTCAGAGAGGGAAACTACACACTCCGCCTTTCCAGCGCCCGTGTCGGTAAAGGCAAAGTCGTGTTCAAACCCTTCCTGACTGTCCCTGTGAAAAAGGGAACTTTTGCCGGGATCCCCTTCACTTTGCCCGACCGTTGGGGAACGGTGGTCTACAAGGCTGAGATCTTTGAAGGTAAAGTGTGCCGCTTTTTCATGGAAAAGGTGGTGAATTTCGGACGCTCCACCGGTATCTACAATCTGACCGTGGACGGTGAAAAACGTCCTGATGCCTCCAATGCAGGCGCCAAACTCAACTTGAACTTCAACTCAAAAAAAGTCACCTCAGGCAAGGCGATCAAATGGGGTACTCCCCTCGCTCAGAAAAACAAGCCCAAAGTGCTGGCTGTCAATCTGATCAAGGGCGGTATCAGAGATATGATCGATATTTCCGAACGCTTTGATATCGATTTGACCACCAACTTTATTGCCGGTATGTGGTCTCTTTCGCTCCATACCCAGGGGCTGAACATCAAAACCTGTATCGCTGAACTTGCCAAAAAACTCAAGCAGAAATATGACTGTATCGTCATTTCCGCCAATGTCTGGAACTTCCTTGACCAGAATACTGCTGCTGCCCTGATGAGTCAGGTGGAACAGGGCACAGGGCTTATCGTGACTGTCCCTGAGGGGCATCCTGAAGTTCTGGCAAAGCTCTTCAAAAAATCCAAAGGCAAGATGCGTAAGTCAACGTGGAAAAGCACCGGCAACTCCCCCCTGACTGCCGCCATCGCCTTTGAAGCGATCCCTGAATCCACAGTTTTGCCCTACACCGTCAAAGGCAAGGTTCTTGCCACTGCAGCAAAAAAAATGCCGGTTCTGGTTGAATCGCAGTACGGCAAGGGCAAGGTTTATCTTTTCACCTACGGTGTCCGCAATCCCAATGCCAGAGGTGGCAAGTACAACCCTGCCAGTTCCTACCATCTGCCTCACATGAGTTATGCGCCCCCCAAAGCCACCTGGGCGTATGAAGAGTATATCATGGCTCTCTACGGCAGAGTACTTTACAGTGCCGCAGGGGTCAAGACCGGTGTGGAAGGTGTGAAATTCACCGCTGCCCCCGGAAAGGCTCTTCTTCAGCTCAAGGCGGAAAAAGCTCTCACTGGCGAACTGACCCTGACACTCCGCAACCGCTACTCTGAAGTGTGTTCAGAAATCAAAAAGAATGTTGCTCTCAAAGCAGGGCTCAACACCCTTACTTTTGCTCTCGCCAAAGATGAGTTCGCAGGACTCCATATCGTCGATGCCATACTCAGAGAGAAAGGCTGCTCCCTCTGGTGGGGCAGCGCCGCCTATCAGAATCAGGGTGCAGGCAAGTTGACTGCTGTGAAGGTGGCTTCAAAGATCTACCGTTCTTCTGAAAGCGTCCAAGTTGCAGCCGACTTTACCGGCAGAGGCACCCTCACCCACCGTCTCTTTGATACCTACGGCAACGAAATGGAGCGTTTCACAGGCAAAAACGTTTCCATTCCCCTTGCCAACTGCAAATCCAAAGTGGCGTTCCTTGTGACTGAACTGGGCGAAAAGGGCAAGGTCTACGACAGGGTCCGCACCCGTATCGCTATCCACGGCGCTCCTGACCGCAAGGTTTTCACCATCATGCAGGGATGGCCCGGACTCAGCGGCAGCGCCCAGAACTGGAACCTTGATCTC
>JAFTIE010000151.1 GCA_017457065.1 Lentisphaeria bacterium
ACTGCTGCCTGGCTTGTCCCGCCGCAGCTTTATGCGGAGGGGGAAAGGTAACAACCGCTTGTCCCGCCGCAGCTTTATGCGAAGGGGGAAAAACGCTCCCTTTATCAGATCGAAGAAGAGGGCTCTTTGACAATTTTGAGGAGTTTTGAAATTGCCTCTATTATGCTTCAAGTTCATCGTCCGCTTTCCGGGACGAAGCGGGGGCGGTACCGCAAATCTCTGAAAGTTCTTTTTCCAAGCTCTCATCCGCCCGGGCATCTGCGGGGGCGGCGGTGAACTCTGAAAGATCGGGAGCCGTCGTCTCACTGCCTTTGTACTCATTCTTTTCCAGCTGCTCCAGAACTTTATTCTGGTCACGCATATCATCGTTGAGATCCTGTATTTGCGTCACCAGCGTTTCCAGAGCATCGGTCCGCTCGGGAGTACGGGGCAGATCACGCAGATTTTCCAGTTTGGCAAGCTGTGCGGTGACAGCTTTCATGTTGTCGCTGAGCAGCCGTTGTTTTTCCGCCATGGCGGCACGTTTCTGGAGCAGGGGCTTGATTATTTCAGCGTATGCGCCTTTGGAGGGGCCCTGAGCCTCTTCGTATTTGGGCTGAAGCTTTCTGATTTCACGTTCAATGGTTTCAGCCTCATTGATCTGCATTTCCAGAAGCTCTCTGAACCGGCTCAGTTCCTCTTTGCATCCGGCGATCATTTTCTGGATCTTTTTTTCTTCTGTATCAACCAGTCCGATGGCAGCAAGAAGGTTGAAAAGCCAATCCGGGATAACCATGATAAAATTTCCTTTCCTTACAGTTATGTTATCTGTTGAATTGTATGAATTTCCGGGCACGGATACCGCAGACTATGGTAGACAGTATCCAGGCAACGGCAGTGATGGAACACTGAACGACTGCGTTGGGAGACAAACTTTTTTTGAATCCGGTGGCAATGAGACAGATCATCAACAGCAGCAGTGACAGTGCCACCAGACCGCACGCCAGATTGGCTGAGCGTCTGGTGAACCTTGCGGCACGTTTATATCCGGGGGGGGGGGCTTCCCCTTCCCTGATCCTGAGCAGATGTCCCTTTTTATCCTTGGCATATCTGCCGCTGCGGAACAATTCATCAAGAGAGCGTGCCACGAAGAAATCGTAACAATTTTCATCATACAGTTCCAGTTCCCGTTTGAGAGTTGCGACTGAGACTGCTCCTGAAAGTCCCCAGACGGCATTTGCAGCTTCCTGTTCAATGGCAGGGATATAATTCACCGGCAGGATGTGTCTGAAAAACTCTTTTGTGCCCCACCCGCACTCATTTTCCGCTGCGGGGAGTTTGAAGGTCCAGAGCCCTTTGGCGTTCAAAGTGCAGAGGAATACAGTTGGATCTTTGGAAACCTGACAACTCTCATCAAATCCCGCGGCACTTCCGACGGTATAGAAAAGATGGGTGTATGTCACCTGGGGGGAATCACCTTGTTTGAAGTGCTCCACATAATCATAAACGGTCTTCAGATCCTCCCGGGTGAGTTTTTTGCCGTCTCTGCGGTAAAGAAAAGCGCTCACCAGCCGGTAATGTCTCCGGCAGCTGAGGACCACCCGGTAGATCCTGATTTCTCCCTTCACGTTTCCGATGCCGTTCTTTTCCAGAAAAGCTTCAAAATCCCCCTTACGGTTTTGAGGAGCGTTGAAGGAGGCGGCACTCTTCACCCGGGCGTTGATGCCCCAGCTCTGAAGAGCGGGCAGCTTGATACCGGGAAAGGGGTAGTCGCCGTAAAAATTGTTCTGCTGGTCATTGAAAAACTTTTCCATTACATTTTCAGCGGCGGCGCTGCCGGATACAGAAAGTTGTTTTTCTGCGGGAAGTTCCTTTTCCTCAGGCTTTTCCTGAGCTGCAGAGCTCTCTTTCTTCTCTTCCGGGGGAGCAACAGCACAGAAGGCACAGTAAGCGTGGGCTTCAATATATTCGTAAGGGATCCTGATATCGTGACGCCCCTTCCAGCTGTTGGCGGCACGGAAAAATCCCCGTGACTCCATTCCGGGCGTGTCACACCAGCCGTAAATGGTCATGGCGTGGAGCCCCTCAGGGGGAACCAGAGCATTCCCGGGCAGCCGGAGCCATTGACCGTCATCGAGAGAGTCTTCAAAAAGGAGACACCCCACGGAAATCGGTGAAGGGCGGTTGCCGCCGGCTCCGCAGAGCACGCTCTTGTACTCGTCAATGCCCCGGGGCGGATCGGTTTTCAGAGGCTCAAACTCAATGTCATCAAAGGTCTCAACGGGGATCTTTGCCCAAAGTTCCTCTGAGATCTGCGCCTCTTCTCCGGCAGGTATCTTGTTGTAGGGCCATTGGTCATAGAGACAGACGCCATGCTCTTTGACAGAACGGAATATCTCTTTAAATTCAGTTCCCTCCTGATGGCGCATCTCTTCGCTCAAATGGGTGGAAGCATAGATATACTGAGGACTGAAACGCTTTTTATTCCCTCTGAGATACTCCAGCATGGCGACGGCGCTGAAAGCAGCACAGGTCCCCCTGCGCCCCTGATCTCCGGAAAGCTGAAACCCGGGCAGAGAAAAGGATTCAGGATATCCGCCTGAAGAGCTCATCGGAGCGCCTCCGGCAAAAATTTGATGCGCCCCGGCGACACAACACCGTCACGGGTGACAAAAGAGATCTCCCGGCAGCCTTTGTTTTCGATAAAAACTCTGAAGGGCAGAGAAGCAAGTCCGCAGCGCAGTTCCATCCTCTGATTGAGAAAATCCATGATCCCGTCAAGAAAGGCCCCTTTGGAATCTGTGACCTTCATGGAAATCAGGGACGAACCCGAAGGAATACGGGGCAGGGTCATCTGCATCTTCCAATAACTGCCGGATTCAGGCGTTGCGTATGATTCAAAGGTGAACCTGATATCTTCCGCAGGACCGGGAAGCTTCACGGCTCCCTGTCCTGAGGAAGCGGCAAAAAGAACAGAAATTTCACTGCGCAGCGAACCGAAAGAGGTGCTTTTGAAAACATTTCCGGCAGGAGAGGTGATTTTTTTACTCAGGTCATCCACTGTGTCAAAGAATTTGTTCCACATGGCATTGGAGCCGGTCAGTTCTGCTGCGGCATTTTCTGCGGCTGTTTCCTCTTCTGCGGACAGTTCATACTCCTTTTCGCAGACAGACTCCAGCGCCAGCTGAAAATTGTCACGGCAACGGCTGCACCCGGCGATATGGAGAGCTGCGGGGCAATTTTCACTGCGGAGCGGTTCCATGGCAAAGCAGATCAATTCTTCAGGGGTCATACACTTCATACAGCCATTCCTCCTTCCCTTCTGAGCATCTGCCGCATATTTTCATCAGCACGATGGAATATCGTATCGACATTTTGCGGCGTAATGTCAAGCATGGCGCTGATTTCTTTGGAACGCAGCATGTCATACCTTCTCAACAAATAAACATAAGCGCTCATGGGATTTTCCTTCCACAACTTTGAAAAACAAGTTTCGACAGACTGCCAGTTTTCCCGGCTTCCATCTGTAAAGAGTTCCTCATTGCTGTTTTCTGACACGGCAGAATCGACTTTTTCGGAAGAAACCGGTGAATCATTACGTTTGCAGTGTTCCAGTATGAGCATCTTGACATAAAAACGCATCCAGAAAACGACAGGCGAACGGAAACCGTAGTTGCTCAGTTTGCCTTTGCCGATCATATAGTCGTAAAGCATTCCGTAAACGGTCACATCGTTCAAATCTCTGTCCTTTGCGATCTGACGGTAGGAAACACCATTTTTCGTTTTTCCGGCAAGGACGGGAGCAACAGATCTCTTGAAGATAACACTCCAAGCCTCTTTGTCTTCAGCTTTCAGGCGTTGAAAAAACGCCATTTCCGTTTCTTTATCAAAAGTTTCCATTATGACCTGCTTTGAATATCCCCATAAAAATAAAAAATCTGTGTCGATAAAAGCACAGAGATGTACCGCACTGCGAAAACAGCCGGAACAGCACTTTCACTTTCTGCTGTCTTTTACCTTTGAACAAAACTCTATAATCGTTGATAATATAATACTTGACACAAAAATTTGCAAATTGATTTTTCAAAAAAAGCCGTTCTTTGTGAAGCATCTTTTTTCGTTCTTTCCTCCCTCTCCGGCGGCGGCGGGAATGGCGGCAAAGCCCTGCTTCTCGGCTTTCCTGAGTCCTCTTTGTTCCGGCAGAGAAACAGCTTTTCGTGAAGAAAGAGAGGATTTATCAAGAATTGTGGATGCAAAAACTTGAAAAAAACAGAAAGACCGCTTATATTTAAATGACAGCGGCACCTTTTCTGCCGGAGTTCCGGTGTTTGAGGAAAGGTTTTTTTCAATGTTGAGGCAATTTCAAAATTCCTCAAAATTGTCAAAGCGCCCTCGCTTCGATCTGATAAAGGGAGCGTTTTCGGCTGTTACCTACAGGTAGCAACCCTTGTCACGGCATAGCCTTGGCGACGCCGGATCAAACTACCCTTTACAGCTCTTTGCGAATGGCATCTTTGCCTTTTTTTGAATGACTTTTGAAATTACCTCAGTTGTCAGCACTTTTTCAGATGAGGTATTTTATGGCAAACGCGATTCACGACATTTATCACTGCACTCATTGCGGACTGACTGTTGAAGTCACAGCTCCCGGAGCAGCTCCTGTCTGCTGCGGAGAAGCAATGGTCCTCTGCAAAGAAAACACCAGCGACGGCGCAAAGGAAAAACATGTGCCCGTCCTTGAATCCACTTCTCAGGGTTCCCTTGTGCGTGTGGGCAGTGTTGCCCATCCCATGACAGAAGAACACTATATCCAGTGGATCGAGATCATCAACGGCGCCTGGGTCAACCGTTGTTACCTCAAGCCCGGGGATGCTCCCCAGGCGGAGTTTTACGTTCCCGCAACGGATAAACTGATCGTGCGTGCTTACTGCAATCTCCACGGTCTCTGGAAGAAGTGAATTTGTGATTCAGACGTAAAAAGGGGTTTCGCAAGGAAACTCCTTTGACGTTAGAGGTAATTTCAAAACAAAGATCTCATTCGCAAAGAGCTGTAAAGGGTAGTTTGATCCGGCGTCGCCAAGGCTATGCCGTGACAAGGGCTGCTGCCTGGCTTATCCCGCCGCAGCTTTATGCGGAGGGGGAAAGGTAACAGACGCTTGTCCCGCCGCAGCTTTATGCGAAGGCAGAAAAACGCTCCCTTTATCAGATCGAAGAAGAGGGCGCTTTGACAATTCTGAGGAGTTTTGAAATTGCCTCGTTAAGGTATTTTTTAAGGAGATGATTGATGAAAAAGGTTTTCAAAGCAGAAAAAATTTCTGATAATGTATGGTGGGTGGGGGCTTCTGACTGGAACGTCAGGAACTTTCACGGATATCTGACTTCACGGGGATCCACCTACAACGCTTATCTGATCATTGACAAAAAGGTGACTCTCATCGATACAGTCAAAGCACCTTTTGCAGATGAGATGCTGGCAAGGATCAGTTCGGTCATCGCTCCTGAAAAGATCGACTATATTATTTCCAACCACGCCGAGCCGGACCACTCAAGTGCTCTTCCGGCTGCCGTCGCCGCCATCAGACCTGAAAAGATCTTCACCTCTGTTGCAGGAGCAAAAACCCTCACAGCTTACTACGGTGATCTGGGGTATACGCCTGTAAAAACCGGTGACACCGTCGATCTGGGCAAAGGCAAATGCGCCTTCGTGGACACCAAGATGCTCCACTGGCCTGACAGCATGGTCACCTGGTATGACCGTGACAAAGTGCTTTTCTCTCAGGACGCTTTCGGTATGCACCTGGCAGGCAGTTACCTCTGGGCGGATATGTACGACTGGAGCGTGCTGGAGCAGGAGGTCCGGAAATATTTCGCCAATATCCTCAATCTCTACAGCGAAAAGGTCATTGCTCTGCTGGATTCGCTCCCCGGGCTGGGCCTTGATATCGGGATCATCGCTCCCGATCACGGTCCTCTGTGGCGCAAAGATCATGAAAAGATCATCGGCCTCTACCGGGATTGCGCCGAACAGAACCCCCGTCCCAAAGCTCTGGTCGCCTACGCCACCATGTGGAACGCCACCAAATGCTGCGCTGAAGCATTTGCCGACGGCGTGCGCTCCAAAGGGGTCGAGGTGGAGCTGGCGGATCTCAATGTCTGCGACCGCAGCGATATCATGACCAAAGCATCCCTTTCCGGGATCATCGCACTGGGAGCTCCCACCATGAACAATCAGGTATTCCCCCTCATGGCGGATGTTCTCAACTATCTCAAAGGTCTGCGCATCAAAAATAAACTGGGATTTGCTTTCGGCTCCTGCGGATGGAGCGGTGAAGGCGCCAAACAGATCGCCGCCGCCTTTGAGGAAATGAAAATCGAACAGCCCTGCCCCATGAAGCAGGTGAAATATATGCCCACTGAAGCAGATCTTCAGGAGTTTTTCAACACCGGCGCTGCTCTGGCTGAACAGCTGCTGGCAAAAATCAAATAATTTCAGGAAAGGAATTGAAAAATGGAAAAATTTGTTTGCAACATCTGCGGTTATGTCTATGATCCTGCCAAGGGCGATCCCGACAACGGCGTCGCTCCCGGAACTCCCTTTGCCGAGCTCCCCGAATCCTGGGTCTGCCCCGACTGCGGTGCCACCGTGGACGACTTTGAGAAAGCAGAATGAAAAAGACGCTTTACGGCAAATTGCTTAAATCCGGTCTGGCAGGAGCTCTGCTGCTTCTGCTGACCGGATGTGTCACTGAAGCCGCAAAAAATATGGAAAAAGCCAGGGCACTCCGGGTGGGAATGACCAAGGCACAGGTCCTCGCTGTAATGGGTGAACCTGTGAATGAAAGTTTTTCCACTCCCGATCGCTGGTTCTATTTTGTAAATCCGGTCTGGTCCGACGGTCTGACCTCAGAAGAAGAGTGTATGCCCCTTTTCTTTGAAAAAGGACGCCTCGTGGGTTGGGGAAACCGGTTCGGCGCCAAATACCGCAGCGGCTCAATCAAAGTCAAACAGGAGGTCCCCGAAAAATGAGCAGCAGTTCCGAACGTCCCGGCTGGGACCGCTATTTCATGGATATCGCCCAGGTCGCTGCCAAACGGAGCAACTGCTCCCGCCGGCAGGTGGCGGCAGTGCTGGTCAGAGACAAAAGGATCATTTCCACCGGTTACAACGGCACTCCCCGGGGCGTGCGCAACTGCAATGAAGGGGGCTGCCCCCGCTGCAGCTCCGATGCGCCTTCAGGCTCCCATCTGACCGAATGTCTCTGCAGTCATGCTGAAGAAAATGCCATTGTCCAGGCCGCCTACCACGGGATCATGGTCAAAGGCGCCACACTTTACACCACTTACAGTCCCTGTCTGCTCTGCGCCAAGATGATCATCAACGCAGGCATCGTTGAAGTGGTCTATCATGAACGGTACTCCATCGACACCACCTCCATGTCTCTGCTTTCCGAAGCAGGAGTCAAGGTCAGACCTGTTTCAGATGAGGAGGTCCGATGAGTGATATCGCCGCCAACATTCTTTCTCTTGACGATGCCGTGAAGTGGCGGCGTTCCATGGCGGAGCAGGGGTACAAAGTCGCCGTGACAAACGGCTGTTTCGATCTGCTCCACCGGGGGCACGCTGTTTATCTTGATGCGGCGCGTGAAGAAGCGGACTTTCTTCTGGTTCTGGTGAACTCAGATGCTTCGGTGCGGGCTCTCAAAGGTCCCACCCGCCCCCTTCAGAATGAAGAGGACCGTGCTTTTCTGCTCTGTTCCCTTAAAGCGGTGGATAAATGCGTGATCTTTGACTCCCCCCGCTGCGACAGGGAACTTGAAGCACTTGCCCCTGATGTCTACGTGAAGGGGGGGGACTACACTGAGGAGTCCCTGGATCCCGGAGAGCGTGCCGCTTTGAAAAAGAGCGGCAGCCGCATCGTTTTCATCTCCTTTGTGCCGGGACACTCCAGCACCGGCATCATCCGGAAGATGCAACCTTGACTGAGTGGGATTCCATCTGCAGCCGGGGTGCGGAAATCTGCATGGAGGCATTGATAAGCTCAGGTATCATCCTGAGCTTTTTCGGTTGTTTCCTGCTTCTGGCACTTCTTCTGCAGCTGGTGACACTGAGTCTGCGGCGCAGATGGTACGCACTTCTGGGTGAGCGCAGCTGGATCATGCTGGCGGCACCGGGAACGGTGGTCCACGAAACAGGACATGCGCTTTTCTGTCTGCTCTTCCGCCACAAGATCCTTGAAATGAAGCTCTTTTCCCCTGCGCCTGACGGGACCATGGGGTTGGTGGATCACAGCTGGGATCCCAAAAGTTTCTACCAGCGGACGGGCAATTTTTTTATCGGCACAGGTCCTATCATCACCGGGAGCTGTGTCATTGCGCTCCTGACGGTGTTCCTCATGCCCGAGGTGTGGGAAGAGCTGGAACTGCCTGAAGTTTACTCTGTCAGTGATCTCTGGGCGGCACTCTTTTCCCAGCTCTGCCGCATGGTCAGAACATTCTTTTCGGTCCGGGTCTGGAACAAGTGGCAGACCTGGGTCTGGGTGGTTTCCACGCTGCTCATCGGTTCTCATGTCACACTAAGCCGGGAGGATCTTAAAAATGCTCTCAGGGGGATCTGGCTCATTCCAGTCACGGTCCTGATATTTGATTTTGCTGTGATCTGGTACTGCAATCCGGGGAAACTGCTCCTTGAATACGGCAGCGGATATCTGGTCTGCACCCTGGCGGTGCTGATCTTTATCATCCTCATACTGGGGAGTTTCACCCTTCTGCTCCATCTGCCGGTTTTTCAGGAGTCCGCTCCAGAAAAAAAATCTGCCCGGCGCCGGACTCCGGGCAGATGAAAAAAGAGATCGTCCCACGCCTTTTTTTTACCGATTTGCGCTCTCCTTTTTCAGTCTCTCTCTGAGCTCTTTGTTTCGGCGGAGGGCATCTGAGATCTCCTGCGCCGAAAAAGAGACCGGCGGCGGTGGAGGGGAATGAAGCCTGACTCCGGCAGTCGCCAGACAGCGTTCCAGCAGTTCAGCGGGCAGAGAAGCGGCATACTCCAGATGCCACTTGTAACAGTACGCCGCCGCTATGACCTCATCGCTGAAACTTCTTTCCCGCTCTCTTTCTGTTTCAACGGAAACTTCCGGAGACTTTTTTTCCGCAGACTTTTTTTCCGCAGACTTTTTTTCCGCAGACTTTTTTTCCGCAGACAAACTCTTTACAGCTCCCGGCACTTTTTCTCTTTCCTGAATTACAGGAAGGGAGCTGCTTTCAGACTCTGAAAGAAAAGCAGACTCTTCCTCTTCCTTCCGTTCCGGGGCAAGCAAGGATCCGCCGCCGGGAAAAAGCAGCTCCGTGATCACCTTGCTCCCCGCTGCCGCCACAGGGCGGGGAAGGTATTTCCGCCCCAAAGCAAAAAGTGTTCCCTTTGCCAGAGTTTTCAAAAAGGGGAAAAGATATTTTTTCAATATCCCCGGCTTTCTTTCTGAAGATCCGGGAGTATCTGCCGGAGGAGACTCTTCGGGAAGAGATCCGTCACCGTCAGGCGCTCCGGCAAAAATATCCGCTTCCGGATCTGCACAGAGAGAAAAAGTTCCTTTTTCCTGTTCCGGGAAGGCGTGTACGCTCACTTCCTGCTTCGACGGCAGCAGATGATCTGAAATCGAAATAACGGAAAGATCCGCCTCTTGAAACTTTACCGATCTTTCCTGCAAGAGGGGTGTTTTTTTTCCGGCTTCCGGCGGTGCCCCGGAAACAGCCGGGGACTCTTCCCCGGCAAGAATGATAAAGGCAGAGATGAGTTTGCATACATCAGACTCAGAAATATCTGCCAGTTGCTCCCGGAACCTGGAGGGAAAAAAAGGCGCAAGACTCTGAAGGACAGCGCTGCGCCCTGATCCGGGTCCATGCAGCAGGGATCGACGGAGTGCTTCAGCTGTTTTGCGGATCGACTCCGGTTCCGGGAGACGAAGATCGAACCTTTCCCCGGATCCGCTGATGACCGTAAGATTTTCCATAATCAGGCAAAGGTGAAAAGAGCAGTGTTTTCATCGCTTGCATAAGCTTTGAAAACCAGTTTTGCCACATGATCCTGTCCCATGGCGGGCACATAACTTGCATCAGGCTGAAGATACGCTGCCGGGAAGACCAGACTTTTTTCGCCCTCAGCAAGGGGGGTGAAGGTCAGGGGCTTCTTTTTGTCGGCGGTCATGATATCCTCCCCCAGGGTGAAGTTGCTCAGAAGTTCCAGAGCGGTGCTCACATCTTTGGTTTCCAGAGTGATGGTGGCACAATCCTGGACCAGGTGTGCCGCCACAGCCTCCACGCCACCGTTTTCATAGATGGTGGACTCCACCACCTTGCGGTTGGTTTCGATCCTGGGTGCCGAAGCAAGAGGAGCGATGACAGTGTCGCCGAAAGAGGCGACATAAGCATGTCTTTTGATAGTCGTGACATCGTAAGTTGCAGCCATGATTGATTTTTCCTTTCTTTATTTGAGGTTGCTGTTTCTTCTCTGCCGGTTAAGGCGGAGCTTCCGGAAATAAAAAATTATGTCAAGACAATATTTTTCACTTCCTCCGGGCACCGCAGGAAGCGGGATGGATTTTTTTGCGTTTTTCTTCATGTTTGATTTGCAGAATTGATAAAAGAGCATTATATTTATATAAAAGAGGATCATTGCTATTGCAACCTAACCATATCAACGAAAGGAACGATTATGTCCAAGATCTTCAAAAGTGTGCTGCTCGCAGCTGTGTGCCTTACCTCTCTGGGATGTTTCGGAGCCAGCTGGTTCGTGCGGGGCAACAAGTACAATGTGGAAACTCTTGTCATCACCGGGAACTATAAAAGCCCCCGGCTCATGGCTGATCTGATCCAGGCAGAAAGCCGTCAGCCCTACATTATCGTTCCCGCCGCCAATGCCAAATACAGCTACTGGTACGTTGCCATGCCCAAGACTGACGGATTCGCCATGAGTGAAGACAAGTTCGGTCCCTGGGTGAAGTTTTCCCAGTGCCGCCGTGTGGTGATCCTGGGGGACAAAAACTGCGTTCCTGAAAAATATGAAGCCATGATCGACAAAAGCATTCCTGTTGTCCGCATTACAGGCGACTGGGAACGTGTGTCGGAAGAGTTGACCTTCATGTTGAATCTGAGCAATTTGAAGCGCAACTATGTCAAGCTCCGCCGTCAGTTGGATCAGACCTATCAGCCTATTTCCGCACCTGCCCCCCGTGCTCCCAAAGCTGACGGCAAAGAAGTCGTGCCCGCAGCGGACGAAAGATAAGCGATCTGCAGTTCCCGGAGTCAGGATATGTTCAACCTCTGGAAAATCGCTTTCAACGCCTTCCGCGAGTCCCTGCGTGAGCCTGTCTATTTCCTCATGCTTCTTGCGGCACTGCTGCTTATTGCCCATTATCCCCCTGCGGCGATCTTTGTCTTTTCCGAACAGCTGAAACTGGTGGTGGACAGCTCCATGGCGACCACGCTCCTTTTCGGACTGGTGGTGGCGGTGCTCTGCAGCAGTCATACCGTTGCCCGTGAAATGCGTAACGGGACCGTTCTGCTTCTCATGTCCAAGCCTGTTCAGCGCTGGAGCTTTGTCCTTGGCAAGATCTTGGGGATCTGCATGGCGGGGACCCTCTTTGTGGGGGTGTGCAACTTTGCAACTTTCATCTCTGTCTTTATCGCCACTGACCAGTTCCGTTTTGAAATGGGACTCTACTTCACCATGCTGGGACTGCTGGCGCTGGGGTGTATCACCGGTATGCTCGCCAACTATTTGAAGGCGTGTTCGTTCCCCGAAGTCGCCACCTGGGCGACGGCACTGCTCATCCCTCTGTTTGCGGTCTACTGTTACATGACAGGGGAACATCCCGCTCTGGGGCTCAGGGATCTGACCAAGGCTCTCATACTGGTGAACTTTGCCGTTGTGACCATGGGAACCTTTGCCGTAGTCTTTGCCACAAGGCTCGATATCGTTCCCAACCTCTGCTGCTGCACGGGGCTTTTCTTTGCGGGACTTGTTTCAAGTTACCTTTTCCAGCGCACCACAGACAACGAGATCCTCAACGGTCTTTGTGCGGTGCTTTACGCCATTTTCCCCAACTGGCAGTTCTTCTGGCTGGCAGATGCTGTGGCGGTCAAGCGCCATATTCCCAACGAATATATGCTCAATGCGGCGCTTTATCTGCTGATCTACATCATCCTCGGCTCCACCTGGGCTGTGGCAACGTTCCAGCACAAGGAGCTGGCAGGTGACAGCAGAAACTGACCCCTTTATCCTCACTCTGGAGCAGACAGACTCCACCAACACCTACGTCCGGGAGCACTTTGATGAGCTTCCGGACCTTGCTTTGGTCAGGGCAAAGTTCCAGACCGCAGGGAGGGGCAGGCTGGGGCGCAAGTGGCTCTCGCCCCCCGGCGTCAACTTTTGCGGTACTTTCTGTTTCAAAAACGTCGCAGACGGATTTCACGCAGGGATGCTCTGCGGTATTGCCCTTATGCGCACTGTTGCCGAATTGCTCCCCGGTGTCCCCTTTTACCTCAAATGGCCCAACGACCTCTACTTTGAAAAATCCAAAGCCGCAGGGCTTCTGGGGGAAGGCATCCTCCGGCAGGGGAAGATCGCCGGTATCGCCATGGGGATCGGACTCAATGTCAACACAACTCAAGAGGAACTCGCCGGAACAGGGCAAAGTGCCGTTTCCCTCAGAATGATCGCAAATCAGGAATTTAATGTGGATTTTGTTGCAAAATTACTGGCAAAACAGCTGAATGTGTGCTATATTATGTATTCAGACTCTGTCCCTGAACTTTTTCCAGAGTGGCGTTCCTGCAACAAGCTTATCGGTAAAACAATTGCCGTGACCGATGCCTGCGGAGCGCGCTTTGAAGGGTTTTTCAGAGATGTGACGCCGCAGGGTGAGATGATATTGGAGTATGAAGAACAGGGCGTTCCGCTTCAGAAGATCTTCAACTGCTGTGATGTTTCCGTGGATAAGAGTTCGTTGTGAAAGGTTTTAATTGCTTGAAACATTTTCATAAATCGTTAAACGCCGGAGGAGTGGAATTTTTCGGCACAAAAAAAAGTGTTTCAGCCTAAAATAAAAGGAAAGTATTATGGACTATGGTGAATTGATGGCCGGAGGCATCAAGCTGATGGTTTTCGGCATGGGCATGGTGTACGTCTTCCTCGTCATCATGATCGGTGCAATGAAGGTGCTTGAGGTGGCATTGCGCCCCTTCGCAACGCTTCTTGATCCCCCTGCCGCCGCTCCCGCTGCCAAAAAGCCCGCAGCAAGCTCAGAAGATGCAAATCTGGCAGCCATTGCCGCTGCAGTCGTGGCAAAAATGACAAAAAAATAACATTATTTTAATTTCAGGAATTAAAGCATTATGAAAAAAATCAAATTCATGGATTGTTCGTTCCGTGACGGATTCCAGTCCTGTCTCGGCGCCCGCGTCAAAACCGAAGACTTCCTCCCCGCTCTCGATGCCGCTGTCAAAGCCGGTATCAACCACATCGAAATCGGCGGCGGCGCCCGTTTCCAGAGCCTCTATTTCTACTGCCAGGAAGATGCTTTTGACATGATGGACAAATGCCGCGAAGTGGTTGGTCCCGATGTCAATCTGCAGACTCTTTCCCGCGGTGTCAACGTGGTGGGTCTTTCCAGCCAGTCCTCCGACATCATCGACCTCCATGCCCGCATGTTCAAAAAGCATGGTATCACCACCATCCGTAACTTTGACGCTCTCAACGACGTCCGCAACCTGATCCCCTCCGGTAAGAGCATCCACAATGCCGGACTGAAACATCAGGTCACTGTCACCATGATGGGTCTTGCTCCCGGACTGACTGAGTCCTATGCTCATACCCCCCAGTTCTACGCTGACAGCCTCAAGGCGATCCTTGACAGCGGCGTGCCCTTTGACTCTCTTGCCTTCAAAGATGCCTCCGGCACCTCCACTCCCCAGACTGTCTACGAAACCGTGAAAATGGCCCGTGCCATGCTGGGCAGCGATATTGAGATCCAGTTCCACACCCACGACACCGCCGGTATGGCTGTTGCCTGTAACTGGGCTGCCATCGAAGCCGGTGCCGATGTCATCGACCTTGCCATGAGTCCTCTCTCAGGCGGCACCTGCGAAGCTGACATTCTGATCATGTACCAGAGACTCCGGGGCACTGAGTACACTCTCGACATCGATCCCGAAAAGATCCTTGCCGCTGAGAAGGTCTTTGAGAAATGCATGGAAAAATATTTCATGCCCCCCGAATCCATGCAGGTTTCCCCCAAGATCATCTTCAGCCCCATGCCCGGCGGCGCTCTCACTGCCAACACCCAGATGATGCGGGACAACAACTGTCTGGACAAATACGATGCCTGTATCGAAGCCATGCGTGAAGCTGTTGCCAAGGGCGGTTTCGGAACCTCCGTCACCCCTGTCAGCCAGTTCTATTTCCAGCAGGCTTTCGCCAACACCATGTTCGGTGCCTGGAAGAAGATCGACCCCAACGGCTACGGCAAGATGGTTCTCGGCTACTTCGGCAAGACCCCTGTGGCTCCCGATCCCGAACTGGTGAAAATGGCTTCTGAGCAGCTGGGTCTGCCCCCCACCACCGAAGCTGTTGTTGACCTCAACGACAAGAACCCCAAACTGGGTATCGCTTACAACACCAAACTTCTGGAAGAAGCCGGACTCCCTGTCACCGATGAGAACATCTTCATCGTCGCCGCCTGCGGCGAAAAGGGTCTGAAATACCTCCAGGGCGACCGTCCCAACGGCATCCGCTACGCTGAAGCCGCCAAACCCGCCGCCGCTGCCGGTGCTTCCACCTACACCGCCACCATCGACGGCAAGGCTGTCGTAGTCGAAGTCAGCGCCAACGGTGCTGAATACACCGCCACTGTCAACGGCAAGAGCTTCAAAGTCGGCGTCAAGGAAGGTGCCGATGCCGCCGCCGCTGCTGCTCCCGCAGCTGCCGCCGGTGACGGAAGCGAAACTGTGGTTGCCGCTCCCATGCCCGGTACTGTCAACAAGATCCTGGTCAAGGCCGGTGACTCCGTCGGTGCTGATGACACTGTTGTCATTCTCGAAGCCATGAAGATGGAAACTGAGATCAAAGCCGGTAAAGACGGTGTGGTCGCTTCTGTCAGCGCCGCTCAGGGTGCTGTGGTCGCCGCAGGTGACGCTCTCGTCAGCATCAAGTAATCTCTTTTGACAGGAGTATTTACAACTATGTTCAAATATATCACAACCGCCGTGCTGACCATGGTTCTTTCTGTCTCCCTTTTCGGAGCCAAAGAACCTGTCGTCGGTGCCAAGGCTTCTGCCAAGGCCGCTGTCAAAGCGGTGAAGCAGGATATGAAAAAATGCTGCCCCAAGGCTGCCAAAGATTGCAAAGTTGCCAAGGATTGCGCCAAAGCTTGTGCCGCTGTCAAAAAGTGTACCAAGGCTGTTCTGCCTCAGTGCGCTAAAGTCGTCAAGGCTGACTCCAACGACATGGTGACCTGGTACAAGGACTCCACCGGTAAACGTTATCTGGTCTACACCTGGGCAAAGCCTGCCACTGTTTTCGCCTGTTCCTTCAAGGTTGGCGCCAATATGAGCGCCGGTTCCGAGCTGATGACCGTCGCCCCCGAAGGCCGCAGCAAGGGCAAGGTCAAGAACTCTGTGAGTTTGCGTGTGGTCAAGATGGGCGGCAACGCCTATCCTGCGGGCATCCTGAACAAAGGTGATCTCATTGCTGAGTTCATGCCCATTGAAATGACCCACGACTCCGTGGACAACGCCGCTCCCGCCATGATCAAGATGCCCGGATGGGGCGAAGGTTTTGCCGGACTCTGGAAGAGCACCGGTCTCAATGCTCTTATCGAGCAGACTACCTCCTGCTTCAAATCCACCTGGGTGCTGGGTCTCGGACGTGTCATCATGATCCTTGTGGCTCTGGTGCTGATTTACCTCGCCATCGTCAAGGGCTTTGAGCCTCTGCTGCTGCTCCCCATCGGTTTCGGCGCTCTCCTTGCCAATATTCCTCTGGCAGGTATCGCCAACCCCGGCGGTCTGCAGTGGATGATCTATCAGGTCGGTATCGAATCCGGTGTCTTCCCCCTGCTCATCTTCATGGGTGTGGGTGCCATGACCGACTTCGGTCCCCTGATCGCCAACCCCAAGACTGCTCTGCTGGGCGGTGCTGCTCAGTTCGGTATCTTCTCTGCTCTGCTGGGTGCTCTGGTCCTTACCTGGCTGGTTCCCGGAATCGAATTCAGCTTGCGTGATGCTGCCTCAATCGGTATCATCGGCGGTGCTGACGGTCCTACCTCCATCTTCCTGACCAGCCGTCTGAGCCCCCATCTGCTGGGTGCTGTGGCTGTGGCTGCTTACAGCTACATGGCTCTTGTGCCCATCATCCAGCCCCCTATCATGAAGCTTCTTACTACCGAAGCCGAACGCAAGATCAGGATGTCTCAGCTCCGCACTGTGAGCAAGGTGGAAAAGATCTGCTTCCCCATCCTCATCACTCTGCTCTGCGCCCTTCTGCTGCCTGATGCCGCTCCTCTGATTGGTATGCTGATGTTCGGTAACTTGATGAAGGAATGCGGTGTTGTCAACCGTCTGAGCGACACTGCTTCAAACGCCCTTATCAACATCGTCACCATCTTCCTCGGTATCGCTGTGGGTTCCAAGCTCTCCGCTGACCAGTTCCTCTCTCTCCAGACTCTGGGTATCCTGTTGCTGGGCGCTGTCGCCTTCAGTATCGGAACTGCAACCGGTGTGATCTTTGCCAAGATCATGAACATCTTCAGCAAAGAGAAGATCAACCCCCTCATCGGTGCTGCCGGCGTCTCTGCTGTGCCTATGGCAGCCCGTGTGGTCAACAAGGTCGGTCTTGAAACTGACCCCGGCAACTTCCTGCTGATGCACGCCATGGGACCCAACGTTGCCGGTGTGATCGGTTCTGCCGTTGCTGCCGGTGTGCTGCTCTGCATGCTCGGCAAATAAGCACTTTCAGTGCAACCCCCAAAGGCTGTCGGAAAAGCTCCGACAGCCTTTTTTCTTGGTTCATTAGAATAATCGCTTCTTCTGTCAGATTTTACATTGTTGTTGCTCTCAATAAACAGAACAACAAAAAAGGAGATAAAATCATGGACAAAAGAAGTAATATTTCAGGAATTTTTCAAATCATTCTCGGTTCGATCATATTAGTGGCGGGAGCTATCATATTTTACCGGAAAGTACAATATGGCGGTCCTGAAAAATTGAATCTCAATTATATAGACAAATCTTTCCGGATCATCAAAGAGATGCACCGGGTCCACCACGATCAGGAAAAGAAACTGGATAAACTTCTGCGGCTTCAGCTGCTTCACGCTTCTGTTTCAGTCGAAAACTGGCTGAAGTTCAAAGAGTGCGCCGAAAGTGTCAGTTCCCAATGTACCCTTTACGCTTCAGAACAACATGCCGCAGCAATAAACCACGCCGCCGAACTCAGTAAAATTGAAGCGTACAGAAAAATCTGCGCCGATGCCAGACACTTTCCTCTTTATGTCACTGCCCTTGAAAACACAGCCGAAGCTGTGACTCCACTGAAAGCCGGTCTTGCCGCTGCAGCGGATCTGCAGCACTTTACAGGGCTCGGAGAATCTTTTATCCGCCGTATCGGTTCAGCCTTTCGCGACATCCACACCCCCGTAGAGACCATTTATGATGCTCTGGGAAATGCCAGGCTTTCCCTTACCAATATCAGCCGGATCAGCAAAGAAGAGCTTATCCCCGCTCTGGACAAACGCATTACTCTTTTGAAAGGGCAGATCCGCACATCAAGACAGCGTGCTCTTGCCGCCCAACAGCGTGCCGCCGCCATCAACCGCCTTTGCGCCATGGAAGATCTGCAGAACAATATCAGCAATTTACACGCCGCCGCCAAAGAGCTGAATCTCCATGTCAGGAGCCGCACGGAAAACCGGCATTCCGCAGAAGGGGATATGGAGTACCGTAAACTTGTGAAAGTGGTCAACAAACTGCAGCAGGAGATCGCTGAAACTGAAAAAAGCAGATCCGAAATGCAAAAGAGAGTTCCCGGAAAAGGTCTGCAGGATTATGACCTGATCCTCAGTGATCTCAAGGATAAGCTCTCCGCCGCACAAAAGCGCATGAAAAGCAAGGAGTTTCTCTATGACACCGAACATGTGCTCTCTGAGAGCTCTCAGCGTTTGGAAGAGATCGCCGGTCTGAAAAAGAGTATGACCGTCATCATGGTGTGCGAACTGATCTTCTGCCTCAGCACCGGTACCGGTTTCATTGCCAACGGCACCCGGATCTGCCGGAACTGCTGATGAAAGAAACCGGCTTAAAAAAAGGGGAGGCTGTTGCAGTACTGCACAGCCCCCTTCCCGCTCTCTAAGAGTGAGCACCGTTGATGACGGTGCCTGTGTTTTGGATCAATTGTTCCGCAGATACTCCAGAACCTTTTTGGTTCCCTCGTCGGCGCGGTATTTATTGTTTTCGTATTCGATGTTGATGAAGCCGTCGTAGCCCCCTTCTTCCAGAGCTTTGACGGTGGCGATGCTGTCCACCCATCCTTCGCCGATGAGGGCGGGGCGGTAGTAGGCGCCGTCAAGCATCTTGCGCATGCCTTCGACTTCAGTTTCGCTGCGGTCCCAATCCTTCAGGTGGACGTGGGCGATATCTTTGAAACAGCGTTTCAAGCTGGCGATCTGATCTTCCCCGGTGGCGGCGTTGCCGTTGTCAAAGGTGAGACGCAGAGAGGGGATCTGTGCTTTTGCCTTGTAAAAGTCATCGGCTGTGACAAAGGGACTCAACATGCCGGGGAAGTTTTCCACCGTCAGGATGAGGTTGCGTTGTTCAGCCAGAGGAGCCACTTCGGCAAGCATTTCGCACCAGCGCTTGTGGTTCTCTTCCCGGGACTCCACCCCTGCCAGAGGACTGGGGGGGATCATGACCACAGGCGCCCCCAGAATACAGGCGTTATCCAGAGACTTTTCAGCCACACCAAGGAGTGTTTCCCCTTCCTTCAAACGCAGAAAGAAGGTGTGGGCGGCAACAGTGAGTCCTGCATCTTCGCTCATCTTCCGCAAGAGTGCGGGATCTTCACCGTATGTCGTCACCCAGTCGATGCCTTCCATCTTGAGTTCGGCGGCGACACGGACACAATCAGCCGGGGTGAATCCCCCCTGACGCATGAGGGTGTAGGTCATCATGGAAAATTTCATTTTATCTTATCTCCTTCAATACTTTAAGTGTTTCTTCAACCAGTTCCTGACCGCCCTCAGGGGAAACCTGATTGCAGTAGGGCGAGGCGCTGTACCCTTTGTTGGCTTGAGCTCTTTTTGTGGCAAGGTATGAGCCGTACTGATGGGGATCCCCTGTCAGCTGAACGATAAAGGTCTGCTCAAAGGGACTCCGCGCCTGGATCCGGTGCATGTAGTCCATAAAAAGCTCAAAGCGGTTGGTGGCAAATGCCACGTTGCCCACTTTGACCACATGGATCTCCGCCGGAAGTGTGGGTTGTTCCTTTTGAAGTGCGCAGCGCTCCACCACGCCGCCGCAGCGTCTTCTGCGGCTTTGGAGCGTGGAGTTGTGCTGCAGCTGCACATACTTGTTTCCCTCTGTGAGCATGGAGTCATTCATCAATGCCTGGTAATTATTCTTTTCCTCCTCCAATATCTCTTCGGGGAAGAGCTCCCGTTTCAGGGGGATAGTCCTGATTTCGTGTTTGAGTTCGGGGGCGGAAAACTTCTCTTTTGAAGCCCACTCCAGCACCTCCTCAAAGGCGGCGGCAATGCGGCTGCCCATATCTTCGGCACGGAGCGTTTCCAGACAGAAGTGTTCGTTTCTTTTTGCGACGATCTCCTCACATCCGGGATCATCCGGATCAACGGGGAACTTCATGGGATCCGCCATAAAGCGGGCTCTGAGTTCGGGATACTTCAGGGCGTAGCGCCGCTTTTCAGCTTCAAGATAGTGGAGCTGCATGGGTGAAAGATCTCCGGCGCCGGCACATTGAGCGATGATGCCGATCTCACCGTGTAGGGCAGAAAGTTTCTCACGGACATTGTGCCAGAAACTTGCGTGAAGCTCCCAGGCGTGCATACCGGTCTGTGAAGGACAGGGCAAATTGATCACGGCACCTGTGAGTTTTTCATTGCTGTCAAAGGTGTAGAGCAAATTTACAAAGGGATCTGTTCCCGCTTCGTAGCAGTTGAACATATCATCCTTTGTATTGCCGTACATCTTGGCGTTGCCGTTGACGGTGAAACCGGGACGGGCATTTTCCCGCTCCCCGATATTGTCGGTATAGACGGTGCGGCGGCTCAACCCCACTTCGGCGAAACCGTAGCCGTAGGCGATGGAACCGGGGGCACGGGCTGCCCACGCTTCTTTCACAGCATCGGCGATCTGACGTGCCAGAAAGGAGAATGTTTCCTCATTGGATGCCATTTCCACATTGCGGGGGAACTCCGCAACTTCAGCGCCCCCCGGCCCGGCGTGGGTATGGGTGGCGCTGATGAAAAGTTTGGAAACCGGCAGCTGCGGGAGTTCTGTTTTCAGGATCTCCTGCACCTGAGTGAGCAGACGGGGTCTGATCCCCACCATGTCGCAGGAGACCATGACCACCAGATCTTCGCCGTTTTCAAGCACCAGAGCGCTTGCCATAACGGGAGTGCGGACCCCCATGGAAACACGCAAGTAGAACTGTCCCGTCACAGGGACGGGAAAATCAGGAGCTATGGAGCGTTTCCCCCAGCCGATGTTCAGTTGAGCTGCCATGATTTGAAAAGCCTTTTACCTGATTTCTTTGAGAACCTTCAGCGTTTCCTCCACCAGCTGCTGACCGCCTTCGGGGGAGACCTGATTGCAGTAGGGGGAAGCGCTGTAACCTTTATTCTCCTCGCCCCGGACCGTGGCAAGGTAGCTGCCGGAACCGTTGGGACCTGTCACCAGCTGGACGATGAAGGTCTGTTCAAAGGGGCTCCGTGCCTGGATACGGTGCATGTAGTCCATGTAAAGCTCAAAGCGGTTGGTGGCAAAGGCGATGTTGCCGATCTGCACCACATGGATGTCTGAGGGGATATTGGGCTCTTTCTGCTGGATCTCATAACGCTTCACCACGCCGCCGCAGCGGCTCCGGCGGCTGTTGAGCATGGAGTTGTGACGGAGCTGCTCCCATTTGTCGCCCTCTGTCATCATCTCCTCTTTCATGAAGTTTTCATGATTTTTCTTTTCCTCTTCCATCATCTCTTCGGGGAACATCCGGCGTGCCAGATCCACGACACGGACTTCGTGTTTGAGTTCGGGAGCGGAAAATTTCTCTTTGGAAGCCCATTCAAGGACCTCATCAAAGGCAGTGACGATGCGGTTGGCGATATCCTCTGCGCGCATAAATTCAATGCAGGAGCTTTGACATGATGCCTGTTTATCCTCAGGGGAAAGATTTTCGTACCCGGGGAACTTCATGGGGTTCGCCATGTAGGCAGCGATCTTTTCGGGGTATTTAAGCTGATAGCGCCGCCATTCAGCGGTGCGGTAGTGGAGCTGGCGGGGAGAAAGATCCCCTGCGGCGGCGGCTTGTCCCACAACGCCGATCTCACCGTATCTGGCGGTGAGCTTTTCACGGACGTGGTGCCAGAAACTTGCATGGAGCTCCCAGGCGTTTTCGTTGGTCTGGGAAGGACAGGGCACGTTGACCACTGCTCCTGAAAGTTTACCATTGCTGTCAAAGGTGTAGAGCAGATTGATGAAGGGATCGGTACCGGCTTCGTATGAAGCGAACATATCATCGGCGGTGTTGCCGTACATCTTGCCGTGTCCGTCAATGGCGATACCGGGACGGGCTCCGGAGCGCAGACCGATGTCATCCAGATAGATGGAGCGGCGGCTGTGGCCCGTGGTGGCGAATCCGTAACCGTAGGCGATGGAGCCGGGAGCACGCTTCTGCCACGCCTCTTTCACCGCATCGGCGATCTGACGGGCGAGGAAGATACGGAGTTCTTCCCCCTCTTTCATTTCCACATTGCGGGGGTAGTCCCCCACATCACGGGAGCCGGGACCCGCATGGGTGTGGGTGGCGTTGATGATGAGTTTGTTTCCCTGAAGCGCAGGGAGTTCCGCAGCCAGAAGAGCTTGCACCTTGAGCAGCACATCAGGATCCACGGAAACCATGTCGCAGGAAACGAAGATCACCTGATCTTCGCCGTTTTCCAGCACAAGGGCACTGGCGAGGACGGGGGTGTAGCACCCCACTGATACACGCATGTAGAACTGTCCGGGGATGGGAACAGGGAAATCCGGGGCAAGGGAGCGTTTGCCCCATCCGATATTGATTTGCTGAGCCATTTTTCTGTCCTTATTTTATCTGGAAAATTTCAATGTGGCGCCTTTGTCAAGATTCTTGCGGGCACCAAAGTTCTGGATATAGGAACCTGCAGAACGTTTGATCTGTCCTGCGGCATTCTTGTAATAGCTGTTGCGGAAGACGTTGAATCTGTATTCGCCAGTTTTTCCTTTGGCGGAAAAGAGCAGTTCATCAAGGGGAATGGCAAGGAAGGCTTCCCAGCTGCCCCCAGAGGAAAGAGCGCTCTCAAACTTCAGATCCCGGCAATTCCATGAGGAACCTGTGACTTTGGTGCCGCGGCTGTGTGAAAGGTCCATGAGCTTTTTCCCGGGGGCGTAGATGAACTGGAAGCACTCATTATTCTGCCCGATGAAAAATTCAATGCACTCAAACTGCCAGATGGAACCGTCACGGGCGGGTTCTTCCGCAGGAGGAGGGATCACCTTGTCCCCTTTGGCAGGAACGCCGCATTCGGTCTTGATGTAAAGGAACTTGCCGTCCTGAAGCAGACGCAGCACCGTGGGGGCGCTTTGCATACCTCTGCCGTCGGTGAGGCAGAAGTTCCCTGCCTTTGCCGCCTTCTGCCAATCCTTTGCTGTGGGGATCCCCTTGACTTTGGGGACAGTGATCACAGGAGGATTCTTTTTGACAACGGCAGATCTATCCAGAGCTTTGAGCATCTTCAGTGTTTCGTTGACCAGCTGCTGTCCTCCTTTGTAAGAGACCTGATTGCTGTAGGCAGTGGCACTGTATCCCTTGTTCTTTTCGCCCCTTGCGGTGGCAAGGTAGCTGCCGGTGCCTCTGGGATCCACGGTCAACTGGACGATGAAGGTCTGTTCAAAGGGACTTCTCCCCTGGATACGGTGCTGGTAGTCCAGGAAAAGCTCAAAACGGTTGGTGGCAAAGGCGATGTCCCCGATCCGCACAGCGTGGATATCAGTGAGAAGGAAGGGCTCCTTTTTCACCTGTTCGTAACGGGTGCTGATAGCAGCCATGCGCCGTCTGCGGCTTTGGAGACGGGAGTTGTGCATAAGCATGGTCAGGGGATCCCCTTCGGTCAGGAACTTTTCTTTCATGCTGGCGGCATGTTTGCGTTTTTCATCATCCACCAGTGCTTTGGGGAAACTCCTTTTGGCAAGTTTCACAGTTTTGACATGGTGTGTCAGCACGGGGGAGGAGTATTTTTCCTTCCCTGCCCAGCTCAGGACTTCGTCAAAGGCGGCGACGATGCGGTTGGCGATATCTTCGGCGCGCATGAGCTCAATGACTTCGCCGCTGTCGGCTGCCACTGCAGAACTTTTCACACCGTTGAAAGCAGGACGGGGCATGGGGTTTTTAATGTACTCTTCAATAAGTTTGCTGTATTTGAGCATGTAGCGCCGTCTTTCAGCAGCTTTGTAGTGGAGCTGACGGGGAGCCAGATCCCCTGCGGCGGCGGACTGGGCGATCACCCCCACATCGCCGTATTTGGCGGCAAGTTTTTCACGGACATTGTGCCAGAAACTTGCGTTGTATGACCAGACAGCTTCACTGGTCTGTGAAGGACAGGGCACATTGATGACCGCACCTGAAAGCTTGCCCTTGCTGTCAAAGGTGTAGAGCAAGTTTATAAAGGTGTCGGTTCCGGCTTCGTATGAAGCAAAGTCGGGATCGGCAGTGTTGCCGTACATGATACCGTGTCCGTTGACAGCGACACCTGCGGAGGCTTTGAACTTTTTGCCCATATCCCTGAGATAGACGGCACGGCGGCTGTGTCCTGTGGTGGCGAATCCGTAGCCGTATGAGACGGCACCGGGGGCACGCTTCTGCCACGCCTCTTTCACCGCATCGGCGATCTGACGGGCGATAAATTTCTGCACCTCAGAACCGGGAGTGACCTTCATCTTGTTGGGATAGTTGATCACATTTGCCCCGGTGGAGGGACCGGCGTGGGTATGGGTGGCGTTGATGATGAGTTTCTCAACAGGGAAACCTTTGATCTCCCGGGCAAGGATCTCTTTGACAAGGATAAGGACTTTGGGCTGGACGGAGACCACATCGCAGGAAACAAAGATCACCGCATCTTTGGAGTTCTCGATCACCAGAGCACTGGCGATGACAGGGGTATATGTTCCCTGAGAGACCCGCAAGTGGAACTGTCCTGAAATGGGGACAGGTCCGGGCATGGCGATGGAGCGTTTGCCCCATCCGATCTTCAAATCACCGGCAGCACTTTTTCTGCACTCCTGAGTTGAGGCGCAGGAGGGGAGCAAAAAAAGCGCTGCAGCCACCATGAGAAAGGCTGCAGCATGCTTTTTCATTACTTGTTTTTCCTTGCTTCAAGGACCTCAAAGACTTTATCGGGATCCAGCGTATCAAGGCTGTTGAAGACCTTTTTGATACCCTGGACCGCCTGTTCGGCGATATCCAGTCCGTTGGGAGCGCGCAGGGTCTGGACCACGGAGATGTGCTTGCGGCTGTACTCCAGAGCGTTGGGGAACTTCTCAAGGGAGTAATCTACACCTTCGTCGGCGCCGGGGATGCTCCAGGGATAGCCGCCGCCGTAGGCGTTCTTTGCCTTGAAGACGGTCATGTCGGGCAGGATGAAGCGCTGCCACACGCTGGCACGGAGTCCCTCATCACGCAGACATGCTGCCACGGCATCACGGAATTTTTCCTGTGCGGCGGGTTCGCTGATGCCCAGTTTGGCAAAGTCGATGCGCAAGTTGAAGTTGTACCAGTTGTGGGTCGCCCATTCAGGCTCATAGGGAAGCAGCAGATAGGGAGTTCCTGCCAGATTTTTCAGCAGATATTCGCCGTTTTCCCGGAGAGTGTTGAAGTAGAAATCATACTTGGAAAGCTGTGCACGGGCGTAAGCGGCGGTGATTTCGTTGTTGCGGTACATCCAGCCCAGAGCGTAGGCGTGGTAGTCACGGTTCTCTTCGGGACGGGCGACTTCACCGAAACTCCACAGTTTGGCGGCGCCTTTGTAGATCTCTTCGTTGTTGGTCACGAACATACCGCCTTCGCCGCAGCAGAGGCACTTGTTCTGGTTGAAGCTGAAAGCGGCGCAGTCACCCAGAGTACCTGCTTTGCGGCCCTTGTACATGGCGCCGTGTGCCTGACAGGCATCTTCAATGACCTTCAGGTTGTGCTTTTTGGCAATGGCGTTGATCTTGTCCATATCGTTGCAGAGACCGTGGAGCTGGACAACGATAATAGCTTTGGTGCGGGGAGTGATGGCAGCTTCGATCTTGTCGGGGTCCATCAGGAAGGTTTCGGGATCGATGTCAACGAAGATCGGAATGGCATCGTGGTGCAAAATACAGGTGGCGCTGGAGCTCCAGGTGTAAGCAGTCACCAGCACATGGTCGCCTGCACCCACGCCGCAGCCTACCAGACACATGTGCAGTGCGGCAGTTCCGGAGTTGGTGAAAAGGGCATAGTCGTTGCCGTTCCACTGGCAGAACTCTTTTTCAAGAGCCATGTTGTGGACGCCGCGAGCCTGATTGGGCTGATGCAGCGCATCGAGGACCATCTTTTCATCGATCTCATCAATGGGGGGCCAGTTGACGACTTTTGAAACATCCACTGCAGGAGTTCCACCGAAAATTGCAAGAGTATCAGCCATTTTTCATCCCTTTCATGTTTGGTTTGGCATCAATGAACTGTAATTGCTGTCTTCACATAGTATACCCCTTGAAAAGTCAAAAAACAATAGCAAAAAATAAGAAAATTTTGTCAATGATAATATTTTTTTGTCATTCGAGGTAATTTCAAAAGTCATTCAAAAGATGGCAAAGATGGCATCGCAAAGAACTGCAAAGGGTAGTTTGAAGCTGCTACCTGCAGGGTAACAGCTGAAAACGCTCCCTTTCGCAGAGCGAAGCGAGGACGCTTTGACAATTTTGAGGAGTTTTGAAATTGCCTCATTCAGCAGTTGCAGAGTACAACTACTCCGGCATGATGAGAGCGCTTCAGAGTACCGGTGGGAGATTGGGTTTCAGGTCACAGTCCCGGCTGCAGGCGAAGGGGCATCCGGGGAAAAAGGTCTTTCAAAAAAAACTCTATTCTCTGTTAAAAACATCTTGCCAATTTCCTGTTGCGGGTGTATATTATCCTCTTAAGTAAATAACCCCGCTCTCAAGGAGAAATATCAATGGCAGAAGCCGGAAAAATAAAATCACTGCTCTTTTTTTTCCTGAAGATCGTTCTTGCCGCAACTGTGGTGTGGATCCTTTTCAGCAGAGGACAGCAGGAGATCCTCAAGGGATTGAAGAACTTCGATTACCGTTTTCTGCTTCCGGCATTTTTCTTTCAGTTTTTCCAGCTCTTCGTTTCTTCATGGCGCTGGAAGGTTCTTGCCGGGGTGCTGAAGGTGAAACTTTCTTTTTTTGAAGCTCTTTCCCTCACCATGCAAGGGAACTTTTTCTCTCTGGTGATCCCCGGGGGCGCCATTGGAGGTGATGTGGTAAAAATGGCGGTCATCAGCAAACGGTCCGGCTCCGGTAACAAAATGGAAGGGGTCTTTACCGTCTTTATGGACAGAGTGGTGGGCATGATCTCTCTTTTCTCACTGACTTTGCTGCTGCTGATCCCCGGCGCAAAGCTGCTGATGGGACTCCAATTTGCTCAGTTCCCCCGTGATCCCCGGCTCAATGTGCTTTTCATCGCCGGGACCGCTCTGCTCTGTCTGGCGGGCCTGGGGGCAAGCGGCATGATCTTTTTTCACAGGACTCTTTTCAAACTTCCCGGTGTGAGAACTCTTGCAGAAAAAGCAGAAAATCTCTCTCACGGCGCCGTTTCGCGCATGACCGGTGCCGCCGATTTCTACGCAAGTTCCTGGAAAAAACTGATCTTTCTGGTGCTTATAACCACATTTTTCGTTCATCTGGCGGCAACACTCCCCTTTTTCTTTCTGCTCCGGGGCTTGGAAACGGAGTTCTCTTTCTTCGCCGTCATACTGGCAGTAAATATCGGCAACATCGCCGGATTGATCCCTCTCTTCCCCGGGGGGATCGGTATAAGAGATCTGGTCACAGTGACCATTCTCAGTGCAAGTTCCATTGCCGCCGGAGATGCCAAGGCCGCCATGCTTCTTGCCACGGCTCTGATGCTGGTCATCAACCTTTCAGGCGGAATTTTCTTTATCTTTGATCCCGGCAGACGAAAACAGGAGGTGAAAAATGGGCAGCAATGATCTGCAGCTGGAAATGAATTTTTCAGAAAAACAGCAAAACAGTTTTCGCAAAACTGTTGAATCAGGGGCTTTCTCACTGCTGATCGAAAGTTCCGTCCCGGGACCTCAGCTCCCCGCCAGAGATGCGATGAAACAGCTGAGAGTTCTTGAAGAAGAAATAGCAGGGATCTCCGCCCTCCCCTGTGGCATGGCCATCGTTGACCGGCCCGGTAATCCCGAAGGATGGAGCGGCATAGAATTTGCCTCCCAGATGTCAGAAGAACTCCGGGACCGCCATCTGGTCTATCTGTCAGGATTCAACCGGGATCCCGGAGAGATCGACCGCCAGCTCGCCATTGCCGGAAATTCAGGAAACTTCAACATCGCCTGTGTCTCAGGCGACCTGGGTGAAGGTGCCGCCGCAAGGACCGATTCAGGACAGATCTTCAAAAAAGTCATGGCAAAAAAAGGCTTCTTCGGCGGAGTGACTGTCAATCCCTACCAATACGACCCCTGGGCGCTTACGGCGCAGTACAGCAAACTGGGGGCAAGGATACTCTCTGATGCAGGATTTTTCATCGCTCAGACCGGATGGGATACTTTGAAGCTCCAATCCCTTTCCTGGTATCTGCTTTCCCACGATTTTTATGCACCGGGATTTGTCCGTCTGCTTTTTCTGACGCCGGAACGCATGAAGCATCTGCTGGAACACGGACAACCCGGCATCATCATCGGCAAAGAGCTGCGCCGCACCATGGAAAGGGAACTCAAATTGGACCGGGTCCTCTTTGACGTGGCACAGTTCACCCGTCTGGAACGTCAGGCGGCAGCGTGCCGCATACTGGGGTTCAGCGGTATCCAGCTCTGCGGCGCCGATCACCCGAAGATCGTTGCCGAAGCGGTCAACGCCGTCCGCAAGGGGATCGATTCATGCACCACCTTTGAGGATTTTCTGGAGTGCTACCACAACGGCATGGCAGAATCAGAAGTCAACTCTTTTCATTTGAAGTTCCAGCTTTTTGACCGGGTGCTCAAGCGTCCCTATCCCTTTGATGATCCTCCGTCTCCTGCGGAACTGCCCGATCCCGGAGTGACTTTCTGGGAAAAAACCGCAGTCAGATTTTCAAGGAAAGATGCCTTTGCAAAGAATCGTCAGGGGGTCTCCACCGCCATGAAATGTCCCAAACACAACACTCTCGGACCCTGCGGCGGCGTCAGACACGACGGCAGATGTGAAAGCGGCAGTCAGGAGTGCGTCTACCGTAAATGGTTCAGATTCGCCCACGCCTGCGATGCTCTTTCAGGAATAGAAAAGGAAATGATCTGAACTTTTGGAGAAATGTATTTGATTTTACACGCTTTGTAAGCTATATTAACAAAGTGTTTGTAAAAAGGAGCTGCAGCGAATCTATGGAAACGATCATTTATCTGGTCCGGCACGGGGAAACCGAAGCCAATGTGACCGAAACGCTTCAGGGACAGAGGGACGTGCCTTTGAATGAAAACGGCTTGAGCCAGGCACGCCTGATCGGGGAGCGTCTGAGAAAAAAACACTTTGATGTGATCCGCTCCAGTGATCTCTCCCGGGCCCGCATAACGGCAGAGGCGATCGCCGGGGAGCGGCAGATCACTTTTGATCCGTTCTTGCGGGAGTGGGATCTTGGCGAGTGGGTGGGACTCAAATGGAGCCAAATCGCTGAAAAATATCCCGGAGAAGCGGCAGCTTTCAAAAAGGGCTCCATGGATTCCCCCGTCCCGGGCGGTGAGTCACGCAGGGAATTTTATTCCCGGGCTGAACGGGTGCTCAAAGAGCTTGTCGTTTCTTTCCCCGGCAAAGAGGTATTGTGCGTTTCACACGGCGGATTGCTCCGTGCCATGCTCAATGTTGCCGCAAAAGGGCAGTTGTCCATTTCGATCAGAACAGACAACACCTGTTTCTGCTGTCTGAAGTATCTGCACAACTCTGAGAGCTGGCAGATGGTATTCTGGAACGATACAAGCCATCTGGAAGGCCAGAAACTCAGCAACGGATGGTAAAATAAAAGTCATTCAACACAAGGAGAAGATACATTATGGAAAAGAAAGTCAAATTCGGCGTTGTGGGCGTAGGTTCCCGTGGACTTGGTGCTTTCAGCACAATGATCTGTCAGCGCACAGATGCAGAGGTCGCCGCCTTCTGCGACACCAATGAGATCCGCATGAAAACAGCGGCGGAAAAGCTGAAGATCAACCCGAATTTTTACGCCACCATCACCGATATGGTGAAAAATGAATCCCTTGACGCCGTGGTCATCACCACCCCCGACTTCTACCACGAACAGTGCGCCGTGGAAGCTTTGGAAAACGGTGTCAACGTCCTCATCGACAAACCCCTTGCCACCAGTGTCAAAGGGTGCCGCAACATCATCGCAGCCGCTGAAAAAGCGGGCAAAACTGTTATGCTGGGCTTCAATCTGCGCCACAATGCGGTGCTCAAAAAGGTGAAAAAACTCATCTCTGAAAACACCATCGGCAAGGTGTTTCTCATTGAGAACCGTGAATTTTACGACGGCGGACGCACCTATATGTCACGCTGGAACAGAAGTTACGAATTCTGCGGCGGCTTGTGGATCCACAAAGGGAGCCACGACTTCGACGTCTTCCAGTGGCTGCTGGATTTCCCCAAACCCGTGAAGGTCAGCTCCTTTGCCGGGATCAATGTCCTCAACAAAGACCACATCCCCTTTGAGGTCACTCCCGGAACTCCCGTGGGGCCCACCTGTCATGAGTGCCCCTACAAGAAGATCTGCCCCGACATCTACGACATCTCCGGCGAACTGGACCGCTGGGGCGATGAAGCTGCCCAACTTGACGGCTACAAAAAGGATCTCTGCATCTACACCTCTGACAAGAGCGTCCACGACAACGGTATCGCCATGGTCGAGTATGACAACGGCGCCCGTGCCAGCCACATGGAGTGTTTCGTCACCCCCATTTCCGACCGCCGTTACACCATCGTGGGCGAACTGGGACAGATCGAAGCCAGCCTGACCGACCGCATCGTGACCCTGCGTCCCCGGTGGAGCCGGGAGATCGTCACCTACCAGATCCCCGACGAAGAGGGCGGTCACGGCGGTGCCGACCCCAATTTGCTGGATGCCTTCATCAAGGTCATTACAGGAGTCCTTCCCAACACCTCCACCACCGAACACGGCATGATGTCAACTGCCGTGGGACAGGCGGCAGAGCTTTCACGGCGTGAAGAACGCACTGTATTCATCGAGGAACTTTTCAGAGACTGAAACTGATTTGCCATGAACGGGGAAATGATAATCAAGGTCCTGCTTGCCATCGGACAGACCTTTGTATTTTTTGCGGTGGGTGCAGCGGCGGTGAAGTTCAAATATCTGGACTCCAGAGATGTTTCCAGATTGGGCAACTTCACTATGGATGTGATTTTCCCCTTCTGCTGTTTCGCAAGTGTCTTTCACGGGATGCAGGGCGCCGACCCCATGGCGGTCTGGATGCCCCCCGTTCTGGGGTTCGGCATCATGGCGCTCAACGGGATCATCGGTCTGGGATTGCAGTACGGCTTGAAGAACCGCTCCGAAAGCCGTATGAAAGCCTTCAGGCAGATGGCGGCTATCAACAACTACCTCTTTCTGCCTCTCATCATCGTTGAAAGTCTTTACGGCAGTGCCGGCAGTGCCTGTCTCATGCTCTTTTCAGTGGGCTCCGCCGTGGGATTCTGGAGTGTGGGTATCTGGGTCATGTCCAAATTCGGACTCAATAAAGAGACCTTCAAAAATCTCATCACCTCCAATCTCATCGCAGTACTTATGGCTGTGGCTCTCGTCTGCTTCAAAGTGCCGGTCCCCCATGAAGTCATCAGACTTGTCAACGGCATCGGCATGATCGGAACACCCCTCATGCTGGTGCTGACCGGAGCTTCTTTGACCCTTTCGGGGGCGGCGCTCTTCAGAGAAGGCAGAGATGCCGCCTGGGGTGTCCTCTGCCGTCTGGTCATCATCCCCGCATTGACTGTGGCGGTGCTGAAAATGATCCCCATGCCCCCCATGGTATTCAATGTGGCGCTGATCATCGCTCTCATGCCGACTTCCTGTGCATCGGTCATCATCGTGGGGAAATACGGCGGAGACGTGGATTATTCAGGACAGCAGTTGCTTTTGTCCACCTTTATTTCCCCTGTGACCATTACAGGATTTCTCTATTTGTCAACTCTTTTTTGAAAGGAATAAATTTATGTTGAAGATGTTTTTTGCTTTCTGTGCCGCTTTTCTGCTGATCTGCGGCAGTTATGCCGCTCCCGCCCCCTCCAAAGCCAAGGCGCCCGCCAAAAAAACTGCCGCCCAAAAGCGTGTCAGGCGCAATGCTGTCAAAACCTTTTACAATGCGCAGTTCGTCAAGGGCAAGTGGAACCCGAAAGATTGGGAAATGGTCCGCAGCTGGCGCTTCGATCATGATGCTGAATTTCTTCAGAAAGCCAACTGTATCCAGAACCGTGTTCCCGAAGGAGTGAGCGATATCGAACTTCAGGGTAAAAAGGGCAGCTCCGGATACGCCATCATGCTGCTCAAAGAGAAGTTCAAAGGCAACACCGTCATCACCTGCAATATGGAGTTCGACTACCGCATGGCGCCGGGGATCATCATTGCCCATGAGCCCAAAAAACTTGCCAACGGCAAACTGGAACTCAGAGAGCACTTTGAAGTGATCCTCTACGACGACGGACTCAATTTGTGGCACCATTACTTTGAGAAGGGTGCCCCCGACTCCAAAGACCCCAGAGTGAAGCGCTCCGGCGTGGAGCAGAAGTGGCGCAAACAGTGCCACCTGACTGAGAAAAAGTTCTACAAACCCAAAACCAAATATGAACTCAAAGTCAATGTCCGTTACACCGGACGCGGTTCTTTCATCGACATCTCCTGCGGCGGCAGGACCATCGGTTCTTATGCGCCTCAGATGCCTGCGGGCGAATACCGCATCGGACTGGTGGGTTGCGAAGGCAGAAACAGATTCTATGACTTCAAAGTGACCAACCGCTGAAAAAGGCGTTGAAATGAAATCCCCTCTGGTAATCGTTCTTGACCGTTTGCGGAGCGCTCACAACGTGGGCAACATATTCCGTCTTGCCGAGGCGCTGGGTGCTGAAGTTATCGGCTGCGGCGCCACCCCCATGCCCCCTCACCCCAAATTGGAGCGCACCGCCATGGGGACTGACCAAACAGTCTCCTTCAGAAGTGTTCCTGAAACAGCTGATGCCATCCGTCTGCTGCGGCAGGAGGGAGTCAAAACCATCCTTGCCGCCGAACCGGGGGGCGGAACAGCTTCAGAAGCATGGCGCAGAGAGTATCTCCCCCCTGTGGCAGTGATTTTCGGCAACGAAGCTCTGGGAGTCCACCCCGAGGCTTTGAAAATGGTTGACGGTCTGGTATCGCTCCCAATGAAGGGGAACAAGGCTTCAATCAATGTGAGCAATGCGGCAGCGGCGATCATGTACGCTGTGGAGTCTTCACTGCGGAGAAAAAAAGAAAATGAAAATTAAACTGACTGGAAAAAATCTGGAAGACATACGCGTCCTTCTCCCCCGTTTCGGACTGGAAGAGTGCGAAGAAGGTTTTGAAACCATCATCTGCCACGGCGGAGACGGTGCTCTGCTGGGGGCTGAAAGAGAGTTCCCCGGAGTCCCCAAGTTCCCCATCAGAGATGCGGCAACCGCACCCACATGTCCCTGCCACCACCTTGAAGCAGAACTGGAAAAGTTTGTCTCAGGCAGCATGAAAAAAAGTTTTCTTCCAAAACTGGCAGGCGTCTGGAACGATACAAAGGTTCTGGGGCTCAACGATGTTTTTCTTCACAACAAAATCTGCTGCGGCGCTCTGCGGTTCAAGGTCTTTATCGACGGCGAACTCTACGCCTCTGAGATCATGGGAGACGGCGTGGGTGTTTCCACCGTTCACGGCAGTACAGCTTATTACAAGAGCATCACCCGGGGACTTTTCCGCACCGGCATCGGACTTGCCTTCAGCAACGCAACGGTGGAGATCAGCCACCTGGTCCTCCCTGAAACAAGCCAGGTGGAACTGGAAGTGCTCCGGGGACCGGGACTGCTTATTGCCGATAACTCCCCCGTCACAGAGATCCCGGAAGGGGAAAAACTGAAGCTCTTTCTCTCTGAAGAAAAGGCTCTTCTTCTGGGAGTTGAAGAGTTCATGTGCCCCGAATGCCGCCGGCTCCGCCACCGCTGCGGCAGCGCAGAAAAAAGCCGGATCAGATAAAACGGCACTTGGCGCAGGTCAACTCTGAAAGCTCTTTCTTCAGCTGAAGTGCATCGGCTTCCCTGATCTCACCCTGAATAGTGACAGCAGCGCTGAATTCTTCGGCAAGGACCGTAAATCCGCAAGCTTCAAAGAGCCTTTTTGCCTGATCGTAATAATTATAGGGCAGCACGATACCGAAACGCTCCATGGGGAGCAGTTCACAGACCTCAGCGTTCTCAAGGGCAAGACGGGCGCAGTCGGAGTAGGCACGGACCAGCCCCCCTGTCCCCAGCTTTGTCCCTCCGAACCAGCGGGCGGCGGTAACGATCACATTGGTCAGCCCGCTCCCCTTGAGAACCGCCAGCATGGGGCGTCCTGCAGTGCCGGAGGGCTCCCCGTCATCGGAACACCCCATGATATTCCCCTGAGGTCCCGTTATAAAGGCGTAGACGATGTGTCCGCCGTTATCATAACGTTCTTTCTGAGCGTGCCAGAGTTCCCGTGCCCCTTCGGGGGTGTCAACGGGAATGGCTTCGGCGATGAACCGGGAATTCTTGACCATGAACTCCGCACAGGTGGGCGCTTTGAGTATAAGCATATATCACTTGTTCACTTACAAGGGGGGAACTCCCCTTGTAAAAGCTGATTCATTCAGCGCTTTTCTCTGTTATTTTTGGTTTCCGTGAACGTTTGCGAAAGCCGCCTTTGGAAGCACCCGGACGGCGAAGATGGTTCACAGCAGCAGGGAGCGGCCACTCTTTGTCAGTCTGCTCAGGGTCCCCGCCGTCAACGGCACTGCGAATGATCTTCAACTCACGGGCGTTGGGATAGGAACGTGAAGAGTAAAGCTCCTGAGGACATTTCCCCTGATCGAAGATCGTCTGAAGCGTGAGGATCTTTTCCGCAGACAAATTGAGCCGGACCATCATGTGCAGAGGCAGAAAGATCCTTTCAAGGACCCGTGAAACCACCGCCTGACACTTTTTCTGGGGGATGGGCGTTCCCGGCTCGATCCCCATTTCCTCCTCAACAAAGGGGAGCGCCACACATGCCATGGCAAGGGAAACACTGTTGCGGTAACGTCCTTCATCAAGGCGGCAGTTACGTTCATAGAGCAGATCAAGAGCCCGATCCATGGGGGGGGTATCCCAGGCGTGATTGAGTTCGGGAAGAAAATACTCCAGCAAACCGTAATCGTGGAAGGCTCTCAAATGGCGGTCGCCGCAGCAGGAACCGAAGATCTTTTCCAATTCCAGCGCCAGACGGGAAGGCGAAGCAAGTTTCAGCAGCTCCAGTTTGGCGAAGAGGGCATTTTCAGTGGCAGAATCCAGAGTGAATCCGAACTGCCCCACCAGCTTCAGCGCCCGGAGCATACGCACCGGATCTTCTTCAAAACGCAGAGCCGGTTCCCCGATGGCACGGACGGTCTGTGACTTGATATCCTCCAGCCCCATTCCGGTATGGTCGTAAAGTTCCTCTCTGACAGGATCGTAAAAAAGGGCGTTGACAGTGAAATCCCGCCGCCATGCGTCTTCGACGGCACTGCCCCAGGAGTTGTCCGAAACGATCAGATTCTCTGCATTCTCATCTTCATCAGAGTTCACCCTGCCGTGCTGTTCTGTTTCGGCGGGAGCTTTTCTGAAAGTGCTGACTTCAAAAAGTTCCCCTTTGACCGTTACATGGGTCAGACGGAACCTTTTACCGATGATCCTGGCATTGCGTCTGCCGAAAAGCTGCCGCACCTCTTCAGGGGTGGCAGAACAGCCGATGTCAAAGTCTTTCGGCGTGCGGTCAAGGAGCAGATCCCGGATGGCACCACCGACGATGCAGGCTTCGTACCCTGACTCCTGCAAAGCGGAAACAACCCAGCGGGCGTTGGATGAAATGGGCAGTTTGATCTTCATTGCTTTTGAAATTCCCTCAATGTGTCAGAACTTCCGCTGTATAACTGTATCCACGCACTCCAGTTCCGGATCAAGGAAGGGGTAATCCGCATTGTAATGGAGCCCCCGGCTTTCGTGCCGGAGCAGTGAACAGTCGATGATCAGTTCCGCCACTGTGGCAATATTGCGCAGTTCGATCAGATCGGCGGTAACGGTGAAGTCCCAGTAGTATTTTTCTATCTCTTTACGGATCAGTTTGATCCGGTTTTTGGCACGTTCAAGGCGTTTATTGGTGCGATAGATCCCCACATAGTCCCACATGAAGCGGCGGATCTCATCCCAGTTATGGGCGATGACCACCTGTTCGTCGGAGTCTGTGGCATTGCCGCTTGTCCAGTTCAAAGAATCCGCTTCGGAAGGACGGTTCAACTTGAAGCGGTCAAAGTTTTCATCTATACTCTTTGCGGCGAAACGTGAGACCACCAGCGCCTCAAGAAGACTGTTGGAAGCCAGACGGTTGGCGCCGTGGAGCCCGGTGCAGGCGGTTTCGCCCACGGCATAGAGTCCTTCGATGCTTGAAGCGCCGTCGATGCCGGTCTTGATACCGCCGCACATGAAGTGCGCCGCAGGAACCACAGGGATCAGATCTTTTGCCATGTTGACACCGGCTTCAAGGCACTTGGCAAAGATGTTGGGGAACCTGCGTTTCAGATGCTCTTCGGAGTGCATCCTGATATCCAGATAGACGCACTCTTCGCCGGTCCGCTTCATCTCGGAGTCAATGGCACGCGCCACCACGTCACGGGGAGCCAGACTCTTCATGGGGTGGTACTTGTGCATGAATTCAACAGGTTCCGCCTCCTTGTTCTCACGGCACTTGAGCACAGCGCCTTCACCCCGCAGCGCTTCGCTGATGAGGAACGAACGGATGGTGGTATGGTGCAATATGGTGGGGTGGAACTGGACAAACTCCATATTGGCTATCTCGGCACCGGCACGGTACGCCATGGCAATGCCTGAGCCGCATGCCACGTCAGGGTTGCTGGTATAAAGGTAGACCTTTCCCGTGCCGCCGCAGGCGATGACCGTGGAAGGAGCAAGAAAGGTGATGACTTTGTTGTTTCTGATATCGAGAACGTATGCGCCGAAACAGCGGTTGGGGGAATTTTTATCAAAGCGGCGACTTACCACCAGATCGACGGCGATATGATTTTCAAGGACAGTGATATTTGAGCGTGCCCTGACCGCTTCGACCATGACCCGTTCCAGTTCGGCGCCGGTGATGTCACCGGCGTGGAGCACCCGCCGTTTGTGGTGTCCGCCTTCGCGCCCCAGATCAAATTCGCTTCTGGCATCGGAGTACCCCAGGTCGCCCCGGGTGGTGAATCGGGCGCCCAGTTCGATCAGTTCGGCAATAGCGGCGGGGCCTTCTTCAACGATGGCGCGCACCACCTCTTCTTTGCAGAGTCCGGCACCGGCGGTCAGAGTATCCTGAACGTGTTCATCAAAGGTGTCAAGTCTGTCCATGACACAGGCAACGCCCCCTTGAGCCAGACGGCTGTTGCATTCATCGATCTCTCTTTTGGTGATGACCACCACACTGCGTCCGGACTTTGCCAGATGCAGTGCGCTTGAAAGTCCTGCCAATCCGCTGCCGATCACGATATGATCGTAATTTCTGATTTCACTGATTTCCATCTTAAAAAATTCCTGAAATTTTCAATTTTTTTTGCACGAAAACTTCTTTTTCAGGTTGCAGAAAAAATGTTCACGGTGTAATTTACAGCATGAACACTGTTTTTTCAAACATAAGGAACGATTATTTTGATGAGTTTTTTGAATAAGTTGTTATCAAAGGGAAAAAATCCCCCTGTGCTTTCCGGGGAACTTGAGCTTCTGAATGCAACCCCCCTCTGGTATTACCTCCTTTTCAGCTTTTCCGGCGGACTCCTTTTTTCCGTTGCGCTCCCCCCGCTGAATCTCTCCTTTGCCGGATTCGCCGCCCTCGCCCCTCTGGTCTGGTGTGCACACCGTCTGGAGTGGAAACGTGCCGCTTTCTGCGGATGGGTATGGGGGCTGGGGTGGGCTCTTTTTTCATTCCAGTTTCTCCGGGAAATAGAATGGATCGTCCCCTACCTTCTTGCCCCTGTCCTTGCCCTCTGGCCCGCTGCTGCAGGAGCTTTGATCTCCCTTGCCGCCAAAGGGATCCTTTACACCCCCGCTGCCGCCAATGAGGAATATGAAACAAGAAAAGATTACCTTGCCAAAACTCTTCCGTGGTACAGGACTTTGATCTTCATCCTTTTCGCCGCCGTGGTCTACACCCTTATAGAGTGGACCCGTTCACGGCTTTTCACATGGAACGATCTTTCCATCACTCAGTGGCGCAATCTGCCTTTTCTGCAGATCTGCTCTGTGACAGGCTCTTACGGTGTCCTTTTTCTCACGGCTCTGGGAGGTGCGGCACTGGGATGTGTCACGCTCAAAGGGGGGAAACTTTGCCTCATTCCTGCGGCACTGCTCATCGCCGCCAACTGGGGATGGGGAGATTACCGCATGAAGCACCTTATGACTGAAAGAGATAAAACATGGTCACCGGCACTCATCCAGGGGGATCTCTCACAGCGCCGTCACTCAGGAGAAAAGGAGTTCAAAGAAGCTCTTTACACTTATATTTCAATGAGTTACAAAGCTGCAAAGTTGAAGCCCTCTCTCATCATCTGGCCCGAAAGTGCCGTTCCCATCCCTTTGCGTTCCGCCCATCCCTGGGGCAGGGAGTTTGCCAAAGAGTTCAGCACCCTCATGGTCAACTGCCGAACCCCCATGCTCATCGGTGCTCTTGACTTTGTGCCTCTTTCCCCGGACAAAAAAAATTTCGGGATCACCAACAGTGCCCTTTACTTCACCTCTGAGGGGCTTCTCAAATACAAATATGACAAGATCCACCGTGTCCCCTACGGGGAATACATTCCCTTCAGGAGTCTGCTTCCGGAGTTCATCATCCGCATGATCGATATGGGCAGGGATCTCACCCCGGGAACAAACCGTACTCCCCTGGCGCTCCCTGACGGTCCGAAGATCAGCACCGCCATCTGTTACGAAGGAGTCTTCGGATATCTCACCAGAGACTTTGCCCGGAGAGGGGCTGAAGTCCTTCTGGTCCTTTCCAACGATGCCTGGTATCCCCGAAGCAGCGAACCCGAACAGCACCTTGCCAACGCCCTCATGCGTTCCATTGAAACGGGACTCCCCATGGTCAGATGCGGCAACAACGGCGGTTCGGGGGTGGTCGAGCCTGACGGCAGACTTTCTGCCTTCCTCGATGTCCCCGGAGAACCCGGACGCATTGAGATCAAGCGGGGGCGTGCCATGGGAATCGTGCCGGTGAAATACGCACCACTCCCGCAGAAAACATTTTACGTCAGAAACGGCGAATGGTTCATACTGGTGCTCTTTCTGCTTTTTCTTCTTCTCGGCGGATACGGCTATCTTTCATTCCTCCAAAGCTGCCGTATGCTCCCTGAATCAAGCAAGGTGCTGAAAAAAAACAGATAAGGTTTGCCAATGGCAAAACAGCGCCTATTTTTTCTGCAAAGCAACGTATCTCCGGGCGGCTTCACGCCACTCAAGGTGTTCCACCTCTTTGAGTTCGGGCGCATATTCGACGGCAATGGCGATCATTTTCTGCCCAATGGCACGGTTGCGTGCTGAAAAGGTCATGATCTTGCCGGTAAGAAAGAGCTTTTCCGGATCACGGAGGATGAAGTTTTTCAAGCGTGCGCCCCGGTTTTCCTCAAGTTCCATGAGCAGATCTTCAGGTGTTTCCGCCTCAAGGGCGGCAGCGGCGGCGGCGAGGGCTTCAAAGTAGTTGTACTCTGCGCGCCGCAGAGAGATAAGCACAAAAAGTACGATGACCACTATGGCGCCCACACCGGAAACGGTCCATGAGGCAGGGAGATTTTTCAATCCGGTACCGTCGATCCAGCCCATGAGCAAGGCGATAACAGGAATGATCAGTGCAAAAAACACCAGTACCCCACGGTAATCAGAACAATGGTAACGGCAGCGCCAAAGTTGTTTTTTGGGAACAGCTTTCATAAAATCACCTTTCAAAAAGCTCCCGGGCAAATCCCGGGAGCATAAATGATCCCCGGTGGATCTCAGGAGTGTAGTAACGCAGTTCTTTCTGCAGTTTCTCATCAGGGCTTCTCAAGGGAGCGAACACGCACTCTGAATCAGATGCCACGCAGCAGCCGATGACACCCGTGGGATAGGTTGGCACATGGATCTGGGCAAACCCCGCATTTTTGAAAAGTCCTTTGGCGAACTTCACCACCCGGCGGGCGATGTCAGGGAAAAGGAAATAAGACTCCGCCTGGGTTCCTATGGCGCCCCCCGGCTTCAAAGCCCGCTTCAGACCGGCGTAAAATTTTTCGCCGAAAAGCGGTTCCCCCGGACCTGCGGGGTCGGTGGAATCCACGATGATGATATCGTAGCACCCGGGGTGCTCCTGAATGAATCTGCTCCCGTCACCCACATGGATGGCGACTCTCTCATCATCGTAGCCGCAAGCGGTCTCAGAGAGAAACTCCCGTGCCGCTTTGATGACCTCTGCGTCGATCTCACAGATATCTATGCTTTTCAGTTCAGGATGTCTCCCGAGTTCTCTCAGGACTCCCCCGTCGCCCCCCCCTATGACCAGAGCCCTTTCAGGGGTGTGACCGCAGGCGTAAAAGGGGAGATTCGCCATCATTTCGTGATAAGCGAACTCATCGTAAGAGGTGAGCTGGATGATCCCGTCCAGCATCAGCAATTTTCCCAGATTGACAGTTTCAAAGATTTCGATGTGCTGATACTTTGAACGGATATCGCACAGCTGATTCCGGGTGTTGACGGTAAGTCCCCATCCCTCATTGACTTCACTTACCCAGCGTTCCATAACTTCTGCTCCCTTCTTTTACTTCGGTCACTGCGGCAGTAAATGCCTCAAAGGAGTCAAACTCCCGGTCGAAGGTTTCGGTCCGGAGCTCCCCGTAGCCCCACCGGGCGAATCCCCGGTTGAACCCGGCGGCTCTGCCGGCGCCGAGATCGGTATAGTGATCCCCCAGCATCCAGCAATTTTCCTTTGCGGCGCCGTACTGTTTCTGAAATGCCAGAAGCGCCGCCGGATCAGGTTTCAGAGGGAATCCGGAACCCCCTCCCCAGATCTCATCGAAAAAAGAAGCTGCTCCGAGAGTCTCAAGGATCTTCCGGGCGATAGGAGTCTGCTTGTTGGTCACAACAGCCAGATGGATCCCCTTTGATTTCATGATTTCCAATCCCTCTCTGACTCCGGGATAGAGCACAGTTGCCTCAACAGGGTTTTCAGCGTAGAAAGAACTCTGCCTTCTGACACCTTCTTCCACAGAAGCATCGCTTCCCTTCAAAGCCCGTGTCACCAGCATGACCACACCGTTCCCGGTAAGGGGGGCGATCTCCTCCGGTGCCATGACGGGGAGTCCGAAACTCTCCCGCATCCGGTTGACAGCGCTGGCGATATCCAGCATGGAGTCGATCAGAGTACCGTCAAGATCAAATACCGCTATTTCAGTCATGAGATTTATCAGATCCAGTGTGCCAGCAGTTCTTCATGGTCCAGCATGGAAAAGTAGGCAGGGGGAATATCCAGTATGGTGAAAGCGCCTTTTCTGCCCTCGGCAAAGAGTCTGGCGGCGGCACGGGCGTGGGCGACCAGAACGCTGGCGGTGGCTTCGGGATTGCTGCCCCAGACACAGCGGTACTCAATGGCGGCAGAATTGCCTTCTCCGGTGACTCCGGCGGCGGCAACGGTGCCGTCATGGGGGAAGCCCTTGTACTTTTCGTTGAGCTCTTCCTGAGAGACGAAGTTCACCACGGTCTTGTAGGGAGCGAAATAGCCGGGCATGGATTTGATGGTTTTCTCGATCTCCCCTTTGTCGGCATCGGGAGCGGCAACGACAAAACATTCACGGGTGTGCATGTCACCCGGCTCAAAAGCGGGATTTTCCCCCTTGCGGACCCTGTCAAGAGCTTCAGGTATGGCGTGGGTGAACTGCCGTGCATCCACCACACCGGGGATGGTGCGCAGTGCATCGGAGTGGCCCATGCTCAAGCCCCCTTTGGGGCCCAGTCCGTAAAATCCGTAGGCACGGCTGCCGGGGAGAAAAGCGCCGCCGAGAGTTCTTTCAAGAGAGAAGATACCGGGGTCCCAGCCTGTGGAAATGATGGAAACATGGCATCCTTTTTTTGCCGCATCATCCATGCTGTGAAAATATTCCGGCACCCGGCTGTGGTTGTCAAAACTGTCAACGGTGTTCATATACCGTGCCATCCGGGGTCCCTGGAGCGGGAGGTCATTTTTTGATCCCCCGCAAAGGATCGCCACATCCGCCTTGAGAGAAAGGAATCCTGCCACATCATCGTAGTGGAGCACAGGCACATCAGTGATCTCTTTGCGGACCCGTTCAGGGGAACGGCTGATGATCCCCGCAAGTTCCATATCGGGATTACGCTTCAATGCGGCGACAACGCCACGTCCCACATTGCCGAACCCGGCAATCAGAATACGGATTTTTTCCATAACTCAAAAACTCCTCAATAAATATGTGGATTGTATTGTCTTAAATATAGCATGTTTTTCAACTTTTTTCTACTCTCCGCAACATCTTACCCCTATTTTTTCTGCAAAAAAACACCTTCTCCCCTTTGCACCTGAAATGCTCAAAGGAAAGAAGGTCCGTTACTCCGGCTCCGGTAAAGTTCCCCATCAGGAACTCATGCCGGATCAAACTGCGTTACGGTACGGAAGAGGGCGCACCCCCTCCCCCCCCGGAACTGCACTCTTATTTTTCAGGGAGCTCGATGATCTCCACCTGATCGATCCAGGCGACGCCTTTGGGATCATTGAATCGGCTGATACGGCAGAAGGAAAGGTAGGTCCTGCTGTCCCTGCCGAACTCTTTCGGGGTGGTGAACTCAAAGCTCTGGCGTGTCCAGGGCATGGTTCCCTGGAATCTGCCGTTGTTTTTGGGGAAGAGTATGAGTTTCCGGGGCTTCATGCCGCAGTCGATCTGGAAATAGACCCCACCGCCCCAGTTGAAAAGACTGACCACATCTTGGATCTTGATATAAAAGGTCAGCCGGTAGCGGGTATCGGGCTTCATGAAGCCTTTGAGATCGTAGAAGGTGAATCCTTCAGTTTCCTTATCCATTTTCATGGACATACCGCCTGTACGGAAGATCTTCGTGTCTTTCCTGAGGAAACGGTCATTGTACCAGCGGGGTCTCTTGTGGCGTCCGAGAAACCGTTTGCTGTGGATGGGTTCGGTAAAATCCCCGCCGGGGATCACGGAAAGGGTCCTGGGAGGCGCAAATTCAAGGATGCCGTAGTGGTCAACATACTGGGAGTTGTTGATCCTGGGGCTCCAGGTGTCAAAGGGTGAACGGTGTTCAGCCACCACCCGTGAACGCATGACATTGGCAATAAGGCGCTCTTTGCAAGGCTCCATGGTATTCCGGGGGATACGGACTTCGATGCTCCACTTTTTACCGGGAGTGACAGAGACTTTGTGTTCAGCTTTGGAGTTCCATTTCCAATCCATGGACTTCAATTTGAAGCGATTGTCAGAAAGACAGTTGAGAGAGTTGAAAAGAAGCTGATAGCCGGTCTTGCGGTCTCCGGAAGGGTTGAGGAAGATCTCAACGGTGTTGTCCTCCCAGATGTTGAATTCGTCAAATTTCCGCTTGAGAGCGGTCATTTTGGCGGTGTTTGGCTCTTCGCACTCCACATAGAAATAGAAGTTATCCTTATCTCTGAGGGCTTTGAAGAAGGTCCGCACTTCCACTGCCTCGGACTTCACTTCGCTGTTGGGCAGCAGATAGTGGGCAGGGGCTTTGCTCCATGCCTTTTCATTGCCTTTGCCGTCGATGGTGATCTTTTCATTGGCTTTCAGAACTGGCATGTGCCCCTTCCACGCCTCCACATCGGCGGTGGTTTTCAGATAGTTGGCAGCCCCTTCTTCCAGACGGTCGTAGAACTCCCGGCGCATGAAGGCGATACGCTTGAGGGAATCAGGATCTTTGGCGCATTTGGCAGTTGCTTTTTTCAAAAGTCCGGACAGTTTTTTGCGCAGAGCGGGGGAGTAGATCTCGTTCCAGAGCATGAACTCAGAGGGACGGATGGAAACAGGTCCCACATCGGTTTCCACCACTTTGCCTACGATGTGGCGCATCCAGATATCTTCCAGAGTGTCAAAGAAACGGGTCATTTCCGGGGCACCGGCACCGTACATGAGTTTGTAGTGTTCGGCAAGGATGGCATCAGCATCGGCTTTTTTGTCCCACATCATTCTGCCGAAGATGTAGTAGTTCAGAAAACCGAAGATCCAGTAGTCTGTCTCACACTCAAGGAAAGCGCCGAAAATATCGTCCCCCACCTCTTTGTAGTAGCGTCCGAAAGCCCGGGGAGTGCAGTTGGGGACCAGCTGGATCCGGGCGGCAAACTTGGTGGCGTAGTTCCACAGATAGGGACGCGCCCCCAGCTTTTTACGCCATGCTTTAAGGCGTTCCATCTGCACTTTTTTGGCGTGTGGTGTCAAATCGCTCCAGGGACCGGTCAGAGCCAGCATCACCAGCATGTTGTCGGGGATCTCCACCTCAGGCACAGGGGCATAATGGGCGTAAGACATGGTAAGCACATAGCCGGGGACCTTCTCTTTTTTCAGGGCGTTGGCAATGTCGGTCATAAATTTCCAGGTCAGATTTGAAGCGGCAAGGGAGTGCTTTTTGTTCCACTTGAGTTCGGCAAAGGCGGGTTTGCATTTGGGGCACTGGCAGTAGTGGGCGGAATCGTTGGGCATAACGTTGAAGAATCCGTAGATCTGGTCGCCGTTTGGCCATGCGGGGCGTCCGTTGCGGAATGCGTTGCGGGAGCGTCCGTCTTTGCCGGTCTGGATGGCTTTGGCGTCGAGGATCAGCTCCTTTTTCAGCCCTTCGGAGCTGAAACAGACATGTCCGTACTTACCGGCGTTGTTGTGCTTGGAGCCGATCTCACGGGTCCCCCGCTGGTTCATGGCGAAATACTCCGGATTGCTCTTGCCGAAACGCTCAGAAAGCGCCAGATGTGCCAGTCCGTGACAGGACTGGAAAGGGGAGCGGCGCTGGATACGGTAGTACCTGTGGGCGCTTGCAACACCATTCTTTTTGGTGGCTGTGTCATACCAGCGCACAGGACCGCCGCCGTGGAAGTTGTTCACAAAGGGATCCACGCTGTACATGGTTCGGGTCTGCATGTCGGGACGGTCAGAGATATCAATGGCAGGGACCACCCATTTCTTTATTTTGGGGACAACGGTGCCGATCTCACCGGGGAAATAGAAGCGCACTCCGGCAAAGCGTTCAAGAAAGTCGTAAACGCCGTAGAGAGTCCCTTCGGAGTAGACGCCGTCATCTCTTCCGGCAATGATGATGTCATTGCCCACGCTCTTGATGCGGAATGCGCCCCACTCCATCTTTTCAGGGTCGAATCCCGCTTTTTTGGCAGCCTCAACATCCCCTACGATAATGGCGGAGATATTGGGCTTTTTCTTTGCAGAAGCCCACACCTTCACCCCCAGTGAACGGGTCAGGGTGTTGGCAAGTTCCACAGCCCCCAGCATTGCCCAGCGGGATTTGCCGTAGACGATCTGAAATTTGGCTTTGCCCTTCTCAAAGAGGAGCTGGCTTTTCTTTTTGTCCACCTTGCAGTAACGGGGCGCCTGGGGACGGGGTTCAAAACGCCCGGCAGGGGCGGCACAAAGCAGAGCCGCTCCCGCAAGACACAACAGAAAAAGTGTTTTTTTAAGCATGTTGTTTATTCCTTTGATATTTACCATGGAAGATGATATTGGGGATCAGAGTACCAGAAAGCACAGACACCGGTGGGCAATTCAGCTATTTTCATGGTGCTCACGTTGCCCCCGGCAAAAATGATGTTGAAGCTGGTTCCGGGATGAAACTGGGGCATGGCAACATTAAAGAAGTTCCCCAGATTGATATCCACTGACTGCCCGATGCTTTTTTCTGAGATCAGAAAGAGACGGGAGGGATAACGCAGTTGGGAAAATTTGGTCTTGTGACCGACAGAGTAGTTTCTTCCCAGAAGGTGGATCTGGTTGGTGGGAGCAAAGTCTTTCTTTTCAGTCAAGTTGCGCCCGGGGCACATGAATTTGCAGCGGACCTTGTTGTAGTATCCTGCCAGAGGCAGATCTTTGGAACCGTTGACACCCATATACTCTGCCAGAAGTCCGAAACGTTTGTCAACAGTGCGCTCCGGACCGCTGCGGGAGTACGCCCAGTGCCCGGAGTAAGTATCTCCGTTGGAAATGCCGTTGTGCTTGGGCAGCACGCTGTCCTTGTTGTCAACACCGTACTGGAGCACTGCTTTGCCGATGGAGCCCATATTGTTGACGCAGTTGATGAGCTTCGCCTTATCCCGTGCCTGCTGCAAAGCGGGCAGCAGCATGGCGGCAAGAATAGCAATGATCGCAATAACGACCAAAAGCTCAATCAGCGTGAACGCTGATCGAATGAAGCACGGCTCCGCCGTATGAAGCATTTTCCTGCGGAAAATATGAAGCGCCCCGTTGGGGCATGAAGCGCTTGCTTCGCAAGCATAATGAGGTATTTTTTTGTTTTCTTTTTTCAGGTAATACAACGGAAAAACACCTGTTTGACAGGTTTTACTCACCAACAGTTCGATGAGGGTAAAAATTCCCCGGAGCCCAAGGGTTTTTCCGGGAATTGAAAGCTCTCTCTTAAAACACTTGCTACCCATTTACTCTTTGCTCCTGAATTTATTTGTTGAGCAGCGGACGCTCAAGCATGGATTCGTAGATGTCGATGTAGTGCCTTGCCGTCACATCGTGGTTGAAACGGCTTCTGGCGCTTTTCATGACCCTTGTGACAGTTTGTTCCCGTTCTGCGGCAGGGAGTGCGTGGAAACGCATTGCCTCATCCACCGCCCAGCGGAGTCCGTTGGCATCGTAGTCCTTGAAAACAAATCCGTTACCGGTGTTTTCGGTAAAGTTGTAGTGCTCTACCGTGTCGTGGAGTCCCCCTGTGTCACGGACGATGGGGAGACTGCCATAGTACTGCGCCGTCATCTGAGGCAGTCCGCAGGGTTCAAAGCGTGAAGGAACCAGCACAAAGTCCGAGGCGGCAAAGGCAAGGTGTGAAAGTTTCTCATCAAAGTCACACACCGTCACCCGGTCGTAGAAGTCGTGGAACGCCACAATGTCACGGAACACCTTCTGATAGCTGCCGTTGGCAACAATGGCGATCTGCAGATTGCGGTCATAGTAGCGGTGGACAAGATCATACATGATCTCAGATAGAAGCTGACACCCTTTCTGCACCGGGTCCAGACGGTTGGGCCAGAAGAGCAACGGGGCATTCTGATCCACCAGCAGTCCTGTTTTGGACTGAAAGGCGATCTTGTTGACCTGTTTAGCCTGAAAATGGGTTTCAGGGGTGTAGCAGACTTCAAGAGAGGTGTCGGTTTCCGGGTTGTCGGCTTCGTCGGGGGAGTTGAGGATGCCTCCGGCGCAGCCGGAACGGTATTTTGCGGCGATCTCCTGACGGATCTGGGGTGCCACAAAGTCGTGGTGTCCCTCTACGATCTCCTTTAAGAACGTGGGACTTACCGTGTTGATGAAGTGGGCGCCGAAAATGCCGCTGGTCAGCATATCCACAGGGTTGGTGCTCCGGGTCTCTTCGTAGCTGAAAGGAGGTCTTTCGTAGTAGAGGTTTTCCCAGAAGGGAGCTGTATCCAGCCCTCTGTCCTCGATCTCAGCCAGAGTCACCTTGCTGGTGTGGATATTGTGGACCGTGAAGAGACAGGGTATCCCCATACGTCTTGCGGCGCCGGGGATCAATCCGGTCATCCAGTCGTTGCAGTGGATCAGATCAGGTTTCACCACCGGGATGATGTTGTTGAGCACTTCCCGCTGGAACGCCACAGCCTGCTTGAAACTGTCATCTGAATAGCTGCTGTAAACGGTGTCCCGGTAGTAAAAGATCCGGTCCTCCGCCAGATGGATCCGGGAGCGGGTGTTGTTGAAGTGCATCATGTAGGCACGGAGCTCATCACTGACCATGTTGCCCAGATCCACATGGAACATCCGCCTGTAGTGAGGCAGTGCCACATGGACATCTGCTCCGCAGCGGAACAATGCCCCCACGAGAGAAGCGGAAACATCCGCCAGACCTCCTGCCTTGGCACGCAGACGGTTTGCCATATTCCCCATGCCGGGGGGCAGAGAGGTGATCTCAGGCGTGACCACCAGGATCCTGGGTGAGCTTTTTCTCTTTTTCATCTTTCTTCGCCTTTATTCCAAAATTACTCCTGACCGGGCCAGCACATGAAGCTGGGGATACTGTTGTCCCAGTCGGTGCCGCCGGCTTTGATCCGGGCGGTAAGTCCGAAACGTCCCGCCTGACGGCACTCCACGGTACAAGTGTAGATATAGTTGCCGTTGCCCAGATTTTCCACCATGGTCATGGGTTCGGAGCTGCTGGCGATCATATCGTTGTGGGCATCCACGGTACCGTAGTAGGCGTCCACCTCCACATCAGAGGGAGCCAGATCCGCCAGAGAGACTCTGGCGCGGACCTTGAATTTGTCGCCCACGTGCATATCTTCAAGAGTGCTGTCAAGGACCTCAGGGAATGAAATGCTCATCTTGCCGCTTGAGAAACTTGCTTCCAGATGAGCCTTGGTCGCCACAAGTTCTCTCGCGCGGGCGGCGCCGTTGGCGGTAAGCTGGGTGTAAGCGGCGGCGGCAGGGCGGTAGAAGTCCCGGTCATAATCCTGTACCATGCGGGTACTGGAAAAGGTTCCCAGTCCTGTGATGATGGACTCTTTCATACGGGCGATCCATCTCTTGGGGAGCTCCCCGCCGCTGCGCTCGTAGAAACAGGGGATCAGCTCGTTTTCCAGAAGGTCAAAGAGGTTGGCAGATTCAAAGTTGTCCCGGTCATCGTCGCTGTTGAAAAATTCATTGCCGCCGATCGCCCAGCCGTTGATGCCGTTGTAGCCCTCAGCCCACCATCCGTCAAGGATACTGCAGTTGATGACGCCGTTTATCGCCGCCTTCATGCCTGAAGTACCGCTTGCCTCCTGAGGACGGCGGGGAGTGTTGAGCCAGACATCCACCCCCTGGACCAGAGCCCGTGCCATGCCGATATCGTAGTTTTCAAGGAAGATGAACTTATCCTGCACCTGTTCTTCACGGGCGAACTGGATCAGATCTTTGATAAGCTGTTTGCCCCCCTCGTCGGCGGGATGTGCCTTACCGGCAAAGATGAACTGCACCGGGTGGCGGGTATCTTTCAAAAGTGCCAGAAGGCGCTGGCGGTCACGGAGCAGCAGCGTTCCCCGTTTATAGGTGGCGAAGCGGCGGGCAAAGCCGATGGTCAGCACATCAGGGCGCAGGATCTCGGAAGGCTTCCCGCTTCTGCCGTCAAGACTGCCTCTGAGAGTGTTCTGCATCCAGCGCCGTGCCCGGCGCAGCAGAGACTGACGGCAGAGTTCGTGCGCCATCCAGAGCTCTTCATCAGGCAGCGCACGCACCGCTTCAGCAAACTTTGCGGCAGAGGGATTTTCACCCCATTTGGTAGGCAGGTACTGGTCAAAAAGTACTCCGATACGGGCGGAGATCCAGGAGCGGATATGCACGCCGTTGGTGATGTGGCGGATAGGGATCTCAGCAATGGAACGCTGAGGCCAGAGATGTTTCCACATGGAACGTGCCACTTCTCCGTGGAGCTTGCTCACGCCGTTGCAGTAGTTGGCAGCCAGACGCAGTCCGAAAACGGTCATGGACATCTCATGGGCTTTTTCACGCTCACCGATGGCGATACCCCAGTTGATGACCCTTTCCGTATCCAGTTTTGCCTCGGCGGCAAGGGTGTTGAGGTAAGGACGCAACAGGTCGATGGGGAACACTTCGTTGCCCGCAGGTACGGGGGTGTGGGTGGTGAAAACGTTGGAGCGCCATACGGTTTCCAGAGCCACTGCAGGTTCATACCCCCGGTCATTGACCAGATGAGCGATACGGGCAAGGGAAAGGAATCCGGCGTGACCTTCATTCATGTGGCAGACCTGGGGTTCGCACCCCAGAGCCAGAAGCGCCTTGACACCGCCGATACCCAGGAGCAGCTCCTGATGGAGACGCATGGTCTTGTCGCCGCCGTAGAGCCGCCAGGTGACGGAACGCAGTTCCGGGGGATTCTGGGGGATCTCGGCATCAAGCAGGACCAGCGGCACGTTGCCGATACGCAGGATCCAGACCGCCGCATGGAGCTGACGGTCCACCAGAGGAACGGTGACGATGATCTCTTTGCCGCCGGAATCCTTGGCACGCTCGATGGGCAGATCGTGGATCTCGGAAACAGGATAGTGTTCAGTCTGATAGCCTGAACGGTCCAGCACCTGACGGAAATATCCCTGACGGTAGAGAAGTCCCACACCGGCAAGAGGGAGCTTCAAATCGCTTGCCGCCTTGAGGTGGTCGCCTGCAAGGACGCCCAGCCCGCCGGAAAAGATGGGGATGCTTTCGTGAATACCGAACTCCAGAGAAAAGTAGGCTATGGAGCGGTTGGGAAAGTTGTCGTCAGCAGGGATCTGGCGTTCAAATTCATTTTTCACAGCGTGAAGCTGACGCAGATAACCGTGGTCCTTCGCCAGTTCCTCCAGACGGTGCTGGGAAACCCGGCGCAGAAAGGTCTTGGCATTGCCGGAAAGTTCCCGCCACAAGTAGGGATCTATACGGACAAAAAGCTCCACCGCCTGAGGATGCCAGCACCACCAGATGTTATTGGCGAGAGTTTCAAGAAATTGAAGTTCCGCAGGGATGCGGGGAGCGACATTGAAAAGCTGCAGGTTCATAGATCTCCTTAAAAATTATTTGGGCTCCACCTTGAGCAAACTGTTGAGTTCGCCGAAACCGTTTGGAGCAAAACAACCGTTGCTGCCGTCAAGGCGCCATTCGCCGTTGACCACAAATTTGTACTGGTATTCGCCGGGTTCAAGGAGCAGACGTCTGATATAGACGCCCGGAGTCTTTCTGTCGCTCATGGGAGTCGTCATCTGCCAGTTATTGAAACTCCCGGCGAGGAAGACCTCTTTTCCGGGGGCATCCTCAAAGACAAAATCAACTGCCCGGCGGCAGACGGTACGTTTTGCTTCTTTTCTGACATTCTTCATAATTCTATGGACTCCTTATCTTTGATAAAAAGAGCGCTCAGGGAAACTGTTTCCGGAGCGACTCTCCCGGAACAACGGCATTCCACCATCCAAAATATACACCGGGAAAGGTGATTTTACAAATTTTTACAGAGGAGGTAATTTCAAAAGTCATTCAAAAAATGACAAAGATGCCATTCGCAAAGAGCTGTAAAGGGTAGTTTGCACTTGCTACCTGGCTTGTCCCGCCGTAGCTTTATGCGGAGGGGGAAAGGTAACAGGCGCTTGTCCCGCCG